>CAMARK010000152.1 GCA_945860205.1 Reyranella massiliensis 521 | reverse complement strand
CGCTGGCGTATTTCCTTTCCTACATCTTCCGCGGCGTGAACGCGGTGATCTTCCCCTATCTCGAGCGCGATGTCGGACTCACCGCCGGCGATCTCGGCCTGCTCACCTCGGCCTTCTTCCTGTTTTTCGCCGGCTGCCAGCCGATCCTGGGCGTCATGCTCGACCGCTATGGCCCGCGGCGCGTACAGACCGTACTGATGGTGACCGCGGCCATCGGCTCGGCAATGTTCGGCCTCGCGGTGTCGCTGCCCGAGCTGATCGTCGCCCGCGTCCTGATCGGGCTCGGCTTCGCCGGCGGGCTGATGGCGGCCATCAAGGCGATCACGCTGTGGTATCCGCCGGAGCGCTGGGGCCTGATCACCGGTTTCCACATGATGGCAGGCGGCATCGGTTCGATGGCCGCGACGCTGCCGGTCCAATGGTCGCTGTCTATCATAAGCTGGCAGGGCCTGTTCTTCTGGCTGGCGGGCCTCTGCCTCGTGACCGCCGCCATCCTGTTCACGGTCGTGCCCGAACGTGGGGCGCCGACCGCCAAGGGCACTCTCCGCGAGCAGTTCCGCATCACCGGCATCGTTCTCACCGATGGCTTCTTCTGGCGCATCCAGCCGGTGCTCACCTTCCAGCAGATCGCGTTCATCGCCAGCATCACACTCTGGATCGGGCCGTGGCTGCGCGACGTCGGCGGCATCACCGACATCGAGGCGCGCGCCGACATCCAGCTCTACACCACTGCCATCATGACGCTCGGTTTCGCGCTGAGCGGCGTAATCGCCGGCTGGTTCCGCCGCGTCGGCGTCAGCGACTTCGCCTCGGCGAACCTCGTCAGTGTGCTGTTCGCCCTGGTCTGCGCCTGGCTGGCCTTCCTGCCGTCGTTCGAGCCGGTGCTCGCGTGGTTGCTGTTCGGCTTCCTCGGTGCCTATCCCATCCAGTACATGCCGCTGCTCGCGCGGTCGTTTCCGCCGGAATATGCCGGCAGGGTCAGCACGAGCTGCAACCTGGTGGTCTTCAGCGTGATCTTCGCCGGCCAATGGGCGATCGGCAAAGTGGTCGACCTGTGGCCGCGCACCGCGTCGGGCTATTCGCCGGACGGCTACACCTGGTCCTACGGCGCGCTCTTCATGCTGCAGGTGGCGGGGCTAGCGTGGATGCTTCTGTGGCGGGCGCAGCCTCTCGTGCGCAAGGCGCCGGTGGCGGCAGATTGAGTGCCGTCACGAGGTCGCGTACTTCCTGGCGTGCCGCGACATGGCTCAAGGTCAGTGATGGTCCACCATCTTTTTCTCCGAGCTGGGCACGCTTGAGATCGAGCAGCGTGAGACCGCTCAGGAACAGCTCCTTGTAGATCACGCGCTCGCTCAGGCCCGCCGCGACGCGAAAACCGACGCGCTTGGCCAGCGCCTCGATCACGCTGCCCATGTCGCGCTTGTTGCGGGCGGCGAGCGAGGACAGGCGATTTCGCATCACCACCCAGTCGACCGGCCGGCCGCCCTGGATGGCCCTGAGCTGGCGCTGCTTCCATACCGCTTCGGCATAGATCGACGGCCGCACGACCTTGAGCGTGTCCGGATCGACGCGGGCCAGCAGGTCGAGGTCGATGAAACTGTCGTTGAGCGGCGTCAGCAGCGTATCGGCCCAGACATGGGCGGTGCGCGAGAGGTGCGTGTCGCTGCCGGGCGTGTCGACGATCACGAAGTCGGCGGCAGCGAGTACAGGTGCCAGAGCCGCCTCAAAGCGCGCTTTCTCGTCGGCTTCCGCCGCCGCGCGATCCGGCAAGGTCGAGAGCGGCACCGCGGCGTGAATCGGCATGGCCGGATCGATGCCCTTGCGCGCCGCGTAGGCCGCACGATTCTCGATATAGCGGCTGAGCGTTCCCTGTCTGGCATCGAGATCGAGCGTGGCGACGCGGCTGCCCTCGCCCATCAACGCCACGGCGATATGCAGCGCCGTCGTCGATTTGCCCGATCCGCCCTTCTCGTTGCCGATCACCAGCACGTGGGCGCGGCCCGGAACCCGCGCCGTCTGCGTCTGGACGATGCTCGGATTGGCCGCCGGTTGAAAACCGTCGCTCACGCCAGTTTGCGAATCCAGACCGCGGTGTCGTGGAAGACCGCGCCACCGTTCGGCCAGCCGGGATCGGCCGAGGTCACCGCATTGATGCCGATGCCGGTCTCGAAGTTGCGGTTCGGCCAGATGCCCTCGACGACGACGACGCCTTGCTGCTGGCCGGCCTTGGCCTTGGCATTGACGATGGTCTTGCCGCGCTCGTTGCCGATTTCGACGCGATCGCCGTCGGCCAATCCCAGCGCCTTGCAATCCTCGGGGTTCATCATCGCCGTCGGCCGCACTTCCCGCTTTTGGGAGGATGGCGTCTCGGTGAAGGTCGAATTCAGGAAGGTGCGCGCAGGAGCGGCGACCAGCCGGAACGGCTTCTCGGCCGTGGCATTGTCGATCACGTCGAAATGGTCGGGCAGCGTGGGCATCTCCTTGCCGCGCGGACCGTGGGCGGCCCAGTCGGGCTTGAAGCGGAACTTCTTGTCGGGCCAGGCGAAGCCGTCGAGGAAGTGCGACGTCTCGAAGCCGAGATGATGGTCCTGGCCGCCCTTGGCCCAGTTGGTTTCGGCATCCCACATGCCGGACTTCTTAAGCGTCTCGTCCATGATCTCCCATGGCGTCATGTCGAAGCCGCGATGCTTGGCGCCCAGCCGCTTGGCCAGTTCGGAGATCACGTAATGGTTCTCGCGCGTCTCGCCCGGCGCCTCGATCACCGCCTTGGTCACCTGGAAGAAGGTATGGCCGCTCGCCGTGTAGAAATCGTCGTGCTCGAGGAACATGGTGGCCGGCAGGACGATGTCGGCAAAGGCCGCCGTCTCGGTCATGAACTGCTCGTGCACGCAGGTGAACAGGTCCTCGCGCGCAAAACCCTTGTGCACCAGTTCCAGTTCCGGACAGACCATCGCCGGGTTGGTGTTCTGGATCAGCATCGCCGTCACCGGCGGGCCGTTCTTCAAGGCCGCGCGGTCGCCGGTCAGGATCGGTCCCAGCCGCGACTGGTCGAGGTCGCGGACCCCGGTGTCGACCATGTCGAGGCCTTCGATCAGCGTGCGGTTCAGCGGATACATGCCGGTATGGCCGTAGAGCGCGCCGCCGCCCTTGTATTGCCAGGCGCCCGTCACCGCCGGCAGGCAGGTCACGGCATGCATGTTCACGGCGCCGTTGCGGCTGCGGCTGAAACCATGGTGGCAGCGGACGAAGGCGGCCTTGCTCTTCCCGAACAGGCGCGCGAAGGCCACGATCTCCTCGACCGAAAGCCCGGTGATCTTCGAGGCCCACTCCGGCGTGCGGGTCGCCACGTGCGCGGCCAGTTCATCCGGCGCGTCGGTGTATTTCCGCAGGTAGTCCCAGTCGGCGTAACCTTCCTTGAACAGCACGTGCATGACGCCGACCGCCAGCGCGCCGTCGGTGCCGGGACGCACCGCAAGATGCATGTCGGCCTGCTCGGCCGTGCCGGTGCGGTAGGGATCGACCACGACCAGCTTGGCGCCGCGCTTCTTGGCCTTCATGGCGTGGGTCATGACGTTGACCTGGGTGTTCACGGGGTTGCCGCCCCAGATCACCACCAACTCCGAATGCGCGTCGATTTCGCGCAGGTCGGCGCCGCGCTTGGCGCCAGCGCCCACGATCCAGCCGGTGTCGGAAAGCGTCACGCAGATGGTCGAGAAGTAACGCGAGTATTTCATCTCATGGCGCAGGCGGTTGATGCCGTCGCGCTGCACGATGCCCATGGTGCCGGCGTAGTAGTATGGCCAGACCGTTTCGGTGCCGAGCTGGCGGGCCTTGGTGATGAACTGCTCGGCCACGATGTCGAGCGCGTCGCTCCACGAAATCTCGGCGAACTGCTTCGATCCCTTCGGTCCCGTGCGGCGCAGCGGCTTCATCAGCCGGTCGGGATGATGGATGCGCTCGGCATAGCGGGCGACCTTTTCGCAGATCACGCCCGCGGTATAGTCGTTGCGCTGCGAACCGCGAATACGGCCGATCGTTCGGGCATCCAGGCGTTCGACATCCAGCGCACAGGTGCTGGTGCAGTCGTGTGGACAGACCGACGGGACGACCCTGGCGCCGGAATCGATGTTCCTGGCCCGGGCACCGGGCGAGAAGGCATGGTCGTCAGGGGACATGTGGACGCTCCGCGAGAACTGCCGCAGCATACAGACGGGGCGCGGCGGGAGAAAGCACGCTCCGGGAGTGAGTTCAGTGTCCACGGAATCCATCAATGCTGGCAATGCTGGCGTCGTTCGCCGTGCAATGCCGGCCGACGCCCAGGCGATCGCGGTCTTCGCGCCCGGCGTCCCACCGCCGTCGATGAGCGACAACAGGGCGACTTTCGTGATCGAGGGCGCAACAGGGCTGCTTGCGCTCATCGGCCTCGCCCAGCACGCCGACCACATGCAGATCGAGTACCTGGTAGCTGGCCCGGGGGAACCACGCGAGCACACCAGAACGCTGATCGCCTTCGCCGAAGCCGCCGCACGCGCCGTCAACGTGCGCATGGTTCGCCTGCCGCAGGGCGCCCTGCCCGACGATCTCGCCCAGTCCCTGGGATACGTGAACGGGCAGAAGGAAA
This sequence comes from Reyranella massiliensis 521, assembly GCA_945860205.1. GTDB lineage: Bacteria > Pseudomonadota > Alphaproteobacteria > Reyranellales > Reyranellaceae > Reyranella > Reyranella massiliensis_B. The sequence continues at coordinate 3,440 of CAMARK010000152.1, read as the reverse complement.
TCTCGACCGGCGCGCTCGCACGCGCGCGCGACCATCTCGAGGCGGTCGGCGTTCCGCTCTTGCGCGACGGCACCGCCTCGCCCGCCCAGACGCTCTACTATCGCGGTGTCTGGGCCGCTGTTGCCCTGCTGATCGGATTGGGCAGCGTTTCGCTGGCGGTGTTCAGCGGCAGCCAGACGACTTTGTTCCATATCGTGGCGCCTGCGGTGCTCTGCGCCGTTACCTCGATTTTCGCCATCTGGCAGATCGCGCTCACCGCCGTCGCCGGCCGGCGTCGCGGTGGCGGCCTGATGCCCCTGCTCGCGGTTGTCGCCGCGGCCGTCTCCGTGCTCGCCATCGGCACGCTGCTCTACGACCGCGCCGTGCCGGCGCTGGCCGAACTCTGGAACATTTATAACGGCGACGAAGAGCTGGGCGATCTCGCCCTCTCGGTCAGTCCCGACGGCACCGTGCTTTACGTCGACGGCAGCTACGGCATGGGCAGCGATCAGGCCGTGCGGCGGATGTTCGAGCAGAATCCCAAGATCCGCGAGGTCGTCTTGTCCGGTCCCGGCGGGCGCATCGGTGCGGGCTTCGAGATCAGCCGGATGATCCGCAGTCGCCGGCTCGCCACGCGGGTCGAAACCGGCTGCGCCTCGGCCTGCACCATCGCCTTCCTGGGCGGCGTCGATCGCAGCATCGCACCGGGGGCCAAGCTGGGCTTTCATCAAGCGAGCTTCCCCGGCATGAGCGCCGACGACATGTTCGAGGCCAACCGCGACATGAAGCGGTTCCTCACGATGAGCGCCGGCATCGCACCCGATTTCGCCCAACGCGTGCTCGACACGCCGGGCGATTCGATCTGGGTGCCGACGCCGGAGGAATTGCTGGCGGCGCGCGTCATCAAGCGCGTAAGTCGCTGACAGGAGGTTGCGCCACCCATGATCCCCCGCGGTCTTTCCTACGACGAAGCCATGAAGCAGTTCCGCTGGCCCAGGCCCGAGCGCTTCAACATCGGCCGCGCGGTCTGCGAGCGCCATCCGCCCGATACGCTGGCGATGATCGTCGAGAATGCCGACGGCAGCGTCCGCAACTGGACCTTCGGCCAGCTTCTCGCCGCCAGCTCGCGGCTGGCCAACGCGCTCGGAGCGCGTGGAATCACGAAGGGCGATCGCGTGGCTGTGTTCCTGAGCCAGAGCGCGGAACTCACGCTCTGCCATCTCGCCGGCTACCGCATGGGCGCGATCGTGCTGCCGCTGTTCACGCTGTTCGGCGAGGAAGCGGTCGAATTCCGGCTCTCCAATGCCGAGGCCTCCGCCGTCATCACCGATATGGCCAACCTGCCCAAGATCCTGGCGGTGCGCGATCACCTGCCGCACCTGAAGACGATCATCGTGATCGGTGCCGGCGCGCATGGCCGCGACTTCCTCGACTGGGATCGCCTGCTGGCCGCCGCCTCCGACAGCTTCGTCACCGTCGACACCGCGGCCGAGGATCCGGCGCTGCTGATCTACACCTCGGGCACGACCGGTCAGCCCAAGGGCGCGCTCCACGCCCATCGCATGATGATCGGCAGCATCCCGCCGGTGGAGCAGTGGCTGGGCCACTGGCCCCGGGGCAACGAGATCATGTGGACCCCGGCCGAATGGGCGTGGATCGCCGGGCTCTACGATGCGCTCTTCCCGGCCTGGTACTACGGCACGCCGGTGCTCGCCCACCGCTTCGCCAAGTTCGATCCCGAGCGTGCCTTCGCCCTTCTGGCGAAGCATCGCGTCGGCGTGAGCTTCATTCCGCCCACGGCGCTGAAAATGATGCGCCAGGTCCACAGGCCGCAGGAGCGCTGGTCCTACAACGTGCGCGCGGTCTCGACCGGCGGCGAGGCCATGGGCGAGGAACTGCTGGCCTGGGGCCGCGAGTCGTTCGGCACCACGATTTCGGAAGGCTACGGCCAGACCGAGATGAACCTGATGCTGCTGAATTCTCCGGACTGGTTCGAGGTTCGGCCTGGCTCCTGCGGCCGCGCCTGCCCCGGCCGCAAGGTCGCCATCGTCGATGCCGAGGGCAATGTGCTGCCACCGGGCGAGGACGGCCAGATCGCGGGCTGGCGCCACGATCCCATCGTCATGCTGGAGTATTGGCGCAACCCCGAGGCGACGGCGCGCAAGTATGCCGGCGACTGGCTGCTGACCGGCGACCTCGGCCGCATCGACGCCGACGGCTACGTCTTCTTCAAGAGCCGCGACGACGATGTGATCACGTCGGGCGGCTACCGCATCGGACCCGGCGAGATCGAGGAATGCCTGATGAAGCATCCGGCGGTCGCCATGGTGGGCGTAGTCGGCGTGCCCGACCCGGTGCGAACCGAGATCGTGAAGGCCTTCGTCCAGCTCCGGCCCGAGATCGCGGCCACCGATGCCTTGAAGACCGACCTGGCCAATTTCGTGAAGACCCGGCTGGCGGCGCACGAGTATCCGCGCGAGGTCGATTTCGTGACCGAGCTGCCGCTCACGACGACGGGCAAGATCCTGCGCCGGGAGCTTCGGCGCCTCGATGCCGAGCAGAAGGCCTCGGGACGGCCGTAAGATTTAGAGAAGCGTGAGGAGCGCCTGCGCGTTGCTCTCGGGAACGGCGCCCAGGAGAGCCACGAGGCCGATCAAGGCGGCTGGCCACCAATCGGCGAAGCGGGCGAGGCCCTGGCGACGGGCAAGAGGCTGCGTGGAATGCGATGTGATGAGCATGGCGAGGCCTTTAGTCATCGTCAAAATAGGGTCGTAATATGGCTGAACATTAGACTATACCTCCCTGTTATTCAAGGGAAATTCAAGGATATTTAAAGTATTGGATCAGCTCGCGGCGACGGACGGCAGATTGAACTGCAGCTCGGCCAGCCGGGCATAGAGCCCGCCGCGACGGATCAGGTCGGCATGGCGGCCGACGTCGACCACCCGCCCTTGATCCACCACCACGATCCGGTCGGCCTTCTGCACGGTCGCCAGCCGGTGGGCGATCACCAGGGTGGTCCGCTTCTGCATCAGCCGGTCGAGCGCCTGCTGGACGGCCAGTTCGCTCTCGGCGTCGAGTGCGCTGGTCGCCTCGTCGAGCAGCAGGATGGCGGGGTCGCAGAGCAGCGCCCGGGCAATGGCGATGCGCTGGCGCTGGCCGCCGGACAGCCGTACCCCGCGGTTGCCGAGATCGGTGGCGAAGCCCTGCGGCAGGCTCTCGATGAAGGCCGCCGCCGAGGCCGCCTCGGCCGCTGACCGAACCTCGGCCTCCGAGGCGTCGGGGCGGCCGTATCGGATATTGTCGGCCACCGAGGCGCTGAACAGCACCGGCTCCTGCGGCACGATGGCCAGCGCGCCGCGCAGATCGGCGAAACTGAGGTCGCGGATGTCGATGCCGTCGACCCGGATGGTGCCTGCCTCGGGATCGTAGAAGCGCAGCAGCAGGTTGAAGACCGTGGT
>CAMARK010000151.1 GCA_945860205.1 Reyranella massiliensis 521 | reverse complement strand
GCGATCGCCTTGGCGAGGTCGCCGGAATATTTGATGCCGCCGTCGCCGATCGCCGGCACGCCGGCGGCGTGGCAGGCCTCGACCGCCTCCATGATCGCGGTGAGCTGCGGCACGCCGACGCCGGCCACCATGCGCGTGGTGCAGATCGAACCCGGCCCGATGCCGATCTTCACGGCATCGGCGCCGGCATCGATCAGGGCCTGGGCGCCTTCGCGGGTGGCGACGTTGCCGGCCATGACCTGGGTGTAGTTGCTGAGCTTCTTCACGCGCGTCACGGCATCGAGCACGCCGCGCGAATGGCCGTGCGAGGTGTCGACCACGATCACGTCGACATCGGCGTCGATCAGGAGCTGGGCGCGGCGGAGACCATCCTCGCCGACGCCGGTGGCCGCGGCGGTCCGCAGCCGGCCCTTCTCGTCCTTGCTGGCGCCGGGGAACTTGTTGGCCTTCTCGATGTCCTTGACCGTGATCAGGCCGACGCAGCGGTAGTTCTCGTCGACCACGATCAGCTTCTCGATGCGGCGCTGGTGCAGGAGACGGCGCGCCTCCTCCTTGCTCACGCCCTCGCGCACGGTGACGAGCCGGTCCTTGGTCATCAGCACGCTGACCGGCGTGGCATTGTCGGTGGCGAAACGGACGTCACGGTTGGTGAGAATACCGGCGAGCTTGCCGTTGCCGCGCTCGACGACGGGGATGCCGGAGATCTGATGCATCGTCATCAGGCCCAGCGCATCGGCCAGCGTCTGGTCGGGATGGATGGTGACCGGGTTGATCACCATGCCGCTTTCGAACTTCTTGACCTTGCGGACCTCGTTGGCCTGCGTCTCGGGATCGAAGTTCTTGTGAATGACGCCGATGCCGCCGGCCTGGGCCATGGCGATTGCCATGGGCGCCTCGGTGACCGTGTCCATCGCCGCCGACATCAGCGGGATGCCCAGTTCGATGGTGCGCGTGAGGCGGGTGCGGGTCGCGGTCTGGTAGGGCAGGACCGAAGAAGCTGCAGGCTTCAGGAGCACGTCATCGAACGTAAGCGCTTCCTGTATCTGCATGCCAACCTCCAAACCGGGGGTAAAAAAAGGGCGGCTCCCTCAACTAGTGAGCGTGGGGCCGCCGGGTTGGCGATCCGTTATACACACCGGTGCGCCCAAGCCAAGCGTGATGGCAGGGTGCGCCTTGTGCACAGGCCTCTTTAGACGCCGTCGATGAAATCGCGTTTCCGGATTTCGGCACCGCACTGACGCAAGATTGCGTAGGTGGCCGTGCAATGGAAATAGAAGTTCGGCAAGGCAAAATGCAGCAGATATTGCTCGCCCAGGGCCTTTTCGGCGTTTACCGATGCCTTGGAGACCTCATAACGGTCGCACCACCTGCATTTTCTTTGATAGAAGTGGCCGAGTTGCCAGAGTTTCAGTGCATTGACCGGGATACCTATGCCGCCGCAATCCGGGACTTCAGTCCCCAAGAAAATCGAAAGCTTCCTGAAGAACGCTCTCCTCCTCTCCAGTGTGGTGCTGCTCTGCCTGCTCCTATTCGAAGCCGTATCGCGGCTGATCATCGACGACGGCAAGTCGTATGAACTCGAGATGTGGAAGTATGCGCGCGACGTGAAGATCCGCGAACCGCGGTCCGATGTCGGCCACCGCCATCGCGCCAATCGCGAAGCGGAACTGATGGGTGCAAAGGTGCGGACCAACGCTTTCGGCTTTCGCGGCCCAGAAATCGGCGAAAAGACCGCACCTGGCGTGGCGCGCATCGCCTTCGTGGGCGATTCGACCACGCTCGGCTGGGGCGTGGCCGAACAGGAAACCTTCGCCGAGCAAGTCATCGCCGAGCTGAAGCGCAAGGGCCGCAAGGTCGACGGGTTCAACCTGGGGGTCGGAAACTACAACACGACCCAGGAACTGGCGCTGTTTCGCGAGAGAGGCGCGAAGATGAAGCCCGACATCATTGTCCTCACCTACTTCATCAACGATGCGGAGCCGATGCCGTCCTACAAGCAGGAGAGCTGGCTCGACCTCCATTCGGCGGCGTGGATTCTGCTCAGTTACCGGGTCGACTCGCTCAAGCGACTGTTCGGCGATCTTCCGGACTGGAAGAAATATTACCGCGGGCTCTACAAGCCCGATGCCGCCGGCTGGAAAGCGACCCAGCAGGCCCTAGGAGGCTTTGCCGACGTGGCCCGCGGGCTCGGCGCCCAGCTCATCGTGTTCAATCTTCCGGAGCTTCGGGAACTGCAGCCCTACCCTTTTGAGGATGTCACCGCCAAGGTCCGCGCGACCGTCGAGAGCAAGGGCGTGGCCTTCATCGACTTGCTGCCTGCGGTCGAAAAACTCGACCCGCAAGGCCTGTGGGTGACCGTCCCCGACCCCCACCCCAATGGCCGGGCGAATACCGTCTTCAGCGGCCAAATGACGAAAGACCTGCTGCCAATGCTCGATCGGATCTGCATCAAGGAAGCGAAGGGCTGCCAAGCCCCCTAGTTCGTCTTCTTGCAATCGAAGGTGATCTCGCGCGGCGGCACCGTGAAGGCGGGATGAACGTCGCCCATCTCCGGTACCGGCTTCGGCCAAGCGCCGCTTGCCAGATTCTTTTCGATCACCGGCAGCAACTGCTGGAGCACGATCCAGGCGCGCAAGCGGATGCCCGGCTCCGTGTTGTGCGTCGCATCCACGAACAGGTCGGGATCGAATGGCATGTAGCGCGCCACGTCGATGAACGGGATCCCCCGCTCCTTGGTGTACTTCGCGAAGACACGGTTCTCGAAGGTCGTCATCCGTTCGAGGTCGCGATAGCGAAAGGGGAAGTAGCTGACGTTCAGGTTCTCGAGGATCGGCTTGTGGCGGATCGCGTTGAGTTCCAGCCCGTCCTTGGCCAGCCAATGAAAAGAGCCCACCGCCAGCTCACTCCCGACCTTGGCGAGTTCGGCGCGGATCGAGTCGAGATCGCCCAGGATCGTGCTCAGGTTGACCGGCAGGTCGGCGCGCGTGATGTCGGGATCGTCCTCGTCGAGACCTTGCGGCCATTCGATCTTGTAGTCGGGCTTGGGCCATTCACTGCCGCCCGTCAGCGCCGCCGCCCGGCGCGCCAACGCAGAGTAGGGCGCCATGTCGCGCAGCCATCGTGCCATCCGGCCTTCGGGCTTGGGATCTCCCTTGGGGACGTCCTTCACGACCGTCGCGAGATGAAGCTGGTTGCCCCCTTCATAGTAGACGACGAGATCGGGACGCATCGGCGCCACTTCCTGGCGCACCACGGCTGCGATCTCCGACGAGCCGATGCTCTCACGGCCGGCGTTCAGGACTTCGAAGCGGATGTCGAGCTTACGCTCGGCCGCCCAGCGGTTGAGCCAGTTGCCGACGTACTCCGGCACCGAGAAGGGATAGTGGTGGATCTCGGCCGTGGTCGAGGCGCCGACGAAGACGATGCGCACGGTCTTGGGTGAGCGCTTGAATGGCACTGGCGGCCCACGCCATCCGAATGCGTTGGTCACCAGCCCGTCCGGCGCCGAGGCGTTCGGCAGGAAGCGGAAATTGGGACGCGGCTTGCCGTCGGGGGGATCGTAGATGAAGAGTTTCCCAGGCGCGCTCTTGAAGTAGGAATGTTTGCACGGGTCTCCGACCAGGACCGAGTTCCACGCCTTGAACATGTCCCAGATCTTGAACGAGTTGAGTTCCACCTCGCGCTCGAAGGCCTGGCTGCGGGGAATCTTTGCGTCCAGCTCGATCCACTCCTGGGGCGGCTTCGTCCGGTTGGGCAGCAGCGGTGGATCGCTGAAGAACAGCTCGCGCTTGATGCTCTCGGCCCGCGGCACCGCGTCGAGATGGGCGACGGTGGTATCGACGCCCAGCGCGCCGGTGTTCTCGGGCAGGTCCAGGCTGACAGGCGGCAGACCATCGATGACGCGGGTGGCGCCTTCCGCCATCACCACACAAAACAGGATCGACACGAGCGCAAGAAGTGCATTTCCCACGAAATTACGCATCACCAGACCTTGATCGTCCCTTTCCTGTCGGCCGCTGGCATTCTTATCGAAACCGCGGCGCATTTACGGCGAGGCAAAGCGCCTCGCCCATCATGATGGCTGCCCGCGAAAGCCTATGCCAACGACATACATTTCCGCCGAATCGGCGCGGCTCGATTCCGGCTTCACGTGGCGGACCTTCACGAAGTCCTTCTTCAGCCGGTCGAGCAATGCCCGCTCGGTGCCGCCGCGCAACACCTTGGCCACGAAGGTGCCGCCGGGCTTCAGTACCTGTCGGGCAAAGTCGTGCGCTGCCTCGGCCAGGCCAATAATGCGGAGGTGATCAGTCTGCGTATCGCCGGTGGCCGACGCCGCCATGTCGCTCAGCACGACGTCGGCCGGCCCGGCCAGCAGCTCGATCAGCACCGCGGGCGCATCGTCGTCGTAGAAATCCTTGGCCAGCACCGTCGCGCCGGGAACAGGCTCGACGGGCGTGATGTCGAGGCCGATCACGATGCCGCCGCCACGTCCCGGCTTGGCCCGTTCGACGGACACCTGGGTCCAGCCACCGGGGGCGGCGCCGAGGTCGACGATCCGCGCGCCAGGCTTCAGGAACCGGAACTGGTCGTCGATCTGCAGCAGCTTGAAGGCCGCCCGCGAGCGATAGCCGCGTTTCTTGGCCTCGGCGACATAGGGATCGTTGAGCTGACGCTGCAGCCAGCGCTGCGACGACACCGTGCGGCCGCGCGCCGTCTTCACGCGGACGGTGGCACGTCGGCCGGTCGGCAAGCTGCCCGTCGGCCGCCCGCCTTTCGCATCCTTTGCCATGGTCTTCAGCTCGGCCGGCAGCGGGGATCGGCGTCGCGATCGGCCTGACGCATCAGGTCCATCAGCACGCCTTCGCGCAGGCCACGATCGGCGACGCGCACGCTGGACGCCGGCCACTGCCGGCAGACTGCCTCGAGGATCGCCCCGCCCGCCAGGGCAAGGTCGGCGCGGTCGTCGCCGATGCACGGCAGGTGCGTCAGCTCGACGACCGACAGGCTCGAAAGCTGATCGCAGATCCGCAGGATCGAGTCGCGGTCGATGCGTGAGCCGTCGACCAGGGCGCGGTTGTAGCGCTTGAGCCCGAGATTGTGGGCGCTTACCGTCGTTACCGTTCCCGATGCGCCGACCACCTGGACCTCGCCGCGGGCCACGGCCTGGCCGATGCCGTGCTTGGCGCAGAACGGCCGCAAATCGCCCCGGATGCGCTCGACCATGTCGTCGTAGCAGGCGCGGGTCACCGCCCGCTCGCGCGGCTGGCCGCCAACACAGGACTCGGTGAGGGTGACGACGCCCCACGGCACCGACGTCATGTCGATCAACTCCGTCGCCACGCCGCCCGGGCGGCCGTCGCGATGCACGACCCGGAGCCAGCTCACTTCGGTCGAGCCGCCGCCGATGTCGATCAGCAGGCCATAGGGCGTTTCCGGATCGAGCAGATCTTCGCAACTCGCCACCGCGAGCCTGGCCTCTTCCGACGGCGGGATGACATCGAAGCGAAGGCCCGTACGTTGCGCGACCATCGTCAGGAAATCCTCGCCGTTGCAGGCGCGCCGGCACGCCTCTGTGGCGATGTGGCGCGCCCGCGTCACGCGGTTGCGTCCGATCTTGGATGCGCAGACGTCGAGAGCGCTCAAGGTGCGCTCGATCGCATCGCCGCACAGTACGCCGCTCAACGCCACTCCTTCTCCCAGCCTGACCGGCCGGGAATACGCATCGATCACCTCAAATCCCTCGATCGACGCCCGGGCGACCAGAAGCCGGCAATTGTTGGTGCCGAGATCGATCGCCGCGAAAGTGTGCGCGAAACGGCCGCTGTGCCAGCCCCCCTTAGGCGTGGATTCCCCGGCCATTTTCAACTCTTTCTTTGGCCCGATGGTAACCGACGCCGAGCCCCGAGGCGAGGCCCGCTTGCCAAGCGGGCCGGTCATGGCTAAATCCACCCCTGCCGGCCGCATGGCACCCGTTGGGGGATAGTTTAACGGTAGAACAATCGGCTCTGACCCGGTTAGTCTTGGTTCGAATCCAGGTCCCCCAGCCACGGCCTCCAGAAATTTCCTTTGATTTCAGGCATTTTCGGCCCCCCGAGCAGCCTCGGGCCGAATCCCATGCCATCGCGCCTGACACGTCCCTCACGCCTCGCCTCAGACCTCGCATCACACAAGGGCCGCCCAGGCTCTTCACACCTCGCGAAAAGACGGTGTGTACTACTCCCCGTGACAACATCCTCCGCCACCATCTAGGTTCGAGCCGATGTCGGGCCTGTTTTACGCCAACGCGGGAAATCCTGAGCTGCTTGCGCTCATTCCCGTGGGTACGCGCACCGTGCTCGACGTCGGCTGCGGGCCGGGAGACAACGCGCGGTTAATGCAGGCTCGCGGTCTCGAGGTCGACGGCGTCACCCTCTCGCGCGAGGAGGCCAACGTCGCGGGCGCTTTCATGCGCGAATGCTTCGTCGCCGATCTCGAAGCTGGTCTGCCCGCCGAGGCCAAACAGCGCCGCTACGATTGCGTCGTGTTTTCCCACGTCCTGGAGCACCTGCGGGCGCCCGAGCAACTGGTCCGCGAGGCCGCCGGCGTGCTGACCGACGAGGGCGTCGTGCTGATCGCCGTGCCCAATGTCCTCAATTGGCGCCAGCGGATCGACTTCCTGCGTGGCCGGTTCGACTATGCCGACACCGGCGTCCTCGACCGCACGCACCTTCGTTTCTACACCTTCAAGAGCGCCCCAGACCTGATCGCCCAAGCCAACCTCACCCTCGACCATCATTCAGCACCTGGCGGAACACCTCTCTGGTTCCTCCGCAGGATGGCGCCAAAGTCGTTCTCCGCGGCGATCGACGCCTGGGGCAGCAAGACCCTGCCCGGCCTGGTCGGCGGCCAGATCCTGATACGCGCCCGCCGTCCGCGACACCCATAAGCAGCAACCGCCGCAAGGGTTGGTGCCTCGTCAGCGACCGGCCACGCATGACCGATGCTCCGTCATCCAGCGCCAGGCACTGTGGATGATGTTGTCGATGTCGGAGTAGACGGGCCCCCGTTCAGCGCCTGCCTCGCTAGGGAAGCATCGGCGATGAGACTGGCCGGGTCCCGGGCCGCGATCGGCGACGCGCACGGTGGGGGCCGGCCACGGCATCCCGCATATTCCCTGTGAGTTCAGGCGTCTTCTAGCCCGCCCCGGCAGCCTCAGGAACGCTCAATAGCAGACCTCGACGGTGTCGCCCTCGCGGCGCAAGACGATTTCCAGCGGGCCGGATCGCACCGACGGACAATTGCTTTTGCCCACATAGGTGAGTTCTCGGCCTGAGGCATAGGTGAGCAAAGCGCTGATCCCCCAGTTCCATTCAAAAATGGTGGCCGTGCTTCGCCCCATGCCGGAGTGCAGACCCTGGTAAATACCTGGCGGCGGGGTGTGTGGAAGCCGGACCGAGGGGGCGTTGCGCGTGGTCGGATCAGCATCGATCGTGTTCACGATCAGCCGGGCAAAGGCAAATTCGCGTCGCTGCAGTTCCATCCGCTCGGACGACTGCCGAAGGAACCACGCAACCTGGAGCGCGAGGACGACAACCGTCAAACCCACGATCCGATCTTTCCATCGTGGCGATGGTCCCGAGGCATGGGCTGCAATCAGGAGCACCGGCAGGAAGAAGCCGATATAGAAGGAGCTTCTGCTGCTTGGACCGTAGTACGTCAGAAGCAGGTTCTGCGGGTTGCTCAAAAGCAGGCCCAGCCCGACAAGGCCTATCCAAACGGGCACGAAGTTGCCACGGCGAAAGGCCAGCCAGGCAAGACCGGCGACCAGCGCCAAAGCGATGAGCGCCTGCGGCTCCACTATGCGCGCTCCTCCTAGATACCCCGTGGGATCGAACACGCCGATGATCTGGCTGGCATACAGGCAGAGGTGGTTGGGAAGCTGGTGCAGCGACACCAGCGCGAAGGGGCGCGCGGCGCCGATACCGCTAACGGCGCGAATGACATGGGTGACAACGAGGTAACCTGCCCCCGCCGCCACGTACGCAGCTACGACTATTCCAATTTGCGCAAAATAGGGACCAAGGGTCCGGCCGGCCCGACCTCCCGGCGATAGAGCGGTGACGAGGACCCCAGCGAAGGTCAGGAACAGAACGGCCGTTGCACCCGGCTGATACATCATATTTATGGCTCTTCCGGGAATCGAGTGGGTGATTTTGGGGGATCATAGGGCGGGCAGCATGCAGGTGAGGACCTTGAGACGGAGATATTCTTCGTTACGCAATCCGTAGGCTCGTCGCTGCAGGACGCGGATCTTGTTGTTGAGTCCCTCGACG
>CAMARK010000150.1 GCA_945860205.1 Reyranella massiliensis 521 | reverse complement strand
CGATTGACCGAGGTGTTCCGGCAGGCTGCCCAGAGCCGGATCATCTCCTGCGCGCACAGGATCAATCAAGGCTCGATGCCGGATCTTACCAAGCCTGAAGGAGACAGCGACTTCTACTTTGTCCAGGCCGACGATCCCGAAACCGCCGTGCCGCGGATCATTGAACTGGTCAAAACGCGAATTCCGGCGCGCTTCGGCCTCGATCCCATCCGCGATATCCAGGTGCTGTGCCCAATGAACCGTGGTGGCGTCGGCGCCCGCTCGCTCAACATCGAACTGCAGAAGGCTTTGAACCCGGCCGGAGAACGCAAGGTTGAGCGGTTTGGTTGGACCTTTGCACCCGGCGACAAGGTCATGCAGATCGAGAACGACTACGACAAGGAGGTTTATAACGGCGACATCGGCTACGTCGACGATGTCGACCCGGATGCCGGCGAGCTGATTGCCAGCTTCGATGGCCGCGCCGTCACCTACGGCTTTGGCGAACTCGATACCCTGGTGCCGGCCTATGCGGCGACCATTCACAAGAGCCAGGGCTCGGAATATCCTGCGGTCGTGATTCCCGTGCTCACCCAGCATTACGCCATGTTGCAGCGGAACCTGCTCTATACCGGTGTCACCCGCGGCAAACGGCTGGTCGTGTTGGTCGGACAGAAGAAGGCCGTCGCCATCGCGGTGAAGAACGTCTCGGGGCGCCGGCGCTGGTCCAAGTTGAACGAATGGCTGTTAGCCAAGCTGTAACCAACCGTCAGTCGGAACCGGTTGCGTGACGGAAGTGCCGGAAGCGATGCTCCCAGAATGTATTTCTACTAAGTTAATCAAGCGTATGTTGATTCATAAGCGCCCGAGACTGACCCAGCGTTTCTGGATCCGTTTATGAAAAGCTGTGGACCAACGAGGAGGAAAACCAAGCTATGACTGCCGACACAGTAACCCGACCAGAGCGCCCGGCAGAGGCTGGCACCGTTTTCGACGCCATCGTCGTGGGAGCGGGATTCGCCGGCATGTACATGCTGCATCGCCTGCGCGGGCTTGGCTTTTCGGCGCGGGTGTATGAAGCCGGCGGTGGCGTGGGCGGCACATGGTACTGGAACCGCTATCCGGGGGCTCGCTGTGATGTCGAAAGCATGCAGTACTCATTTTCCTTTTCGGAAGAGCTAGACCAAGAATGGAACTGGTCAGAGAAGTACGCGCCGCAGTCTGAGATCCTCTCCTACGCCAACCACGTTGCCGACCGCTTCGATCTCCGCCGCCATATCGTATTCGATACGCGCATAACTTCGGCGACTTTTGACGAGGCTGAAAATTGCTGGCGTGTTGAGACAGACCGCGGCGATAAGGTGAGCGCGAAGTTCTGCGTCATGGCGGTCGGTTGCCTATCGGCACCGAACCGTCCGAGCTTCAAGGGCCTCCAAGATTTCCGTGGGTCGATCTATCACACCGGCGAATGGCCACATGAGGGCGTCGACTTCACCAGCCTGCGCGTTGGCGTCATCGGTACTGGCTCGTCAGCAATTCAGTCGATCCCGATCATTGCTCAGCAGGCGTCAGCGCTCACAGTTTTCCAGCGGACAGCCACCTATTCCGTACCGGCCCGGAACGAAAAGCTGACGCCGGAATACCGGCAATCGATCAAGGCCGATTACCCTGGCCTCAGGGCAAAAGCCCGCGCCCGCCCGACGGGCTTCTATTTTCCCTTCAACATGAAGTCCGCGCTCGAGGTCAACCCCAAGGAACGCGAAAAGCAGTACGAAGAAGCCTGGGCACGCGGCGGATTGCCATTCCTGGGATCGTATGGCGACCTGCTGTTCGAGAAGGCTGCCAACGACACCATTGCCGACTTCGCCCGCCGCAAGATCCGTAGCATCGTCAAGGACCCAAAGACTGCCGAGTTGCTGTGTCCGGACAATATTTTTGGCTGCAAGCGGCTGTGCGTCGATACCGGCTACTTCGAGACCTACAACCTGCCGCATGTAAGGCTGGTCGATGTCTCGAAAACGCCGATCGAGCGCTTTACCGAAAACGGCATCGAGGTGAACGGCGTCGAGTACCCTCTGGATGCCGTTGTTTGTGCCACAGGCTTTGCCGCAATGACCGGATCGTTCGACAAGATCCGCATCACCGGTCGCAAGGGCCTGACGCTTGCAGAAAAATGGCGGGCGGGTCCTTGTGCCTACCTGGGCGTGGCTTCCGTGGGCTTTCCCAACCTCTTCATGATCACCGGTCCCGGCAGCCCCTCGGTTCTCGCCAGCATGATCCAGGCGATCGAACAGCACGTCGACTGGATGGCAGACTGCATGGGCCACATGCGGGACATCGGTGCACAGACAATCGAGCCAGTCCTTGAGAACGAAGATGCCTGGGTCGAGCACGTGAACGAGGTTTCGACGGTCTCCCTGCGATCGACCTGTAGCTCCTGGTATGTCGGCGCCAATATCCCCGGCCGGCCGCGTGTGTTCATGCCATACATCGGTGGCTTCCCAGTATATGTGCAGAAGTGCAACGAGGTCATGACCGGCGGCTTCAAGGGCTTTGTTCTGGAAGGTGCTCGCGCTAGCAACGCAGAGCCAAAGGTACGATTTACCGAACGCTGGCGGGTTCCACTCGACATAGAGGTGATTTCACCAGCGGCAGTCGCCGCAAGGCGCGTCCCGGTGGTCTAGAGGCCAAGATGGCAAACACCTGACCTCACTTAAGGTGGCCCGGTTGTACGAATTGGCTCATCGCCATTGCAGCCGACGGCCCCCAACAGAATGCCTACGACACCAACAGCCGTAGAGGAGATTCCATGCCCGTTGACCCGCAAATCCAAACCTTGCTGGATCGGGGAACCGGTGTCCCCGCAACACACACCCTGCCGGTGGCCGAAGCGCGGCGCCAATACGAAGCACGCATTGCCCTTATGGCTCCACCAGCCCCGGTGGCGAAGATCGTTGAACGCAGCATCGACGGGCCGGGTGGGCCACTCAAGCTTCGGATTTACACGCCCGTAGGCAGCGGGCCGTTCCCCTTAATGATGTTCTTTCATGGCAGCGGCTTCGTGCTGTGCAGCCTGGATACACACGACGGCATGTGCCGTAACCTGGCGGCCGGTATAGGCTGCGTGGTGGTGTCGGTAGACTACCGGCTTGCGCCCGAGCACAAGTTTCCGAACGGGCCAGACGACTGCTTGGCGGCGACTCTCTGGGCAGCCGCACACGCAGCAGAACTCGGCACCTACCCGGCGCGCATTATGTTGGCCGGCGACAGCGCCGGCGGCAACATGGCCGCCGTCACCGCGCTACGCGTTCGTGACGAAGGCGGGCCGGAGTTTTGCGGCCAGATGCTGCTCTACCCGGTGACCGACTACCATACGCCAGGTACGCCTTCGTACGACCAGAACGCCGACGGTTACGGACTGACCCGCGACACCATGAAGTGGTTCTGGGAGCACTACCTCACCAACCCCGTGGAGGCGGAGAGTCCGTATGCTTCACCGCTGCGCGCCCGGGACTTCTCCGGGTTGCCACCGGCCTTCGTGATGAGCGCCGAGTACGACCCCTTGCGTGACGAAGCCGAGCATTACGGGGAACGGCTCCGGGCGGCAGGGGTGCCGACCGTGATCACCCGCCGCCCTGGCATGAACCACGGCTTTCTGTTCTGGGCCGGCGTGGTCGCCAAGGCGGACGACGCAATGGCCGAGGCCTGCGCCTGGGCGAGGCAGACATTTGAGAAGGCACGCTAGGTGCTCTACCGGTTTTGATGATGTCGCGATCCCGCGCGTGCCAGCGTGCGGAGGCGACGCCGACCGCATTATGTTGATAGAGCAGCTGCTCAGGCTGCATAGGTCAACCCTGAGAGTTGAGTCGCCGTGTCAGTCGACGCAGCAGCTCATGCTGCTGGCAGCCGGAGGAACATCGAGAGCCGGATTCTCGGCGAAGAAGCCCGACGGATGAAGGGCGAAGCCCGCCGTGATAACGGGCTGAACAGGAAAATCCTCGGGGCGAGGAATGTGGTGCAGACCAAAGCTGTGCCAGACCACGACGTCCGTATCGACCAGCGGCCGATTGGCAGCAGTCCACGCGGGCAAACCGTCCCCACCGCGACTTTGGTTGGGGTAGCGGCCGGCGGCATAAATCTCGTCGGGATGATAGGCGGTGACCCAGAGCTGCCGGGTCATGAAGGCAGCGCGTCGGGACACCATCGACTGAGGACTTGAGAAGGTCGGAATCGGATTCAGCGGCAGCAGCTTGTAGGCGGTGGGCTGCCCCAGCCGGTTGCGCGCCTCGGCATTCTCGATTTTCCAGTAGCGGGCCGCGTTAAAATCGACGTTGCGCTGGGCGCTCTGCTCCGTCGCAAGGACGGTTTCGCGAATGGTGAAGGCATTGCCGTGAGGATTGTCCGGGCCAACCGGCAACGCCACCGTGTCGACTTCGACGACGCGGTTACGCTCCCCATCGATTGCTACGTCGAGCCGTATGTTGAATACGTGCTGATGATAGTGGGCATAGACGCCGGGAGAGACGATGGTGCCAAATGTCGGTGCCTCGCCCGGCGCAAGGCCGGCTGTATTGAGAATCCCTGTCGCCTTGATTTCGAAGTGGATCGAACCATCCTGATGAAAATACCAGAACAATCCGTATTCATAGTTGCCCACGGTCGAGATCGAAGACACGACCAGCCGCCGGGCGCGCCTGACGTCGACCTCGCCGGTGAAGAGATCCGTATGCTTCCAGAGGATTCCGAAATCCTCCTCATGCAGGCACACGGCGCTCTCGATGCAGTAGGGGTCACCCTTGCTGTCCGCCAGCCAGGCGTCGAAATAGCGAATGGCGCCGAGACAGTCGCAGCCTAGCGTCAAGGAGTTGGCGAGCACGCCGATACCGTATTCGCCGACATCAAAAGCGTTCTTCCGAAAATGTCCGCCGCCCGGGTGCCCATAGGGAACCACCATTTCAGATAACGCCGCCCGATGCAGCACGGGACGCAACTGCCCCCCGTCCTCGTAGCCTATCGCATGAAGCACCAGCCCCTCGCGGGCGTTGAAGCCCACGCGTAACCGCCATTTCTGCCAGCGAACCTCGTTGCCCTCGACGACAAAGCTTGGGCCGGCCGGCTGAACGATTTCCAGAGGCTTCACGTCGTCGCGAAAGACAGTGCGATAGCGTGCTGCATAGTTGCGATCGTGCTTCGGGATGTCGGCAACACCATGATCGTCGACGCGGAGAACCTCCGCACGGTCGAGGTCGACCACGGCGCAAAGTCCCTCGATGGGATGGGCATAGCCGTTGTCGTTCTTCTCGCTCCGATACCAGCAGAACGTATGCGAGAGCCGCCGGCCCTCTTCGTCCGGCAGGCCATAGTTACCAGCCGACCAGGGGTCGACTTGAACGTTTTCGATATCGGTGATGCCGCGCTTGGCCAGTGCCTCCCGAAACCGCGGATCGGCCCGGGCCACTTCCCCGACCAGAGTTATGTCATCCAGCAAAATGCGGGGCCGAACGCCGGGAATGTGCCGCCAGTCGACGACCTTATTTGCGATGAGATCGACCCGCGCTTCCCAAACCTCGCCATTAGTTCGGTCGAAGGCACAAACGAACGCTTCGCGTGGAAACGGCGCTCCCGCGCGGAAACCTTGCACCGCGCTTTTTTCCGGTTCGTGCAGCGTGATGGTCTCGAACATCATGCCCGCTCCGAGATCGTGCTCGGCCCGAACTGCAGCGGACGCGCGGCGAATCTCGCCCGGCGTCAACGGATCTAGCGGATGGCTGGGCGCCGGGATCGTATGAGTCTCAGCGACGGTGTCGGGCATGCGGGTCCCCTTGAAGTTCGACGTCGGAGGGTAGAGCAAACGGCGCCAAGATGGACAATATGTTTTGCGCTCGTATGGACGCGTCGTTGACGCGGACAACTCTCCAGGGCGTCATGGAATTGAGCAGGATTACGCGCCCTCTTGCTTCCACAGTGCTTCCACGGCGCACTGGCAGGAGAATCGCCAAAAGCCAAAGCCCGTCAACCTTTTGGGTTAGCCGCCTTTTTGGTTGCGGGGGCAGGATTTGAACCTACGACCTTCAGGTTATGAGTTACGAAGCACCATCGAAGGAGATCTTGGCAATCGTCGAGGATTTCTAGTGACGTTTCGCCGTTTCGATATGCTCGTGTCGGCCTTCCCGAACTTTCCAGACCCGAGGCCGACTGCGACTTCTACTTCGTCCACCGACGCCTCTGACACCGTCGTGCCGCGGATCCGCGCCTTGGGCGGCTTTGTGTTGCAGCATGCGTTGATCTAGCTCATCGATAAGAGCCCTGTGAACGGCGTGATTTGCGCCGTCTGAAACTGGGGCGCTAAAGAGGTTCGCGACACTAGCGAATCACCCAGAGCGCGTCGGACTTTTCACTCTGCTACTTTCTTTACCGCGCAGCTTCGCTCATTGGCAGATTCTCATTTTCTCTCAAATGAAGCGCGATCATGTTCCTTCGCCACAACGGCGATTGAACATGAACCCGCTGAAGCCAGAGATGATGACCCCCGACGAACGCCTGGCCGAGATCGGCCAGCTCCTGGCCCTGGGGTTCTTGCGCAGGCGCAATCGCATGGCCGCCACGCCACCGCCCCACGGCCACACGACTGGAGACGTTTCTCTCGACTTACCGGCCGAAGGAAGCGGTCATGGCGCCACTCAAAACGCCCGGAGAGAGACGCCATGACAACGCCAATCCTGCGCCAGATCGCCGATCTCCAAGACCGATCGCAGGACGAACTGAAGGCGATGTGGACCGAGTATTTCGGGGTGGAGCCGCCGGCGTACCGGCGCGGGTTTCTGGTGCGCGGACTGGGACATCGGATCCAGGAGCTGACCTACGGCGGGCTGGCGGCGGATTACCAGAAGCGGCTCGATGCGCTGGTCGATGACATGCCGGCGGGCAAGGGTGCCGGCCGCGCCAGGAGCGCCCATGCCGGCACAGCACAGCGGCTGCTGATCGGCACGAGGTTGATCCGCGAATACCAGGACGTCGCCCACGAGGCTGTCGTCGTTGATGGCGGCTACGAATATGCCGGCCGCTTGTTCAAATCGCTCTCGGCCATCGCCTGCCATATCACGGGCACGAAGTGGAATGGCTGGGCGTTCTTCGGCTTGCCCAATCCGGCGAAGCGGGAACGCGCGCAATGACCTCCACGCTCAAACGCAAGACCCGCTGCGCCGTCTATTGCCGCAAGTCGAGCGAAGAAGGGCTGGAGCAGGAGTTCAACTCGCTCGATGCGCAGCGCGATGCCGGGCTCGCCTACATCGAGAGCCAGCGGCATGAAGGCTGGATCGCAATCGCCGACCGCTACGAGGACGGAGGCTTCTCAGGCGGCAATCTGGAACGCCCGGCGCTGAAACGCCTACTCGCTGATATCGAAAGTGGTCGCGTCGATGTCGTGGTCGTCTACAAGATCGATCGGCTCAGCCGGGCGCTGATGGATTTTGCCAAGCTTGTTGAAGTGTTCGACCGCCGTGGCGTCACCTTCGTCAGCGTCACCCAGTCGTTCAACACGACGACCAGCATGGGACGGCTGACGCTCAACATCCTGCTGTCCTTCGCGCAGTTCGAACGCGAGGTCATCGGCGAGCGGATACGCGACAAGGTCGCAGCGTCGCGCAAGCGCGGCATGTGGATGGGCGGCGTACCACCGCTCGGCTACGACGTGCGCAACCGCAAGCTGGTCGTCAATCCCGCCGAGGCGGCACTGGTCCAGCTGATCTTCGACCGCTTCCTGGCCATCGGCTCCGCCACCGTGCTGGCCCAGGAACTCGGTGAGGCCGGTCATCGAACAAAATCCTGGACCACCCAGAGCGGCCGCGCACGGCCGGGCCGGCGGATCGACAAGGGGTTCCTCTACAAGCTGCTGGGCAACCGGGTCTATATCGGCGACGCCGTCCACAAGGGCGAGAGCCATCCCGGCGAGCACGAGCCGATCATCGAGCGCAAGACATGGGACCGTGTCCGCAGCGTGCTCGCGGTCAACAGCCGCCAGCGCGCCAGCCGGACCCGTGCCGCCACCCCGGCCCCCCTCAAGGGGCTCATGCAATGCGGCTGCTGCGGCAAAGCCATGACGCCGAGCCACACCCGCCGCCGCGGCCGGCTCTACCGCTATTACCTCTGCACCAGCGCCATCAGGAACGGCCATGCTGCCTGTCCCGTCCGCTCGGTCGCCGCCGGAGAGGCGGAGACGCTCGTGCTGGCGCAGATGCAGGGCATATTCAGGACGCCCGAGATCGCCGCCCAAACCATCGCCGCGGCGGCTGGCCTCGACGATGCCGGCGACCCGGCCGGGCGTGAGCGCGACATCGTTGCCGCCCTCGGACGGCTCGACACGATCTGGTC
>CAMARK010000149.1 GCA_945860205.1 Reyranella massiliensis 521 | reverse complement strand
ATGGTGACCAGCTTGTCGGTCAGTTCATTGTCCTCGTCGCGGTCACGGCCCCGATCGCGATCGCGCGGGGAACGGCCGGAACCGCCGGGTGAACGAGCCATGTGCTAACTCCCGATCAGAACGACAGGCCGCCCTCACGGGCGGCATTGGCCAGCGCAGCGATGCGGCCATGATAAATGTAGCCGCCGCGGTCGAAGACGACTTCCTTGACGCCGGCAGCGACGGCGCGCTGGGCGATCAGCTTGCCCACTTCCGCGGCCGCACCCTTGTCGGCGCCGGTCTTGAGCTTGCCCTTGACGTCCTTGTCGAGCGACGAGGCGGCAGCCAGGGTCAGGCCCTTCCGGTCGTCGATGACTTGGGCGTAGATGTGCTTGCCCGAGCGGAACACGCTGAGGCGAGGACGGCCGCCGGCGGCCTGGCGCAGCGCGTAGCGCGTGCGCCGCTGGCGGCGGGCGAATAGAGCGTTGCGATCGGACATGTCTGGTCTCGCCTCTACTTCTTCTTGCCTTCTTTGCGACGGATCTTCTCGTTGGCGTACTTGATGCCCTTGCCCTTGTAGGGCTCCGGCGGGCGCAGGCTGCGGATGTTGGCCGCGAGCTGCCCGACCTTCTGGCGATCGGCACCGGTGATCTCGACCTCGGTCGGCTTCACGGCTTTGATCTGGATGCCGGCCGGGATCGGCACTTCGACGTCATGGCTGAAGCCGAGCTGCAGCTTCAGCACCTTGGCATCGGCCTGGGCGCGATAGCCGACGCCGTTGATCTCGAGATTGATGGTGAAGCCGTCCGACACGCCGCGGACGACGTTGCTCGCGAGGTTGCGCGCCGTGCCCCACTGCATGCGGGCACGACGGCTCTCGGTGCGCGGCTTGAAGACCAGCGCCTCGCCTTCCCTGGCGACAGTGACGTCGTCATGGACCATCAGTTGCAATTCGCCCCGCTTGCCCTTGGCCTTGAGATGCTGGCCCTTGAGCTCGATCGTGACACCGGCGGGAATGGGAACCGGGTTTTTGCCGACGCGCGACATGGCTAGAACACCTTGCAGATGACTTCGCCGCCGACATTGGCGGCGCGCGCCTCGGCGTCGGACATGACACCGCGCGGCGTGGACAGGATCGAGATGCCGAGGCCGTTGAAGTGGCGCGGCAGCTCGCGGATCTTCGAGTAGACGCGGCGACCCGGGGTGGAGACGCGCTTGATCTCCTTTATCACCGGCTTGCCGTTGTCGTACTTCAGCTCGATGCGGAGTTCCTTCACGCCAGGGCGGAGTTCTTCCTCGAACCAGCCGCGGATATAGCCTTCGCGCTGGAGCACATCGAGAACGTTCGAGCGCAGCCGCGAGGCAGGCGCGGTCACGCTGTCTAGGCGTGCCGACTGGCCGTTGCGGATACGTGTCAGCAAATCGCCGACGGGATCGGTCATCATGGTCTACGGTCCCCCGTTACCAGCTCGACTTCACGACGCCGGGCAGAGCGCCCGACGAGGCGAGCTCACGCAGCGCGAGGCGCGAGAGCTTGAACTTGCGATACACGGCCCGCGGACGGCCCGTGAGCTCGCAGCGATTGCGAACGCGTGTCGGCGAAGAGTTGCGCGGCAGCTTGGCAAGCTTGAGGCGGGCGCCGAAGCGATCCTCCGGCGACAGCTTGTCGTCGACCGCCATCGCCTTCAGCTTGGCGCGCTTGCCGGCATACTGCTTCACCATCCTGGCGCGCCGGTTGTTCTTTTCGACTGAACTCGTCTTGGCCATTTGATTCTCCGGCCTCAGTTCACGAACGGGAAGTCGAAACCGCGGAGAAGCGCTCGGGCTTCCGCGTCCGTCTTCGCTGTCGTGCAGATGATGATGTCCATACCGCGCACCTGGTCGACCTTGTCGTAGTCGATCTCGGGGAACACGATCTGCTCCTTGAGGCCCATGGCGAAGTTGCCGCGGCCATCGAACGACTTGCCGTTGAGCCCGCGGAAATCGCGAACCCGAGGCAGGGCGATATTGATCAACCGATCCACGAACTCGTACATGCGGTCGCGGCGCAGCGTGACCTTGGTGCCGATCGCCATGCCCTCGCGCAGCTTGAAGGTCGCAATCGACGTGCGCGACTTGATGACGACCGGCTTCTGGCCGGTGATCGCCGTCAGGTCGGCAACGGCGCCATCGACGGCCTTGCGGTCGTTGACCGCCTCGCCGACGCCCATGTTGATCACGATCTTCTCCAGCTTCGGCACCTCGAAGGGGTTCTTGTAGGAGAACTCCTTGATCAGCGCTTCACGGAGGGTCTTGGCGTAGTGTTCTTGCAGTCGCGCGGGCATGGCCCGTTCTCCTAGCGGTCGATGGTCTCGCCGGAGGCGCGCGCAAAGCGCACCTTACGGCCGTCTTCAAGGAACCGGAACCCGACTTTCGTCGGCTTTTCCGATTTGGGATCCAGCAGGGCCACGTTGGAGACGTGGATCGTGGCCTCGCGTTCGATGATTCCGCCGGACTCGGTCCGGCTCGGCTTGGTGTGGCGCTTGATCATGTTTACGCCGGAGACGACGACGCGCTGCTCCTTCGGAAGCACGCGAAGCACATCTCCCACCTTGCCCTTGCTGCCACCGGTGATGACTTTCACCCGGTCGCCCTTCTTGATCTTGAGTTTGTTTGCCATGGCTAGAGCACCTCAGGCGCAAGCGAGATGATCTTCATGAACTTCTTGGCGCGCAGCTCGCGCGTCACTGGTCCGAAGATACGAGTGCCGATCGGCTCATCCTGCTTGCTGATGAGGACCGCGGCATTGCGATCAAAGCGGATGGCGCTGCCGTCGGCGCGGCGCAGTGCGAACGACGTGCGGACGACGACGGCGCGATGCACCTCGCCCTTCTTCACCTTGCCGCGCGGGATGGCTTCCTTGATCGACACGACAATGACGTCGCCGACGCTGGCGTACTTGCGGCGCGAGCCGCCGAGCACCTTGATGCACTGGACCCGACGGGCGCCTGAATTGTCGGCGACCTCGAGATTGGTACGCATCTGAATCATGATCTTTGCTCCGTTCCGCTAGGCCTTCGCAGCCTCGACTAGAACTTCCCAGCTCTTGGTCTTGGACAGCGGGCGGCACTCGCGGATACGCACGATCTGGCCAACCTTGCCCTTGAAGACATTGGTCTCGTCGTGCGCGTGATACTTCTTCGACTTACGGATGAACTTTTTGTAAATCGGGTGCTGAATGCGACGTTCGACCTTCACGACGATGGTCTTGTCCATCTTGTCGCTGACGACGACGCCTTCCAGGATACGCTTCGGCATTTATCTGGCTCCCTAACCGGCGGCCTTTTCGCCCAGCACCGTCTTGATGCGGGCGATGTCGCGGCGCACATGGCGCGCGCGGGCAGTCTTCTGCAGCTGGCCACCGGCCTTCTGGAACCGCAGGTTGAACGCTTCCTTGCGGAGGTTACCCATCTCGGTCTTCAGCTCGTCCTTGGTCTTGGGACGCAGATCGCTGGCTTTCATGTCCAACTCCCTCAGCTTTCGATGCCGACGCGGGCGACGAAACGCGTCTTGATCGGCAGCTTGGCCGCGGCCAGTGCCAGGGCTTCCTTGGCAACGATCACCGGCACGCCCTCGAGCTCGAACAGGATGCGGCCCGGCTTCACGCGCGCCGCCCAGAACTCGGGCGCGCCCTTGCCGGAGCCCATGCGGACTTCGGCCGGCTTCTTCGACACCGGCACGTCCGGAAACACTCGGATCCACACGCGGCCGGCACGCTTCATATGACGCGTGATGGCACGGCGGGCGGCCTCGATCTGGCGCGCCGTCAAGCGGTCCGGCTCCATCGCCTTCAGCCCATAGGAGCCAAAGTCGAGGTTGAAGCCGCCCTTGGCAGCGCCGCTGATGCGGCCCTTGAAGGCCTTGCGGTACTTGGTGCGCTTGGGTTGCAGCATGACTTCTTACGCGTCCCTCTGCTCGGCGCGCTCGACGCGCGCCGGCGTGCGTTGCGGCGCGGCTTCCTCGGCGCGCTTGTCGTGCGCCATCGGGTCGTGCGCCATGATCTCGCCCTTGAACACCCAGACCTTCACACCGCAGGTGCCGAAGGTCGTAAAGGCGGTGGCGACGCCGTAGTCGATGTCGGCGCGCAGCGTGTGCAGCGGCACGCGGCCTTCGCGATACCACTCCATGCGGGCGATTTCGGAGCCGCCCAGGCGGCCCGAGCAATTGATGCGGATGCCGCCGGCGCCCAGGCGCATCGCCGACTGCACGGCGCGCTTCATGGCGCGACGGAAGGCGACGCGGCGCTCGAGCTGCTGGGCGATATTCTCGGCGATCAGCGTGGCATCGATCTCGGGCTTGCGGATCTCGACGATGTTCAGGGCCACTTCGCCCTTGGTCATCTTGGCGAGGTCGCCACGCAGCTTCTCGATGTCGGCGCCCTTCTTGCCGATCACGACGCCCGGACGGGCGGTGTGGATCGTGACGCGGGCGCGCTTGGCCGGACGCTCGATGACGATCTTGGCAACACCCGCCTGGGCGAGCTTCTTGCGCAGCACCTTGCGAATCTGGATGTCCTCATGGAGCATCTTCGAATATTCGGCGCCCTCGGCGTACCAGCGAGAGTCCCAGGTCCGGTTGATGCCGAGCCGCAGGCCGATCGGATTGACCTTCTGACCCATTACTTGTCCTCCGCCTCGGCGCGCTCGCGCACAACGATCGTCAGATGAGAGAACGGCTTGATGATGCCGGCCGAACGGCCGCGGCCGCGCGTCTGGAACCGCTTCATGACCAGGCCCTTGCCGACCGACGCCTCGGCGACGATCAGCCGATCGACGTCGAGATTATGGTTGTTCTCGGCGTTGGCGATGGCCGAATTCAGCGCCTTCTTCACATCGATGGCGATGCGCTTCTTGGAGAAGGTCAGCTCGTTCACGGCCAACGACGCCTTCTTGCCGCGGATCGTGGCGGCGACGAGGTCGAGCTTGCGCGGGCTGACGCGAACGGCGCGCAGCACGGCCTTGGCCTCGTTGTCCGCCTCGCGGCGTGGGGTGGGTTGCTTGCTCATCGCATCTAATCCCTGGAAACCTTCTTGTCGCCCGAGTGGGACGTGAAGGTCCTGGTCGGCGAGAACTCACCGAGCTTGTGACCGACCATCTCCTCGGAGACGTTCACCGGAATGAACTTCCGGCCGTTGTAGACGGCGAACGTCAGTCCAACGAACTGCGGCAGGATCGTCGAGCGGCGCGACCACGTCTTGATCACTTCGCTGCGCACGGTCTGGCTCGCCTTTTCGACCTTCTTGATGAGGCTCCCGTCCACGAACGGGCCCTTCCAAACGGAACGTGCCACTTTACTTGCCTCCTACCGTCAGCGTGTCGAGTGACGGCTGCGGATGATGTACTTGTCCGTCGCCTTGTTCTTGCGCGTCTTCTTGCCCTTGGTCGGCTTGCCCCACGGTGTGACCGGATGGCGGCCGCCCGAGGTGCGGCCTTCGCCGCCGCCGTGCGGATGGTCGACCGGGTTCATGGCGACGCCGCGGACGTGCGGACGGCGGCCGAGCCAACGCTGGCGACCAGCCTTGCCGATGACGATGTTCTGGTTGTCAGGGTTGCTGACCGCGCCGACCGTGGCCAGACACTCGCCGGACACGAGGCGCAGCTCGCCCGAGCTGAGCTTGATCTGGGCGTAGCCCGCGTCCTTGCCGACAAGCTGGGCGTAGTTGCCGGCCGAACGAGCGAGCTTGCCGCCGCCGGCCTTCTTGAGCTCGACGTTATGGACGATCGTGCCGACCGGCATGTTGCCGAGCGGCATGGCATTGCCCGGCTTGATGTCGACGCGCTCGCCGGAGACGACCTGGTCACCCACCTTCAGGCGCTGCGGCGCCAGGATGTAGGCGAGCTCGCCATCGGTGTACTTGATCAGCGCGATGTAGGCCGTCCGATTGGGATCGTACTCGATGCGCTCAACCGTGCCCGCGACGTCGAACTTGCGACGCTTGAAGTCGATCGTACGCAGGCGGCGCTTGTGACCGCCACCCATGTGGTGGCTGGTGATGCGACCGTGGTTGTTGCGCCCGCCGGTGTTGCTCTTGCCGCGAGTCAGCGCCTTGACCGGCTTGCCCTTCCAGAGGCCCGTGCGGTCGACGATGACCAGCTGTCGGAGCGACGGCGTGATCGGCTTGTAAGTTTTAAGTGCCATGTCTGCTTCCCCCGTCCTACAAGCCCGTGGTCACGTCGATCTTGTGACCATCGACCAGCGAGACGATCGCCTTCTTCCAGTCGCTCCGCACGCCTGGACGGCCGCGGAATACCTTGCTCTTGCCCTTCACCGTCACGGTGTTCACGGCCTTCACCTTGACCTTGAACAGGCCTTCGATGGCCTGCTTGATCTCGGGCTTGGTCGCATCCTTCGAGACGCGGAAGGTCACCTGACTGTGCTCGGAGCCGTTGGTGGTCTTTTCCGTAATCAACGGCGAACGGATGACTTCGTACATCCGCGCACGCGAGACGGCTTCGACCGGATAACGCTTGGCGCTCATTGCAGGCGCTCCTCGAGATGCTTGACTGCGTCGCGTGTCAACACGAGCGTGTCGCGGCGCAGGATGTCGTAGACGTTGGCGCCCTGCTGCGGCAGCACGTCGATGTGGGCGATGTTGGATGCCGCCCGCGCGAAATTGGTGTCGACCTCGGCGCCGGCGATGATCAGCGCGCTCGAGATGCCGAGCTTGCCGAAATGAGCCGTCAGCTTGGACGTCTTCGGCTCGGCCAGGGCAGCCGCGTCGACGATGATCAGCTTGCCTTCGGCGGCCTTCGCCGACAGGGCCGAGCGAAGGGCGAGCTTGCGCACCTTCTTCGGCAGGTCGCTGGCATGACTGCGCACGACCGGACCGAACGCCTTGCCGCCGCCGCGGAACTGCGGAGCCGCCTCGTTGCCGTGACGGGCGCGACCAGTGCCCTTCTGGGCATACATCTTCTTGGCCGTCGCCGTGATCTCGGCGCGTCCCTTGGTCTTGTGCGTACCCTGCTGGCGGCGCGAGAGCTGCCACACGACGCAACGATGCAGGATGTCCTTGCGGACCGGAACGGCAAACACCGCATCGGCGAGATCGATCTCGCCGGCGCTGCCGCCTTCAATGGTTTTGACCGTGAGCTTCATGATCCTATCCTCAGGCCGACGGAGCCGCATCGGCCGCAGGCGCCGCCGTCTCGGCGGCAGCCTTGCGCAGGCCGGCCGGGTACGGAGCATCCTTCGGGCGGGCGCGCTTGGAGGCGTCCTTGACGATGACGTAGCTGTTGTTCGCGCCGGGGACGGCGCCGGAGACCAGCAGCAGGCCCTTCTCGTCGTCGACGGCGACGACCTTCAGGTTCTGCGTGGTCACGCGCTCGCTGCCGTAATGGCCGGCCATCTTCTTGCCGGGGAAGGTGCGGCCGGGATCCTGACGGTTGCCGGTCGAACCATGCGAGCGGTGCGAGACCGACACGCCGTGGCTGGCTTCCAGGCCGTGGAAGTTCCAGCGCACCATCGAGCCAGTGAAGCCGCGGCCGATCGTGGTGCCGACGACGTCGACGAACTGGCCGGCCACGAAGTGGCTGGGCACCAGCTCGGCGCCGACCTCGAGGACGGCGTCCTTGGCGACACGGAATTCGACGAGCTTCTTCTTCGGCTCGACCTTGGCCTTGGCGAAGTGACCGCGCATCGGCTGGGTCACGTTCTTTACCTTGGCCTTGCCGTAGCCGAGCTGCACTGCGGTGTACTTGTCCTTCTCTTCCGAGCGGACAGCGACAACCTGCAGCGTTTCCACCTTCAGAACGGTGACGGGTACATGCTCCCCGGCGTCGTTGAAGACGCGGGTCATGCCGACCTTCTGGGTGACGAGACCGCAACGCATGGTCTGTTCCTCTTCCCTTGTCCCTGTTCGCTCAGGCGCCGAGCTTGATTTCGACGTCCACGCCCGAGGCGAGGTCGAGCTTCATCAGCGCGTCCACGGTCTGCGGGGTCGGATCGACGATATCGAGCACGCGCTTGTGCGTACGGATCTCGAACTGCTCGCGCGACTTCTTGTCGATGTGCGGCGAACGGTTGACCGTGAACTTCTCGATGCCCGTCGGCAGCGGGATCGGCCCGCGAACCTGGGCGCCCGTCCGCTTGGCCGTGCTCACGATCTCGCTGGTCGACGAATCGAGCACGCGATGATCGAAGGCCTTCAGCCTGATGCGGATATTGGTGTTGTCCATGGCCATGATGTCTACTCGCCTGTCGGTCGGTATTGTTTACTTCACGACTTTGGTGACGACGCCTGCGCCGACGGTCCTGCCGCCCTCGCGGATGGCGAAGCGCAGGCCCTCGTCCATGGCGATCGGCTGGATCAGCTCGACGATCAGCCGCGCATTGTCGCCCGGCATCACCATCTCCGTGCCCTC
>CAMARK010000148.1 GCA_945860205.1 Reyranella massiliensis 521 | reverse complement strand
CCGGCGGCGGCCGGTTGGTCTTGTAGTCGACGATCAACACTTCGTTCGCGGTGACGGCCAGACGGTCGACCTGGCCACTGACGGTGAAGGTGCCGCGCGGCGTCTGCACCGTGCCGATCAAGGGCACCTCCGCGCGCGATCCCTCGGCGAACAGGGCGGCATGGGCGGGCGCCTCGGTGACGGCCAGCGCCTCCTCGGCCCAGAGGTCGATCTCCTCGGCGGCCAGGCCATGGGCGGACTGGGACAGGAAACGCCGCGCCGCGGCGGCGCGCGTGGCGGGCGGAAGGCCTGGAAGATGGCGCAGCAGCTCGTGGATGAGCGTGCCGCGGCGCCCGCGATTGGACTCGTCGCTCGCCAACGGGCTGAAGGGCGGGTTGTCGCTTGCGATCTCATCGGGCAGCGGCTGCGACGGCGCGAGCGGGGCGGGCGGATCGGGCTCGGCCGGCGCCGTCTGGCGCGACCAGCCCGGCATCGCGTGCGGCGCGGCCAGCGGTAGCTCTTCCTGGAGGCCGCTCGGCAGCTTGCCTTCGCCGATCAGCTCGTAACCGTCGCCTTCCCAGCCGTCGGTGCCGAGCGGGCCCTGGGTGAAATCGAACGGCCGCTTGATGGCCCGCCCGCGCGGTTGCTCGGCATCGGGCGAGATGTCGGCGTTGACGCTGGCTTCCAGGCCGGCGGCAACGCGGTCGTACCAGCAGCCGACATCCTGCGGCCGCGTGCCGACCCAGCCGCCGATATAGAGCCGGTCCTCGGCCCGGGTCATGGCGACGTAGAGAAGACGGTTCTGCTCGTCCATCGAGCGCGCCCGCATCTCGGCGCGCCAGGCACGGGCGGCCTCGTTGGCATCGTCGCTGCGCGCCACCCACAGCCGCGCCTGGCCGTCGGCCGCGGTCAGCAGGCGTTCGTTGTTCTGGGGCACGCGCGTGGTGTCGGGCAGGTAGACGATCGGCGCCTGCAGTCCCTTGGCCGCGTGCACCGTGAGGATGCGCACCTCGCGGCGGCGGTTCGCGTCGAGGTCGCGCTTGATGTCGCCGCCGCCGGCCTCGAACCAGCGCAGGAAGCCTTGCAGGGAGCCCGCCTCGGCGCGCTGGTACTGCAGCGCGCGGGCCAGCAGTTCGTCGATCGGATCGGCGGCCTCGCGTCCCAGCCGTTCCAACAGGCGCTCGCGGCCGCCTTCGGGGCCGAGCACGGTGGCAAAGAAATCGAACGGCGTGGTGTAGTCGGCGCGCGCGAGCCAGGCTGCGAGGCGTTTGTGTGCGGCGGCGAACTGCAGGTCCTCGCCGGTCCGCCGGCGCAGCTCGCGCCACAGCCGGCCGGAGCGGTTCCAGGCCAGCCGGAACAAGGCTTGCTCGTCGAGCCCGACAAGTGGCGATTTCAGGAGGCATGCCAGGTTGAGATCGTCCTGCGGCAACAACACGAAGCGGGCGAGGGCAAGCAGGTCCTGGATCGATAGTTCGCTGCCGAGGTCGAGCCGGTCGACGCCCGCCACTTCGATCTCCTCGCGCTTCAGCGCCTTCACCAGCGCCGTGACGAAGGCATTGCGCCGGCGCACCAGCACCATGAAGTCGCCGGGGTTCAACAATTTTCCGGTGCTGGAACGTCGCTCATGGCCGATCAGGCTCTTGGCATGCAGCGCGATCATCCGAGCCAGCCGCTCATGCGGCGGTGCCAAGGCCCCAGGGTCGGCATCGAGGTCGGTGGGGTCGGCTTCACTTCTGGCGCCACGCACCAGCGGCCACAGTTCGACCACGCCCGGCTGGCCGGCGCGGCTCGGCAAGTGCATCACGTTGCCCGCCGCGCTCAGGCCCTGCGCCGCGGCTTCCTCGCCGAACACCCAATCGACGGCGTCGAGCACGGCTGCTGTCGAGCGGAACGATACGAAGAGGTCGACGGTCTCGAATTTCATCTGCGCCGCTTCGCTGCGCTCGGCGAACCAGATGCGCATGTCGGCAAGCTTGCGCGGATCGGCGCGCTGGAAGCCGAAGATCGACTGCTTGGTGTCGCCCACGGCAAAGATCGTCCGCCGGCGGTCGACCGCGCCTTCGCCCACGAAGAATTCCTCGGTCAGGCGCCGGATCACCTCCCACTGGTCGGGGTTGGTGTCCTGCGCCTCGTCGACCAGCACGTGGTCGATGCCGCCGTCGAGTTTGTAGAGCACCCAGGCCGCACTGTCGGCGCGCTCCAGCAGGCGCCGCGTGGCGACGATCAGATCGTCGTAGTCGAGGGCTGCCCGCCGACGCTTGCCGCGCGCGTAGCGTTCGACGATGTCGAGGCCGAGCCGCAGGAGCGAGACCGTGAGTTCGACCAGCACGGCGGCGCGGATGCTCTCGTGGGCGGCGGCCAGCCGGTCGCTCTCGGTGCGCAGGATCGTGTCGATCTCGGGCATTTCCTTGAAGGCCGCTTTGCCGGCGATCTTCTTGCGTGGCTTGCCCTGCTGGGTGAAGAACACCGAGCGGTAGTCTTCGAGCCGGCCCGGCCGCTCCAGGGCGGCATCGAGCCAGAGCAGCATCAGCTCGCTGTATTTCTTGTTTTCCTTCTCGCCCTTGGCCAGTGCGCGCGCGGCAGCGCGGAGGCTGGGGCCATCGAAGGCCGCGTCCTCGCAGCAGGCCGAAACGAGCGCGCCGGCGCTTGCATCAGGCGCCACGCCGAGCGCTGCCGCGAGGCGCGCGCGTTCATTGGCGAGGCCCGCCTCGTCGGCGATGCGCGACAGCAGCCAGGCACGCTCGCCCAGCAGCTTCTTCATCAACTCGTCGTATTCGGCGATCGAGATGCGGCCGGCGACGGCGGCCAGCGCGTCGCGCAGCGAGGGCGGCGCATCGCGCCGCGCGAGTGCCGCCATCTGCTCGTCCTGCGCCTGCTTCAGGATGGTGCCGGCCTCGCCCTCGTCCAGCACCTCGAACCCGGGCGCCACGCCGGCCTCGAGGGGAAAGCGCTTCAGCAGCGCCTGGCAGAAGGCATGGATGGTGAGGATGTTGATGCCGCCCGGCGCATCGAGCACGCGGGCGAACAGGCGGCGGGCGATCACGCGCTCCTCGGCCTCGGGCGCGCGGTCGATCAGACGCGTGATCTCCTTGTCGAGGTCGGCTTCCTCGGCCAGAGCCCAGCGCCCGAGCTGGGCGGCCAGGCGATTGCGCATCTCGGCCGCCGCGGCCTTGGTGAAGGTGAGGCAGAGGATGCGCTCGGGTTTTACGCCGGCCAGCAGCAGGCGCGTCACGCGATCGGTCAGCACCTTGGTCTTGCCGGTGCCGGCATTGGCCTCGACCCAGGCCGATTGCGCGGGGGAGGTCGCCCGGCGCTGCTCGGCGGTGGCGAGGCTGACGGGATCTCGGGTCGCGACGCTCATTCGTCGCTCCCGCCCGTGGTCGACCATTCGGCGACGCGTTCGAGATGTTCGTAGTCGTTGAAGTGCGGGACGAACTCGGGCTGCGGCAAGGCAACATAGGGCGTGGCGGGATTGGCGTAGCGCTCGGCCATCTTCTCGACCAGGGCCAGCATCGCCGGGATCAATTTATCGGCGCCCTTGATGTCCTTGATCTCGCCGCCGTCGCCCAGGCCGTTGGCGCGCCAGTAGCTCAGGATGACCTCGGCGGCCTTGCCCTTGATCTTCTTGAAGCCGCCGGTTTCGGCCATCGCGGCCTCGAGCAGGAGCTGCGGCGCGAACAGCGCGTCGAGCTCGCGGGTGGAAGGCACGCGACCGGTCTTGTAGTCGATCACCTCCCACACGCCGGTGCCGAGCTCGTCGATGCGGTCGGCGATGGCGGTGATGGTGAGCGGATGGTTGCGCGGGCCGACCTTGATCGAGCCCGCCGTTTCACCGTCGAGCAGGCGCAGGCCCGAGGCGCGGCGCTTGTTCTCCTCGGCCACGAACCATCGCGCCAGCCGCTGGAAGCGCGGCCACCAAAAGGCCCGCTCGGCCGGCGCGGTCAGCAACTCGCCGAGATGCTTCTCGCCGACCTCTTCCAGTTCGCGGATGGCGTCGCCCGGCAACAGGCCGGAAGGATGTCTCCTCAGGAAGTCGTCGAGAGCGGCGTGCAGCGCCGAGCCACGCTCGGCCGCGCCCAGTTCGGCCTCCAGTGGATCGAGCAGGCGCAGCTTCAGGATCTGCCGCGCATAGAGGCCGTAGGGATCGCGCCGCCATTGCTCGATGCTGGACACCGAGAGCTGTGTCGGCCGCGCCGCCAGCGGCGGACGCGGAGCGGGGCGGGGCCAGGGCTTATAACCCTGCGGCCGGTCGATCTCCTCGGCCCAGTCGATGTAGCGCCGGCCGCGCTGGATGTAGGCGGGTGCCTCACCGGCGGCGTTGGGATCGTGACCGAGGAGCGCATCGAGCCGCGCCAGCCAGCGCGAGGAAACGGTGGGCGCGCCGCCTTCGCGCTCGGCACGCGTCAGCAGCACATGATCGGCCGCGAGGGCCGCCACAAAATCATGGGCCGACAGGCCGATCCGCCGTTCCGGCTGGGGCAGGCCTAAGGCGCCGCGCATCGGCCGGTTCAGCCACGGGCCGGTCTCGACGCTGGGCGGCCAGCTGCCTTCGTTGAGGCCGCCCAGGATCAGGAGATCGGCACGCTGCAAGCGGGCTTCGAGCGGCCCCCAGATCGAGAGGCGCGGATGCTTGCCGTAGCGTGGCCGGATCGCGGCGGGCGACAGCATGGCCGCGAACAACCCCGGCCACTCGCCGCCGTCGATGGCGGGCTGGTCGCGCCAGGCCGTGCGCAGGCGCGCGAGCGTCTC
The DNA here is from genome assembly GCA_945860205.1 of Reyranella massiliensis 521. Taxonomy (GTDB): domain Bacteria; phylum Pseudomonadota; class Alphaproteobacteria; order Reyranellales; family Reyranellaceae; genus Reyranella; species Reyranella massiliensis_B. The sequence continues at coordinate 3,674 of CAMARK010000148.1, read as the reverse complement.
GGCCAGCGCTTCGCCCGCCTCGCCGCGCCACAGCGCGTCGGCCGAGGCCAGCATCTCGGCAGCGGCAATGGTGGCGTCGAGCAGTGCCGCGGGCGTCGACCCTTCCGACATCAGCACGGCAAGGCCCGAGGTTGCCGCATCGAGCCGGTCGATCAAGGCGAGCACGGCATCGGCGTCGGCATCGTCGTCCTTGCGCTGGTTGGCAACGATTCGGCGCACGGCATCGAGGCCAGCGGCGGGTTTCAGTCCCCTGAGATACTTGCGGTCGAGGCGGCGGGCGGTGTCGAGCAGATCGGCGCGCGGTTGACCCAACGTGCAGAGCGGATGCTTCAGCAGTGCCAAAAGATCGACGGGTCCGAAGCCGCCATCGACCAGGGCGACCAGGCCGCGCAATAGAGTGGCGGGCGGCGTGTCGGCCAGCGGCGCGCCGGCCGAATCGTCGATCTCGATGTTCCAGCGCTTGAGTTCCGCCGTGACGCGCCGTGCCAGTTCGCGATCGGGCGTGATCAGGGCGGCCGTGCGGCGCGGCTCGTTCAGCGCCTCGCGCAGCGCCAGCGCGATCACCACCGCCTCCTGGTGCGAGGTGGCGCAGTCGGCGCGCGCCACGTGATCGAGCGCGGCGGGATCGGGGCGCGACCAGTCCTCGCTGGTCTCGGCCGGCCGCATCAGCTCGGCCACCAGCTTGCGCCGTGCCGGATGGCCGCCGCGGCTGCCGGGCCAATCCGGCACGGCGGCGCGCTTGACACCGAGGGCGCCCAACAGCTCGTGCAGGCCGAACTGGGGATGCGACGGATCGAGCTTTTCCCAACTCGTCTGGTCCATCTCGCGGTCGAGGCCGGGCAACACGACCGCTCCCTGCGGCAGGCCTGCGATGGCGATCAGCAACGCGCGCGTCGCCGGTTGTGAGCCGGTCGATCCGGCGGCGATCACCGGCGTCGTGGGCGGCGCCGCCTGCCAGCGTGCTGCCTGGGCGCGGATCGCCTGGGTGCGCCGTTCGATGGCGTCGACCTGTCCGCGTTCGGCCAGCATCGCGGGCCACGCCGTGCCGACGATGTCGAGAAAGGTGAGCGTGCGCCGCCAATGCTCGGCGAAATTGCCGGTGACCAGACCGGCCAATTTGTCGAAGCCCACGCCCTCGATCGCAAGCTCATCGAGAAGTCCGCCCAGTTCGCGGGCGAGCTTCAACGCCTGCGCGGCCGATTGCGCGATGGGATGGCCCTGGTCGTCCTTGAAGGCGGCCACGAGCTGCGCCAGCAGCGCCTCGCGCTCCGTCGGGTCGATGGCGGGCGGCAAGGCAAGCGCGGTGTCGTCGCCCGGGGAAAGATCCCATTCGCTGTCGTCGACGTCGCCCAGCGGCGCCATGCGCGGCAGGATCGTGGGCTTGCCGTCCGAGGCACGCAGGAAGGCTTCACGAAGCGCGCGTACCGAGCGCCGGGTCGGCACCAGGATCAGCACATCGGCCAAGGCGAGAGGATCGTCCCCATGTTCGGCCAGCACGCCTTGCGCCAACTCGTCGGCGAAGCGGCGGTCGATGCCGATGGTGAAGACGCCCTTCATCCCAGCACGCGCTCGGCGTCGGCGAGGGCCGCGGGCGTGCCGACATGGAACCAGTCACCATCATGGACGAGGCCATAGAGACGGCCTGCCGCCTCGGCCCGGTTCCAGAGTTTCAGCAGAGAGAACGGTCCCTCCGATGTGCCGTTGAACAGGCGCTGGTCGCAGACCGAGATGCTGGCGAAAAGATACGGTGCCGTTTCGGCGTTGCCGCGATGGCGCGCATGACCGTCGGGTTCGAGGTAATAGTCGCCGTGGTCCTTTTCCTCGCGGCCGATCGCGGTCGCCAGCGGATGCAGCAGCAGCAGCGCATCCATGCGCCTGGGATCCCAGGTCACCTGCAGGCGGCCCAGCATCGAGTCCGGCCCGTCGCGCCACAATCCATCGCCGTTCAGCACGAAGAACGGCCCGTTGCCGAGCAGCGGCAGGGCGTTGCGGACGCTGCCGCCGGTCTCCATCAGATGATCCTCGCGGACGATGCGGGCGCGGCCTTGCAGACGGTCGGCGATCTGATTGCCGAGGTGATGCACGTTCACCACGACGTTCTGCACGCCATGGCGCTGCAGGCGATCCATCGCCCGTTCGAGCATCGAGCGGCCGGCCACGGGAATCAGCGGCTTGGGCGTGACGTCGGTCAGCGGCCGCATGCGCTCGCCGCGTCCCGCCGCCAGGATCATCGCTGTACGGATCATGAGGTCCCTATGCGCCGAAGTGGCGGTGGTAACAGCCGGTCGACCCAGGCGCGGAGCGGCGCCATTGCCTCATGCTGCAGGGCACGTTCGAACATGCGCCAGACCCGCGGCAGGTACGGCAGGTAGTCGGGCTTGCCGTCGCGCTCCAGCAGCCGCACGAACAAGCCGATGATGCGGGCATGGCGTTGCGCCGCCATCAGCGCGAAGCCGGTGCGAAAGCCCGCCGGATCGGGCAGCGCCGTTTCGTCGATGTAGCGTTTCAGGCATGCGGCGTGGATGGCCGGCGGCACGTCGCGGCGCGCATCCTCGATCAGCGAGACGAGATCGTAGGAGGGGTGGCCGCGCTGCGCGTCCTGGAAGTCGAGCAGGCCGCAGGCTTTTACGCCGGGGCGCGCCGGCAGCCACAGCAGATTGTCCTTGTGGTAGTCGCGCAGCAGCAGGGCGTCGGGTCCCTGGGGCAGCGCGGCGAGGCATTGCTTCCAGGCCGTGATGTAGCGCGCGGTCTCTTCCGGCGGCGTCGGCGTGCCGGTCACGGCCGGCAGGTACCATTCCGGCAACAGCATCGCCGCCTCGATCAGCGCGTCGCCCGCATAGGCGCCGAGTCCCGGCAGCACGGCGCGGTCACCGGCCCGATAGAGATGGACCAGCACGTCGGTGGCGCGGGCGTAGAGCTCGCCTTCATCGCCGCCCGCCTTCAGCACGCGGGCGTAGGTGTCGTCGCCGAAATCTTCCAGCAGCAGGAAGCCGTGCTCCGTGTCCTCGGCCAGGATCTCGGGGGCGCTGAGGCCGAGCGCGATCAGGTGGCGGGCGATGCGCACGAAGGGGCCGACATCCTCTTGTGGCGGCGGCGCATCCATGACGACCGCCGATCCGCGCGGCCGGCTCAGCCGGAAATACTTCCGGAACGAGGCATCGCCCGCGAGCAGACGCTCGCCGGCATCGCCCCAGCCGGCGGCCCGCACGAACTCGGCGCGTCGCAGATCGCGTTCAGACTTCGCCAAAGCGGGCCTCTCCCTCCAATGTCGCGCGTCGCCCGTCGCCTTCGATCGACAGCGTCACCGTCAGCCGTTCGTGCGGCAGCAGAGGGCCCAGCCGCTCGGCCCATTCGATCAGGGCGATGCCGTCGGTGCGTGCCTCTTCCCAGCCAAGTTCGAAGACCTGCTCCGGTTGCTCGAGCCGGTAGAGGTCGAAGTGCCAGAAGACGCCCTTCGACGTGTCGTAGATCTCGACCAGGGTGAAGGTCGGGCTGGGTACGACCAGCGCCGGCTGTCCGGACGCCGCCCGCAGGACGGCGCGGGCAAGCGTGGTCTTGCCGGCCCCGAGGCCGCCCACCAGCGCCACGACATCGCGCGACCGCAGGCGCGTCGCAAGCGCTGCACCCAGCCGCTCGGTGGCGGCTTCGTCGGGAAGAGGCAATGAAAAAGTCGG
>CAMARK010000147.1 GCA_945860205.1 Reyranella massiliensis 521 | reverse complement strand
TCGGGTGCGAAGTCGGCGGGATTATAAGCCTCGCGGACATGCATCATGTGGGCGCGGGTCTCGACCAGGAGGGCCGCCAGCTCGTCCTCGGCCTGCGCATTCGTCTCCGCGACATAGACATTGCGCCACAGCGCGCTCTGCGCCAGCAGCCGCGCCTTCGTCGCGGCGTCGTGGCCGCCGGCGTCGATGCCGGCGGCATAGGTCGCCCATCGTTCCTTTATGCGCGCCACCGGCAGACGGGCGGTCAGGATCGGTACGCCGAGGCGCCCGCATTCGGCGAACGAGCCGGGCGAGATGACGCTGCGCCACAGCGGCGGGCCCGGCTGCTGCACCGGCTTGGGCCGGATCGCCGGGATGTGCAGTCTGTGGAACTTGCCTTCGAAGGTGAGCGGCGCCTCGCGCCAGGCGCGCTCGAGGATTTCCACCGTCTCCTCCATGCGCTCGCGGCTGTCGTGGCTGCGCAGCCCGTGGCCCACGAACTCGTATTCGTTGTAGGCCGTGCCCTTGCCGATGCCGACGTCGATGCGGCCGTTGCTGAGATTATCGAGCAGGGCGAGCTGGACGGCCAGCCGCACCGGATGATGGAACGGCGTCTGCACCACGGCAAAGCCGATGCGGATGCGCTCGGTCTTCACGGCAAGGGCTGCCGCGAACATCAGCGAGTCGTTGTAGACGCTCTCGCCGGTGAAATAGTGCTCGGTCAGCCAGACGTCGGAGAAACCCAGCGTCTCGGCGAGGCAGGCCTGCTCGATGATCCTGTGGATGCGGGCGCCGTCCTCGTCGGGAGAGGGCGACATTGCAAGCGTAAGCCAACCGAACTGCATTGAATGCGTCACCCTACCTCCCGCACAGTGGTCCCGCTTATTGTGTCCTAGACAGCTCGACTGTGCACGGAACGTCGTCGGGGCCGGGGCCGCCCTTGAAGTCGGAGCGGGCGTGCGGGCTGGCCGAGATCACGTTTCCCGAGATCGCGCCAGAGAATGAGGCGCTCAAGGTCTTGGATGCGTTAACTTGCGGAGACCAGGCGATGCTGCCGGAATAGCGATTGCCGTTGATCGTGATCGTGACTGTCCCCCTGTTGCCGCCCCTGAGAGTGACGGAACCCTGGCCGTTGTTCAAAGGGATCATGACTGCCACGGGATTGGGCCAGTACCCGCACTTCACCTGTCCAGTCCAGCGCGTGTCTCCCGCCGCAGACGTGGAAGAGGCCGCGCCTGCCGCGGAAGGCGGCGCTGCCAGCGTCGGCGGCGAAACAGGGGCAATGGCCGCTGATGCGGCGGCTCGCGCCTTATCGTCCTCGATCTTCTTCTGGTCTTCGTCGAACTTGGTAACGGCGGGTGCGGCCTCCTTCAGGAGCGCCTGGTTCTGCGCGCCGTTTAGAAAGCCCGTCGCGGATTGATTGCGGGCTTTCTGCCAGTTCGCGATCATTTCGCGGCTGCGTGGCCCAAAGGCGCCGTCGTTGCCCCGCGTGTCGAACCCGAGCGCGGTGAGCGCCACCTGGACGCGCTGGCGGTCCAGAGGCGAGAGACGTAATCCGGTTTCCGCAGCTTCCGCCGCCTTCTTTTCCGCGGCGGCGGCGACGGCCTCCGCTTCGATCTTCCGCTTGGCTTCCGCGTCGGCCTTCTGGCGGGCTTCCGCTTCGGCAACTTCCTTGGCGCTGGAGTCGGCCTTCTGCTTGGCTTCCGCATCGGCCTTCTGCGCCGCTTCAGCCTCCGCCTTCTGTCGCTCGGCCTGTGCCCGGACAAGCGCCTCGTCGGCCTGGCGCTTGGCCTCGGTCTCGGCGGCTGCCTTCTTGCGCGCGTCGTCCTCGGCCTGGCGCAGCGCGGCCATCTCGTCTTCCGCCTTGCGCTGGGCTGCCTCTTCCGCATTACGGCGCGCGACGGCGCCGGCCTGCTCGCGCTGGCCGGCGTCGGCCTGGCGGCGCGTTTCCATGTCGGCTTTCAGCTTCGCCAGTTCCTCTTCGGCCTTCTGGCGTTTCAGTTGGGCGTCCGCAAATTCGGCGTCTGCGGTCCGCTTTGCCGCGGCATCGGCCTCGGCCTTGCGCTGAGCCTCTTCTTCCAGCCGCTTCTTCTCGGCCGCCGCCGCATCGGCCTTGCGCCGCTCCGCCAGAACACGCTCGAGATCCTCGATCTTCAGATCCTGCAAGGCGACGCCTGTCGGCGCTGGCTTGCCGCCGGGGGCCAGCGCGAAATATCCGCCGCCGGCCAAAGCCAGCACAGCCACGGCGATGCCGGCGAAAAGCGGCATGCGACTTCTGGGTGCCGCTGCCGGTGGACTTTCCGTGATCTGCAATGGGGCCGAAGGCGCCGCGGCCGTAACCGGTCGCGGCGTCGGTGCTGCCGCCGCTGGAACGGGGCGAGGCTGTCCTGACAGCACCGTCGCGTCGTCGCCGGAAGCGGCGGTCCACGACAGAATGCCCCGCCATCCTGCGATCGACTGTGGCCGGTCGGAGGCGCGGATGGCGAGGCCGGCGTCGATGCCGGCCAACAGTCCAGCCGAGAAGCCGGGCCCGGCGCGTCGCGAGATCGACTCGTAGGAATCGTCGAGCATGCGGTCGAAGGCGCTGGGCGGAGCCGTCCCGGAGATCGCATGGTAGAGCGTGGCCGAGAGGCCGTAGATATCTGTCCACGGGCCTTGCTTCGCCGAGGTGAACTGCTCGGCTGCGGCGTATCCAGGGGTGAAGATCGCCGTCATCGCCACCGTGCGGCCGACCATCGCCGCGCGCGAGGCGCCGAAGTCGATCAGCGTCGGGCTTCCTTTGCTATCGAGCAAGATGTTGGCGGGCTTGATGTCGCGGTGCAGGAAGCCGGCGTTGTGAACTTCCTCGAGACCTTCGAGCAGTGTCCAGACGACCAGGTCCAGAGCGGCAGCATCCAGGGCACCCTTCTGCTTCAGGCGCGCTTCGAGCGTCTCGCCATGGAGCATCTCCATGACGATGTAGGCCGTCCCGTTGATCTCGAGAAAGTCGAAGACTTGCACGATGCCGGGCGCGCGGTGCAGCGTGGCCAGCGTACGGCCTTCCGCCACGAAGCGATCGCGACCCCAGGTGAAATCCTCGGCGACCTTGGTCGAGCGCGGCAGCACGGTGTTGCCGTCCTGGCGGATCGCGAGCGAGATCGGCAGGTATTCCTTGATGGCGACTTCGCGGTCGAGCTGGATGTCGCGGGCGCGATAGGTGATGCCGAAGCCGCCCTGGCCGAGCACCGACAGGACTTCGTAGCGTCCGATCATCTCGCCGGCAGGCAGCGCGATGTAATCGACCTCGGGGTCACCCGTCGTCGTGCCGGACTTCATGTCCACCATTGCTTACGTCCGTCCCCCAGAACCGGCGCGAGACAGAACGGCGGTTGCATCGCCAAATTGCGCGGTGGGCTCAGCAGACACAAGCTTACAAATGAGCGCAGGTCGAATCTGCACGCCACAATCAAATTGAGACACTCTTTCGTCGGCGCACAAGCAAACGCCCGGTCCCTCGCGGAACCGGGCGCTGTCGAAGTCTTCAGCTACCAGAAGCGGTTGGCGCCAAACAGGCGGGTCGCAACCCGCTCGTCGCGATGACGACCGCCCACGGCCGCACCGGCACAGGCGGCGGCGGCGGCGATCAGCATCGTCGCCGCGGCGAGGAAGGCCGCTATGGCGCCCATCTTGCGGGCCTTGTCGGCTGCGGCGCGCGCCTTGGCCTCGGCGTCCTTGGCGGCGGCATAGGCCTCATCGACGCGCTTCTCGGCCTCGGGCTGCGGCAGGCCGGTCTGGCGGGCCACGATCTCCGCGAGATAGGTGCGATCGGCCGGCGCCATGGTGGCGCTGGCGAGGTTGGTGGCGAACACCCGCGCGAGCGGGGCCTGGAGTTCGCCGCGTGGGACGCGGCGCATTTCCATCCGCATGCCGTCGTTCATGCCCGGTGCGGGCCTGGGGTCGGTCGCGGTGGCGGTCTCGGGCTGAGTGGTCCCAGCGGCCGGCGGAGGCGCGGGAGTAGCGGGCGCTGCAGCCGGAGCAGCGGGCGCCGGCGTGGGTGCAGCGGCCCTCTGGCCGGGAGCCGGCCGCAGCAGCAAGTCGATCGCCATGTCGGATGGCTGTGTCGCGATGCGATCGGCGATCGCCGGGCCCATCGCCGCGCCCCCACCGGCAACCGCGCCGGCCGACAGGGTGGCGGTGGTTTGCACGGCCGTCTTGAGCGCGCCACCGGCGCCGGAGAGGGCGATGCAGGCACCGATCAGGATGCCGACAGCCCAAACCGCAAAGCCGTGGCTGCCGTCGCGGAACTGCCGCTCCGATTCTCCACCGCTCAGCCAGGGAGTGCGCATGCGTCCGGCGAGATAGCCGCCGGCCGCGAAGCTGCCGACCTGCACCAGGGCGGCGAACAGCGCCGCCAGGATCATGAAGGTGGTGAGCGAAAGCCCGGCGTAGGGATACGGCGACACCGCCGAGAGGCCGATCGCCGAGCCGAAAGTGAAGAACACCAGCGAGATCGCGGCGGCTCCCAGCGCGCCGGCAATCACCGGCCCCCATTCAAGGTAGGAGAAGCGGGCGGGCCGCGCGGCGGCGTCGCCTTCGGATACTTCCACGATGGTAGCCATGGGATGACCTCCGAGGTTTACGGTTCAGCTCAGCGAAGGCCGACGAACGACAGAATGGCGATCACGATGACGACCAGACCGACGAGATAAACGATCGAATTCATTTGAGAGTCTCCTGGGGTGTTGAAGGACGCTCGGGTGGCCTAAAAAGTCGATGCGAGGGGCATCTTGCAAAGCAACGCGGGCGACCCGCGGAAGTTGCGCTTCGGGTTCCGAACCGGCTAACAACCGGCATTCGATCCATGCGGGTGGGAGCCCTTTGCGCAATTTCCTGAAGAACACCCTGCTGGTGCTGGTCTCGATCGCCCTCTGCACCGCGGCGGCCGAGGGCGTCGCGCGCTGGCTGGAGGTGACCGACGACGCCGACGTGGCGGCGCGCCTCGACGAGATCCCGCGGGCCGCCGGTGTCCAGCGCGCCTGGTATTTCGACGATCCGGCGCCGCTGCCCAATCGCGGCAAGGCGCCGCCGGAATGGTATGAGCTGGTGCGGCGGGTCGAGGCCAGCGGCCACACCGAAGGCACGCGCCGCGCCGACATGTTCAAGGCCTGGAACTCGGCCTTCGTCGGCGATCCCTGCAGCCATCCCTACCTGCGCGTGGCGCCCGAGCACCTGTTCGTCTACGACCCGCCGGATGGCAATCCGCATCCGCGCTACAGATTCATGCCCAACGCAACGCTGCCCAACGGGCTGGTCACCAACGCCTACGGCTTCCGCGGCCCGCCGGTGCCGTTCGTGCGCACGCCGAAGACGGTGCGCATCGCCTTTGTCGGTGCCTCGACGACGGTGGGCGCGCACCACTTTCCGTCCTCGTATCCGGAGTATGTCGGCCACTGGCTCAACCTGTGGGCGGCGTCGAAGCGGCTCGACCTGCGCTTCGAGGTGCTGAACGCCGGCCGCGAGAGCATTGGCTCGACCGACATCGAAACCATCGTCCGCCAGGAGGTGGCGCCGCTGCGGCCTGACCTCGTCATCTACTACGAGGGTGCCAACCAGTTTTTACTCAACACCGTCGTGCCTGCCCTGCCGCGGCCCGACAACCGTGTCCTTCCCCCGCTGCCGCCGCCGAAAGGCGCCGGTGCGCGCTGGCTGGACGAGGCTGCCAAGCACTTCACGCTGGCGCGGCGGCTCAGAACCCTGCTCGCGGCGACCGACACGCCGGCGGGCGTGCCGGTCGACGGCGGCGAATGGCCCAAGCCCGCCTACGACCTGGTGTGGCCGGCCGGCGTCGACGAGCGCGATCCCGACATCGGCCGTCCCGACCTGCCGATCAGTCTTCCCGTCATCCTGCGGGATCTCGACCGCATCCGCGCGACAACGGAATCCGTCGGCGGCGAGCTGGCGCTGGCCTCTTTCGTCTGGCTGGTGAAGGACGGCATGGTGCTGAATCCGATCCGGCACCGGCAGATCCTGGAGTATCTCAACAAGAGCTACGCGCCGTTCCGCTACCGCGACCTCGAACGGTTGGCAGCCTTCCAGAATCGCGTCTTCGCCAAATATGCCGCGGCGAACCACCTGACCTTCCTCGACGTGGCGCGCCTGATGCCGCGCGATCCCGACCTGTTCGTCGACGCCATCCACAACACCCAGACCGGCGTGCGCCTGCAAGGCTGGGTGGTGTTCCAGGAACTGTTGCCGCTGGTCGAGAAGAAGCTGGCGAGTGGGGCATGGCCGAAGGCCGATCCGGGAGCGGGCATGCCTTCCGAGAATCCCGCCTTCGCCCCGCGGGAACTCAACTTTACCTGCAAGACGCCACCCGCCTGATTTTCATTGGAATTGCTCGAATTTTGCGGTCAAATTTACCCGCACTGTCAATGAAGAAAAATCGGGGATACGAATGCTTAGGGGGCTGAAGACTTTCCTTGTCACCACTCTGGCAACTCTTCTGGTTAGCCTTGGTACGGCCGGTGCCCAAGCGCAGAACACGACGCACGGCTGCGCCTGCATTCATAACAATACCAAGGCCACCATCAGCTATCGCTACAAATGGGGCGAGCAGCAGTGGCAGAGCTTCAAGCTGCAACCGAGTTATCAGAACTGGGTCTGCTGGAAGTACGCCGACGCCGCCAAGAGTTCGCCGGCGCTCTCTTTCCAGCTCGATGTCGACATGACCAAGGGCAACGCCTGGACGACTTTCAACCTGCCGCGCATGCAGTCGACGGCGGCCACCTGCCAGGCGACGCCGAAGGCTGCGCACTACGACATCAGCTACCGCCCCAACACCAACAACCAGTTCATTCAAGTAACGCACCGCTGAGGCAGGTGACGTACCGCCGAGGCGGTGCGCGTTACTGGAACTGGACCGTCAGCGTGTAGTTGGCGGGGCCGCCCTTGCTGTCGACGGCGATCAGATACATCCCTGTTTGCGGGATCACGCCAATCCATGCCATCGACGCATCCGCGGTCCCGGCACCGGTGAGCGTCGTGCCGCTGACGACCGCGCTGCCGGTCGCGCCGGTCGCCGAGGCGCCGACGTTGTAGACCTGGAACATTGCGTTGTTGCCGGGTGAGGCGATGGCGACCGAAAGCGCCTGCAGGCTGTTGGCGGACACGTAGTAGGCATTGCGCCCGTTCGCCGCGACCTGGCCGGTGACGGTGGCACCGCCCGCCGGCACCTGGATGGTCGGGATATCGGGAAGCTGCTGGGCGCCCGCCGGCAGGGCGGCAAGCGGCAGCAGGAACGCCAGAAACGCTGCGACGATTTTCACGCGAGAGTTCTTCATGTCACTTCTTTGGTTTCGAAATCGGCCGGCATGGTGATTTCCAGCACCTCGAAATCCTCGGAGTGATCGATCTCCTTGTGCTTGATTCCGGGCGGCTGGTAGACGGTCGAGCCGGCGACGAGCTTGTGCTGGCCATGGCCCTCGTATTCGAAGATCGCCCAGCCCTTCAGCACGTAGACGAACTGGAAGCTGAGCGCATGGGTGTGGCGCGGCGCGTCGGCGTGCTTGCCGGGCTTGGCGCGGATCACATGCGCGCCGACCTTGCCGCCGGTCAGTTCCTTCAGGCCGAGCGGGCGGTATTCGAAGAACGGCCGCAGCCCGTCCTTCTCGAAACTGTCGGGACCGAGATGATTGACGATGCTCGTGGTGGCGGTGGCTGCGTGGCTGTCGGGCATGGGCTTCCTCCATTTTCGCCCGACAGCATGCTCCCGACGACGCTACAAGTCAGCAGAGGCCGCCGGCCGCCGGCTCGCGCAGTTGCCAGCACAGCGATTGCTTCTCCTCGAGACGGCCGGAGGAATTGCAGTAGAACACGTCGCGGTCCTTCTGCAGCCACAGCCCGCCCGTCACCGCGGCCTTGATGTCGTAGCCGGTGGCGAGCAACCCGGCCGGGGTGCGGCCGGGCGCGTCGGCATACTGCGACACGCAGGTCTTGAGCGGAATCGCCGCCTGCGGTTGCCCTTGCAGTTGCTGCTGCGCCACGGCCGGGCCGGCCAGTACCAGAGTGACAAGCCCCAACGAGACAACCGACTTCTTCACGATACCCTCCATCGAGTTCGACCAAACGATGGAACCGGCCCGCCGGAGGCGCCCCACGCGAATCCGGCAGGAACGGCTCCCTTCCCACAAAACGGACGTAATATTACTGCACTTCGGACGCAAGGTCTTTTATTGCAGTTAGAGTGCGCTAAATGGCGCAGGCGAAAGACAGCCAGGTCGGCCCGACGTTGTGTCAGGCTTTGGTCGCTAGGCCCTGAGGACGATAGACAGGCGTCCGGTCAGCGGGCTGCTCTCTCTTGAGCCGTTCGCAGCCTTCACCGGTAAGGCTCAACAGACCAGCGTTCAACTTGATCAACTTCATCGACAGCAAGAGCTGTCGATGGCTACCCGACACCGGCTGTCTCGGATCGAAACTCAGTTGATGCAACGCGGTGAGTTCATGTTGGCTAAGGCACGCCTTCGACGGTCGATCCATGGAATCCCCTCCATAGTCTGGGCGAACACTAGTCCCACAAAGGAACGCCT
>CAMARK010000146.1 GCA_945860205.1 Reyranella massiliensis 521 | reverse complement strand
CTCCTGGCGCTGGCGCTCGGGGCAACGCGCGGGAATCAGTTGCGCGCTGCCCGTCTCCTGGGGCTCAATCGCAATACGTTGCGCAAGAAAATAAAGGACCTCGACGTCCCAGTGGTTCGTACGCCGCAGGTTCGCCGAGGCGGGTGACTTTAGTGACAACTGCGCTGGGCGTTTCACGCTTGGGCGACATGGTAAGCGCGGTGCTCCGCGGTCTGAGCGGTCGCGTCGCGGCGGTATCCCTCGCCATCTTGGCCATCGTTGCCGGTGTGGTCACCTATGCCTGGCTCGCGGGGTTCGTGCCGGCGGCGTTCGGCACCCTCGGCTGGATGACCGGCCTCCTGGTCTCGGATCTGGTCATCGCCATCGCTCTCGTGGCGGTGCTCGCCGTTCGCCTGACGCAATTATGGCTGGATCGCCGGCGAGGCGCCGCCGGCTCGCGGCTTCACATGCGCCTCGTTCTGGTCTGCAGCGTCTTCACCATCACGCCGACACTGATCGTGGCCATCATCCTATCCCTGCTTTTCCTCAACCTGACGGATTTCGTCGTGAAACCGTCGCAGGCAGCCTTTGAGGCCGCGCGGGCGATCGGCGAGCCGGTGCGGCGTGCGCGGGAGGAGGAAATCCTGCGCGATATCGGCGCGATCGCCGGCCCCTTGCAGGCTCTGGGCGTCGATGGAGTGCGCGACGGCGAGGCCACGAAGCGACTCCTGGAAACCCTGATCGAAGGCCGGCCGATTATCGAGGCCACCGTCCTCGATGCCGACAAAGGCGTGATCGCCCAGGCCCAGGCAGCCGATGCCGAGGGCATGGTCGATCCGCTGCCGTCCGCGAGGTTCCTCTGGCAGGCCGTTAGTCAGGCGCGCCCGGTCCAGTTCGACTCCGCGAAGGGCGCCTACTTCGTGATGCAGCTTTTCGTCGGCGAGCCGCTCTTCCTGGCGATCGGCCATGCTGTCGACCTCAGGGTCGTCGACTACATCAAGAGCATCGAATTCGCCGGCACGTTCTACTCGCAGATCGAGCAAGCGCTGCAGCGGAGTCAGCTCGTCATCTTCCTGGTCTGCGGTGCGATCGCCTTTCTGATGTTGCTGGCGGCGGTGTGGCTGGCAATCCTGTTCGCGACCCGCCTGACCGCGCCGATCGGCGGGCTGATGGTGGCCGCCGAACGTGTGCGCGGCGGCGATCTCTCGACACGCGTGGAGGAGGGGCCGCCCAACGATGAGCTGGGTCAGCTCGCGCGTTCGTTCAATCGCATGGCCAGCCAGATCGAGCAGCAGCGCGGTGAATTGGTCAGCGCCAACAAGGAACTCGATACCCGCCGCCGCCTGACCGACGCGGTGCTGGCGGGCGTGTCGGCCGGAGTACTTAGCGTCGACGGCAGGGGCATCGTCGCCCGCAGCAACCGCTCGGCACTCGAACTATTGGCCTTGCCTGAGGATGGCGTCCTGGAACGGCCGCTGACCGATGTCATGCCCGAGCTGGTTCCGCTGGTGGCGCAGGCGGCCGAGCGGCCGGATCGCGTCACCCAGGGGCAGGTCGATATCCTGCAGCGGGGAGCGCGGCGCACCCTGCTGGTCCGCATCAGCGCTGCCTCCGGCGCGGGCTCGGTTGTCACCTTCGACGACGTGACCGACCTAATGTCGGCGCAGCGCATGGCGGCCTGGGGCGACGTGGCGCGGCGCATTGCGCACGAGATCAAGAACCCGCTCACGCCCATCCAGCTTTCCGCCGAGCGATTGAAGCGTCGCTATCTGAAGCAGATCAAGGACGATCCCGAAACATTCACGATCTGCACCGATACGATCATTCGCCAGGTCGGCGATATCGGCCGCATGGTCGATGAATTCTCATCCTTTGCCCGCATGCCGCGTCCGACGGTGCAGGCCGAAGACGCCAAGGAGCTTTGCCAGCAGGCACTTTTCCTGCAGCGCAACGGCAACCCCGAGATCCGCTACGTTTCGCATCTGCCGGATGGCGCCGCCCCGTTGATCTGCGACCGTCGGCAGGTCGGCCAGGTGCTGACCAATATCCTGAAGAACTCGGCCGAGGCGATCGAGGGACGGGAAGCCTCTGCGTCGGGATCGCTACCTCCCGGCGAGATTTCGCTGACCTTGAAGGACGACGGTGCGACGTTGCGTATCGTTATCGAGGACAACGGCAAGGGCCTGCCGGAGGAAGGGCGGGAGCGTCTGACCGAGCCCTACATGACCACCCGCAGCAAAGGTACGGGCCTGGGCCTCGCGATCGTAAAAAAAATCATGGAAGACCACGGCGGTTATCTTGCTCTGGAGGATCGTGAGGGTGGCGGTGCCTGCATCAGTCTGGTATTCCGGCGAGACGCGAAGGAAATCGCGTCGGCTCGACCGCATGCGACAGCCGCACAATGATCCGCAGAGACAGTAGCGGACTGCTTGAAGAGCCATGGCCCACGACATCCTGATCGTCGACGACGAGCGTGACATCTGCACGCTGATAGCAGGTATCCTCGAGGATGAGGGGCATACCGCCCGCCGTGCTCACAACAGCACCGAGGCGATAGACGCGGTGCGTCAACGCCGGCCGGCACTCGTCATTCTGGACGTTTGGCTGCAGGGCAGCGAACTCGACGGCTTGCAGCTCCTCGAGGTCATCCGCCGCGAGGACCCACCCATTCCGGTTGTCATGATCAGCGGCCACGGCACGATCGACACCGCTGTGTCAGCGATCAAGACCGGCGCCTATGATTTCATCGAAAAGCCCTTCAAGGCCGACCGCTTGCTGCTGGTCGTCGATCGCGCCATCGAAGCCGACAAGCTGAAACGCGAGAACGCGACCTTGCGCCGGCGGGCTGGAGGCGAGGTCACCTTCGTCGGCTCCTCGACCAGCGCCGCCAGCGTGCGCACCCAGATCGAGCGGGCAGCGCCCACCGGCAGCCGTGTTCTGATCGTCGGTGCCTCCGGGGCGGGCAAGGAAACCATGGCCCGCCTGATCCACCAGAGCTCGAAGCGGGCCGATGGGCCGTTCGTCGTGGTCAATTGCTCGACGCTTCCGACGGAACGCCTGGATATCGAACTATTCGGCACCGACGGCGAGACCGAAGGCGACACGCTCCGCGTCTCGGGCGCCTTCGAGATGGCTCATGGCGGCACCTTGCTGCTCAAGGAAGTCGCAGACCTTCCGCTGGCGCTGCAAAGCCGCTTGGCGCGCGTTCTCCAAGAACAATCCTTCATGCGTGACGGCGGCAAGACCCGGGTCGAGGTCGACGTGCGCGTGCTGGCCTCGACCAGCCGGACCTTGCAGGAGGAAATCGCCTCGGGGCTGTTTCGTGAGGAACTGTACCATCGGTTGAATGTGGTCTCGCTGCGTGTGCCGCCGCTCAGCGAGCGCCGCGAGGATATTCCCGAACTCTCCGCCGACCTCCTGCGCCGCGTCGCCGACGCCACCGGCCTGCCATCGCGGACGATCGGCGAGGACACGCTGGCTGCCCTGCAGGGCCACGACTGGCCGGGAAATGTCCGGCAATTGCGCAACGTCATCGAACGACTGCTGATCCTGGCGCCGGTCGGCGGCGGCCCGATCCGCGCCGACGTACTGCCAAACGACGTCAGCGAGGATTCGCCATCGGTGCTGCGCTGGGAAAAGGGCGGCGAGATCATGCAACTGCCGCTGCGCGATGCCCGCGAGGTCTTCGAACGGGAATACCTGCTGGCCCAGGTCACGCGGTTCGGTGGAAACATCTCCCGTACCGCGACCTTCGTCGGCATGGAACGTTCCGCTCTACATCGCAAGCTGAAGTCGTTGGGACTGCACGGAACTGCGCCCGACGAACGCAACGACAGCGAAACCACGATCTGAGAAACCAAGGAGGGCGGCATGGCGCGCTATGCCTATGTCAACGGCCGCTACGTCGATCACCGCGATGCCAGCGTTCACATCGAGGACAGGGGCTACCAGCTTGCCGACGGCGTCTACGAGGTCGTGGGGGTACGCGATGGCCGTTTGATAGACGAGGGGCCGCATATCGACCGGCTCGACAGGTCGTTGCGCGAACTCAAGATCGACTGGCCGATTTCCCGCGCGGCGTTGAGTTTCGTCATGCGTGAGCTGATGCGCCGTAACCGCCTGCGCGACGGGCTGATCTACATGCAGGTGACACGTGGCGTGGCCCGCCGCGACCATGCCTTCCCGACCGTGCCGGTTAAGCCGGCGCTGGTGCTCACGACCAAGAACAGCAAACGAGCCGAGGCCGATCCCGGCGCGGGGATTGGCGTGAAGAGCCAACCCGACATTCGCTGGGAGCGCTGCGATATCAAGACCATCGCGCTGCTGCCGAACGTGCTGGCCAAGCAGGCGGCACGAGAGAGCGGTGCCTACGAGGCGTGGTTGGTCGACACCGACGGCTGCGTCACTGAAGGCGCGTCGACCAATGCCTGGATCGTGACCAAGGACGGCGAACTGGTGACGCGCCAGACCGACAACGGCATCCTGGCCGGCATCACGCGCCACACGCTGAAGTCTCTGTGCAATGCGCTTCAGCTTAAATTCGTAGAACGACCGTTTTCGCTGGCAGAGGCCAAGAAGGCTCAGGAAGCGTTCATTACCAGTGCGACTTCGTTCGTGACGCCGGTGGTCAAGATCGATGGCGACACCGTGGGCGACGGCAAGGTCGGCCCGATGGCGCGTCGCCTGCGCGAGGAATACGTGCGCTTTGCCGCGGCTGGCGAGGCGATCACATGAGCGGCTCTGCCGCCATCAAATTGCCCCGCGCCGTGCTGTTCGACTGGGACAACACCCTGGTCGACACTTGGCCTACGATCGTCGAGTGCTACCACGACACTTTTACGACCCTGGGTTTGACGCCGTGGACAGCAGAGGAAGTGCAAATACGCGCTCACGGTTCGTTGCGCGATGTTTTTCCCAAGCTGTTCGGAGACCGGGCAGGCGAGGCCGAGCGGATCTTCTACGAGACCTTCCTCCGCATCCATCTGGAGCGTCTGCAGCCGTTGCCGGGGGCGGACACGCTGCTGGCGCACTGCCGGGAGGCTGGATGCTACGTCGCCGTCGTCAGCAATAAGGTGGGCGCGAACCTGCGTACGGAGATGACCCACCTGGGCTGGCAGCGCTGGATTGCCTGCGCGGTCGGCGCCAAGGATGCCAAGCGCGACAAACCGGCACCTGAACCCATTTACCTGGCGCTCGACGGCACGGGAATTGCCCCTGATGATACTGTATGGATGGTCGGAGACTCCCTTGCCGACCTCCAATGCGCCCATGCGGCAGGGTGTCTACCCGTTCTGGTAGGGGGGCCGGAGCAACTGTCAGCCCCAATGCTGGAATATCCACCCCGTTTCCGGGCACGTAATTGTCA
Source organism: Reyranella massiliensis 521 (assembly GCA_945860205.1). Taxonomy (GTDB): domain Bacteria; phylum Pseudomonadota; class Alphaproteobacteria; order Reyranellales; family Reyranellaceae; genus Reyranella; species Reyranella massiliensis_B. The sequence goes on along the minus strand of CAMARK010000146.1, from coordinate 3,210 downwards.
TGAGTTGCTGGCATTGCTTTGACCAAAGCGTCCCCTATATTTGTTTCAACTCGGTAGCAGGGAGAGCCCTGCGCCGCCCAAACCGGTGACCTTCGGGAAGCCGGCCGCCCACCAAGAGGCCAAGAACATGAGCGAAAAGGCACAAAACGTTCAGGACGTGTTCCTGAACCACCTGCGAAAGAACAAGACTCCGGTCACAATCTTCCTCGTGAACGGTGTGAAATTGCAGGGAATCGTCACTTGGTTCGACAATTTCTCGGTGCTTCTGCGCCGCGACGGTCACTCGCAGCTTGTCTACAAGCATGCGATCTCGACCATCATGCCGGTCACCCCCGTGCAGCTGTTCGACGGGGACAAGGCCGAGGCAGCAGGCTGATTTGATCGAAGACCTCGAGCAGGAAGTCCACGAAAGGCGCAAGCGTACGCCCAACGACACCGCTCGGCCGGCAACAGTGGCCGCCGTTGTGTGTCCCTATACCCGTGGCCGGGAAGAACGCGACGGCCAGGCCAAGCTCAATGAAGCCGTGGGGCTGGCCCGCGCCATCGACATCGACGTGCGCCTGGCCGAGACCGCGCCGCTGCGTAGGATTACGCCCGCCACGCTGCTGGGCAAGGGTGTCGTGGAGCGGCTGAAGGAAGCCGTCGTAGAACTGGGCATTGGCCTGGTGATCGTCGATGACAGGCTGACGCCCGTACAGCAGCGCAATCTCGAGAAGGCTTGGCAGACCAAGGTCATCGACCGGACGGGTCTGATCCTGGAGATTTTCGGCGCCCGGGCGCGCACGCACGAAGGCCGGCTGCAGGTCGAACTCGCGGCGCTGGATTATCAGCGCGGCCGGCTGGTGCGGTCATGGACCCATCTCGAACGCCAGCGAGGCGGCTTCGGCTTCCTGGGCGGTCCTGGCGAATCCCAGATCGAAATCGACCGCCGCTTGATCGGCGAGCGCATCGTTCGCATCAAGCGCGATCTCGAGGGCGTGCAGCGGACCCGTGCCGTCAACCGCGTCGGCCGCAAGAAGGCGCGGCTGCCGACTGTCGCGCTTGTCGGCTACACCAACGCCGGCAAGTCGACGCTGTTCAACCGGCTCTCGGGCGCCAGCGTCATGGCCAAGGACCTGCTCTTCGCCACCCTCGATCCGACCATGCGGTCGATCAAGCTGCCGAACGGCAAAGGGTGCGTGATCTCCGACACGGTGGGTTTCGTCTCCGATCTGCCGACGCATCTGGTCGCGGCCTTCCGCGCGACGCTCGAGGAGGTCATCGAAGCGGACCTGATCGTGCATGTCCGCGACATCGCCCATCCCGAGACCGCGCAGCAGCGTGCCGATGTCGAGCAGGTCCTGAAGGATCTGGGCGCCCTCGAGGAAGGTGGCGGCAAGCCGCTGATCGAGGCGTTGAACAAGATCGATGCGCTGCCGGCCGAGAGTCTCCACACGTTGCAGACCCGAGCTGCCTCAGGGGCTGCGCGCGCCCTTCAGTATCCTGTCTCGGCCCTGACCGGGGAGGGCGTCGATCATCTCCTGGAGGCGATCGGCGAATTCCTGGGTCGGGCAGGGACTGCCCGCGAGATTTCCGTGCCGTTGAGTGACGGCGCCACCATCGCCTGGCTTTACCGCCATGGCGAGGTGCGTAATCGGCGCGATGAAGGTGAATTGGCCTTGCTGACCGTGGCCCTCGATACCGCTGCCGCCGCGCAGTTCGAGCGCCGGCTGGCGCGTTGACAGGCCTCCGGCGCAAAACCTATAAGCGGCACCATCCAAGACGAAGGAAATGCCATGAAATTCAAGCCTTTGCATGATCGGCTGCTGCTCAAGCCCATGACCGCCGAAACCAAGACCAAGGGTGGCCTCATCATCCCCGACACGGCCCAGGAAAAGCCGATGCAGGGCGAAGTCGTGGCGATCGGCAAGGGCAAGCGGCTCGAGGACGGCCGGCTGCAGGCGATCGACGTCAAGGTCGGCGACAAGGTGATCTACGGCAAGTGGTCGGGCACCGAGGTCAAGATCGGCGGCGTAGACCACGTCATTCTCAAGGAAGAGGACCTCTTCGGCGTCGTCGGCTGAGCACGATGCTGGGCAACGGTGACCCGTCGCGGGTCGCCGACCTGATCCGGGAGACGGCGGTGGCAGAGTTGTTGCCGCGGTTTCGCAACCTCTCCAAGGACGACATCCGCCAGAAGCGGCCAGGCGACGTGGTCACCGTGGCCGACGTCGCAGCCGAGCAGCGTCTGGCCGCGGGACTGGCAAAGATTCTCCCGGGCGTGCCGGTCGTGGGTGAGGAGGCGGTCGAGAGCGATCCCGGCCTGCTCGACCTCATCGGTCGGCCGGGCGAGATGTGCTGGATCGTGGACCCTCTGGACGGGACCGCGAACTTCGCCGACGGCAAGGACACCTTCGCCGTTATCATTTGCCTCGTACAGAATGCCGCGACCGTCGGGGCCTGGATCTACGATGCACCGCGCGGGCATATGGCAGTCGCGCTCAAGGGCCAGGGCGTCACGGTCGACGGCGTTGCCGTGACCGGCTCGGCGCGGGCGGGCGCTCCCAATGGCTTCGTCGGCTACAAGGTCATCAAGGCATTCGACACGCAGCTGACGGTGGCCGACCGCAAACGGTTGGGTCGGGTCTCAACGTTGCGCTGTGCCGGCGCCGAGTATCTCGAAATCCTGTCGGGCCATGCGGCTTTCAGCCTCTACCGGATCACCAAGCCCTGGGATCATGCCGCCGGCGCCTTGATGATGGCCGAGGCGGGCGGCGCCTCGGTGCGGTTCAGCGGCTCGCCCTATGGGCCGGCGCAGCCGATCAACGCCGGCATCATCAGCGCGGCCTCGCAGGCGACACTGTCCGAGGTGAGGGCAGTGTTCGAAATCGTCCAGATGCCGTTGCTGGCGCCGCGACCCTAGGTCCGCGTCTTGGCTTCCTGCCAGAGCGATTCCATTTCAACCAGGGTGGCATCGGCGGGTTTGCGGCCCTGCGCGGCCAACTGGCGTTCGATATAGCCGAAGCGGCGTTCAAACTTATCGTTGGTGGCGCGAAGGGCTGCCTCGGGATCGACCTTGCAGTGCCGGGCGAGATTGGCGACGGCGAACAGCACGTCGCCCAGCTCGTCGGTCAGGCGCGCCTGGTCCACGGTGCCGGCCGTGATCTCGGCGCGCAACTCGCCCAGTTCCTCCTCGATCTTGTCGATGACGGGCGCGATATCGGCCCAATC
>CAMARK010000145.1 GCA_945860205.1 Reyranella massiliensis 521 | reverse complement strand
TCTGGTCGTACGCCGTGAACGTCGCACCACCCGACTTCGCCAGGATCTTCGTGATCGCCGCCGTCAACGACGTCTTGCCGTGATCGACGTGACCGATAGTCCCGATGTTGCAGTGCGGCTTGTTCCGCTCAAACTTCGCCTTCGTCATGGTCTTGGTCCCTAATCAATCAGTCTTAATCAAAACGGCGGCTTCTCAGCCTGCCAGCTTGGCGACAACTTCGTCCGCGACAGCCTGCGGTACAGGCGCATAGTGGTCGAACGTCATGCTGTAAGCCGCGCGACCCTGGGTCATCGACCGCAGCGTGTTCACGTAGCCGAACATGTTGGCGAGCGGCACCATGGCATCGATGACCTGGGCATTGCCGCGGGCATCCATGCCGAGGATCTGACCACGGCGGCTGTTCAGATCGCCGATGCAGTCGCCCATGTAGTCGTCGGGTGTCACCACTTCGACCTTCATGATCGGCTCGAGCAGCTTGCACTGCGCCTTGGCGAGACCCTCACGGAATGCCGCCCGGGCGGCGATTTCGAAGGCCAGCACGCTCGAATCGACGTCGTGATAGTTGCCGTCGACCAGAGTCGCCTTGAAGTCGATCGCCGGGAAGCCGGCGAGCACGCCGGTTTCGCGCGAGGCCGCCAGGCCCTTTTCGACGCCGGGGATGAATTCCTTGGGAATCGAGCCACCGACAATCTTGTTCTCGAAGCTGTAACCCGACCCCGGCGCGCCCGGCTCGAACACGATCTTGACGCGGGCGAACTGGCCGGAGCCGCCGCTCTGCTTCTTGTGGGTGTAGTCGATCTCGGCCTTGCGGCCGAGCGTCTCGCGATAGGCGACCTGCGGGGCGCCGACATTGGCGTCGACCTTGTAGGTGCGGCGCAGAATGTCGACCTTGATCTCGAGATGGAGCTCGCCCATGCCCTTGATGACGGTCTGTCCCGTCTCCGGGTCGGTCGTCACGCGGAAGGTCGGGTCTTCCTGGACGAGACGGCCGAGCGCCTGGCCCAGCTTCTCCTGGTCGGCCTTCGACTTCGGCTCGATGGCGAGCTCGATGACCGGATCGGGGAAGTCCATCTTTTCCAGGATCACCGGATGGTCGGGATCGCACAGCGTGTCGCCGGTGGTGACGCTCTTGAGGCCGGCCAAAGCGATGATGTCGCCGGCGCGGGCTTCCTTCACGTCTTCGCGGTTGTTGGCATGCATCAGCAACATGCGGCCGATACGTTCCTTGCGGTCCTTGGTGCTGTTGAGCACGCCGCTCGACGATTCGAGCACGCCCGAGTAGACGCGTGCGAAGGTGAGCGAGCCCACGAACGGGTCGGTCATGATCTTGAAGGCCAGTGCCGACATCGGCGCGTCGTCGTTCGTCGGCAGCGTGATCACCTCTTCGGTGCCCATCTTGATGCCCTTGACGTCGGCAACGTCGTTCGGCGCCGGCAGGTAGTTCACGACCGCGTCGAGCATGGGCTGCACGCCCTTGTTCTTGAAGGCCGAGCCGCACAGCACCGGAACGAACGCGTAGTTGATCGTGCCCTTGCGGATGCACTTGATCAGCGTGTCGTAATCGGGCTCCTCGCCGTCGAGGAATTTCTGCATGGCATCGTCGTCCTGCTCGACGGCCATGTCGATCAGCTTGGCGCGGTACTCCGCGGCCTTTTCCTTCAAGTCGGCCGGGATCTCGACGACCTCGAACTTCGCGCCGAGCGTCTCTTCCAGCCAGATGATTGCCTTGTTGGAAACCAGATCGATAAGGCCCCTGTAGTCGGCTTCCGAGCCGATCGGGAGCTGCGTCACCAGCGGCTTGGCGCCGAGGCGATCGACGATCATGTCGACGGTGCGATAGAAGTTCGCGCCTGTGCGGTCCATCTTGTTGACGAAGCAGATGCGCGGCACGCCGTACTTGTCGGCCTGGCGCCATACCGTCTCGGACTGCGGCTCGACGCCGGCGACCGAGTCGAACACGCAGACGGCGCCGTCGAGCACGCGCAGCGAACGCTCGACTTCGATCGTGAAGTCCACGTGGCCCGGGGTGTCGATGATGTTGATGCGATAGTTGATGCCCGCGTTCGGGCCGGTCTCGACCGTCCAGAAGCACGTCGTCGCGGCCGACGTGATCGTGATGCCGCGCTCCTGCTCCTGCTCCATCCAATCCATGGTGGCGGCGCCGTCATGGACTTCGCCGATTTTATGCGACTTGCCCGTGTAGTACAGGATCCGCTCGGTCGTCGTCGTCTTGCCGGCGTCGATATGCGCCATGATACCGATGTTACGGTAGTCGGCGATGGGAGTGGTACGAGCCATGGACTGGGCTTTCTGGGAGGGAACTTGAGACGCGCTTACCAGCGATAATGCGCAAACGCCTTGTTGGCGTCGGCCATCTTGTGCGTGTCTTCGCGTTTTTTGACCGCGTTGCCGCGGCGGTTGAAGGCATCGAGCAGCTCGGCCGAGAGCTTCTCGGTCATGCTGTGGCCCGAACGGTCACGAGCGGCCTGAATGATCCAGCGGATGGCCAGCGCCTGGCGGCGCTCGGGGCGAACTTCGACAGGCACCTGATAGGTGGCACCGCCGACGCGGCGCGAGCGGACTTCGACGGCCGGCTTCACGTTCTCAAGCGCTTCGTGGAAGGCCGGAACCGGATCCTGCTTGAGCTTGCTCTGGACTTCCTCGAGGGCGCCGTAGACGACCCGTTCGGCGACCGACTTCTTGCCACGCTCCATGAGCGTGTTCATGAACTTCGAGAGAACGATGTCGTGATACTTGGCGTCCGGCAGGACTTCACGTTTTTCGGCAGCGCGACGGCGAGACATGTGTTCCTCCCCGCCTTACTTCGGACGCTTCGCGCCGTACTTCGAACGGCGCTGGCGGCGGTCTTTGACACCCTGGGTATCGAGGGTGCCGCGAATGATGTGATAGCGCACACCGGGAAGATCCTTCACGCGGCCGCCGCGGATCATGACGACTGAATGTTCCTGCAGGTTGTGGCCTTCACCGGGAATGTAGCTCACCACTTCGTAGCCATTGGTGAGGCGGACCTTGGCGACCTTGCGGAGCGCCGAGTTCGGCTTCTTCGGGGTCGTCGTGTAGACGCGGGTGCAAACGCCACGCTTCTGCGGGCAGGCCTGGAGCGCCGGCACTTTGTTGTGCGACGTGAGGCCGTGACGCGGCTTGCGGATCAACTGGTTGATAGTCGGCATAGAATTTCGGTTTCCTTAACGCCGTCTCGGGTCCGCCCACATCAGCACCGTGGCGCAAAGCAAATACGCGGGCATAGCGGCAAGAGCGCAGCCCCGCGCGAAAGAAAGCTTTGCGGCCAAAAGGCCTGACTTGTAGCGGTCCTCGACGTCAGGCTGTGTCTAGGCGGTCAAACCTACTTACCAGCCCCCCGACGAGGTGGCGCGCTTATATGATTGCCGCGCCGGGGCGTCAAGCACGCTTCTCATTGATATCCTTGGCTATTCCACGCCTGCCTCGGACGACTCGTTCCTGACTCTGCGTCGCGAGGTCACGCAAGAATCTTATAGCCACATCTTGTGGTCCGCCACACCACAGCCACAAATTTTACTTTGCGCGTCACATGCGCTATGTCCGCCGCCATGTTGCGCCAAGACCCGCGTATGACCTCGGCTACCAAAGCTCGCTTTGGGGCGGGGAAGTCATGCGCGTTCGTCTGATCTAGACACCGACTTGACCCCTGACCCCGCCGAAGCGGTCGGGGTCTAGCGCAGCAGGTCCCGCCCATCCGGCAAACGGAAGCGAGACCTACGATGCCACCCTCCAGGCTTATGCCGCCGACGCCCGTGCTCGAGACGCCGCGCCTCGTCCTGCGCCCCTTGCGCAGCAAGGATGCGCCGGTGATCCAGCGCCGTTTCCCGCAGTGGGAGGTCGTGCGCTGGCTGGACGCTAAGATCCCCTGGCCCTACCCGGCCGACGGCGCCGCGACCTATGTCGCATCCTGTCTCGAGGAAATGGCGCGACGCGAGAAGTCCCACTGGGCGATCATCCCCAAGTCGGGCCCGGCCGACCTGATCGGGATAATTGATCTTTGGCCCGACGACGGGATCAGCCGCAGCCAGCGGGGTTTTTGGCTCGATCCGGAGTTCCAGGGCAAGGGCCTGATGACCGAAGCCGCCGAACGCGTGACGGAATACGCCTTTTGCGACCTCGGCTGGCCGCATCTGTGGCTGACCAACGCGCAGGACAACCACCCGTCCCGTCGCCTAAAGGAGCGGCAGGGCGCCCGGCTGGTCGACCTGATGCTCGGCGAGCATGTCGGCGGCAAGGGGCCGCGAATGGTCTGGCTGCTGACCCAGGAGGATTGGACGGGCCGACAGGCGGCATAATCCAGAAGTCCAAGAAAAAGGCCGTCCCCTTCCAGGGACGGCCTTCTTTTTTGCGATCGAGCGACGGTTAGTCGGCCGCGCGTTCCTCTTCGAGGGTCGGCACGGGCCGGTCCTCGCCATCCGCGCCGGCGGCCAGGATGGCCCGGTCGCGCTGCGCGGCAATCGCCTTCATGCGGTTCACGACTCCGCCGGTACCGGCCGGAATCAGGCGGCCGACGATGACATTTTCCTTGAGGCCCTGCAGCGTGTCGACGCGGCCAGAGACGGCAGCCTCGGTCAGCACGCGCGTGGTCTCCTGGAAGGAGGCCGCCGAGATGAACGACTTGGTCTGCAGGCTCGCCTTGGTGATGCCGAGCAGAACCGGATCAGCCTTGGCGAGTTTCAGCTTCTCGGCTGCAAGCTTGGCATTCTCCATCTCGTATTCCTGCTTGTCGATCTGCTCGCCAATCAGGAACGTGGAGTCGCCGGCGTCGGTGATCTCGACCTTCTGCAGCATCTGACGCGCAATCGTCTCAATGTGCTTGTCGTTGATCTTCACGCCCTGCAGTCGATAGACCTCCTGGATCTCGTTCACCAGGTACTCGGCCAGCTTCTCGACGCCCAGAACGCGCAGGATGTCATGCGGCACCGGGTTGCCGTCGATCAGAAGATCGCCGCGCTCCACGAAGTCACCTTCCTGGACGGCGATGCGCTTGGTCTTCTGGATCAAGTATTCGACAGGCTCGGCTTCGCCTTCCGGCACGATCAGGACGCGACGCTTGTTCTTGTAGTCCTTACCGAACTCGATGCGGCCCGAGATGTCGCAGATGATCGCGAAATCCTTGGGCTTGCGGGCTTCGAACAGCTCGGCCACGCGCGGCAGACCGCCCGTAATGTCGCGGTTCTTGCCACCCTCGCGCGGGATACGCGCGAGGATGTCGCCGGCGTGGACCTCCTGGCCGTTCTCGACCGACAGCACCGAGTCGAGCGACAGCAGGTAACGCGCCTCCTGCCCGTTGCCGAGCATGATCGGGCTGCCGGCCGCGTCATGGATGGCGATGCGCGGACGCAGGTCACCGCCCTTCGGCTGGCCCTTCCAATCGACGACAACACGGTTCGAAATGCCGGTGGAGTCGTCGATCACTTCGCGCATCGACGTGCCTTCGACCAGGTCGACGTAGACCGCCTTGCCGGCCTTTTCGGTGATGATCGGCAGAGTGTACGGGTCCCACTCGGCCAGCTTCTGACCCTTGGTGACCGCGGTGTCGCTATCGACCAGCAGGCGCGCACCGTAGGGTACGCGATGCTTGGCGCGCTCGCGCTGAGCACCGTCGACGAGGACCAGCTCGGTGTTGCGGCCCATCACGACCGGAACGCCCTGGCTGTTCATGACGATGTTGCGGTTGCGCACCTGGATCGTGCCGTCGTGGCTGGCCTCGATGTTCGATTGCTCCGCGCCGCGCTGCGCGGCGCCGCCGATGTGGAAGGTACGCATGGTGAGCTGCGTGCCCGGCTCGCCGATCGACTGGGCGGCGATGACGCCCACCGCTTCGCCGATGTTGACCGAGGTGCCGCGCGCCAGATCGCGGCCGTAGCACTTGCCGCAGACGCCGATCTTGGTGTCGCAGGTCAGTACCGACCGGATGCGCATCTCCTCGATGCCGGCCTTGTCGATCTGCTCGATCGTGACCTCGTCGATCAGGTCGCCGGCCTTGCAGATCACCGTGCCGTTCAACGGATCGATGACATCGTCGAGCGCCGTACGGCCGAGCACTCGCTCGGACAGAGGCTCGATCACATCGCCGCCGTCGACGACCGCACGCATGGTGAGGCCGCGCTCCGTGCCGCAATCGGGCTCGAAGATGATGCAGTCCTGCGCCACGTCGACCAGTCGGCGGGTCAGGTAACCCGAGTTCGCGGTCTTGAGCGCAGTGTCGGCCAGGCCCTTGCGCGCGCCGTGGGTGGAGTTGAAGTACTCCAGCACCGAGAGGCCTTCCTTGAAGTTCGAGATGATCGGCGTCTCGATGATCTCACCCGACGGCTTGGTCATGAGCCCGCGCATGCCGGCGAGCTGCTTCATCTGCGTGGTCGATCCGCGCGCACCGGAGTGCGCCATCATCCACACCGAATTCACGGGCTTGCCGGGAAGCGGCGTCGAAATGCCCTTCATCATCTCCTCGGCGACGCGATCGGAGCAGCGCGACCAGGCGTCGACGACCTTGTTGTACTTCTCGCCCGAGGTGATCAGGCCGTCCTGGTACTGCTGTTCGTACTCCTTCACTTCCTTGGTGGTCTGGGCGACCAGCTTCACCTTGGCGGCGGGGATGACGAGGTCGTCCTTGCCGAAGGAAATGCCGGCGCGGCAGGCGTGATAGAAGCCCAGACCCATCAGGCGGTCGGCGAAGATCACCGTGTCCTTCTGGCCGCAGTGGCGATAGACCGAGTCGATGACGTTCTGCAGGTCCTTCTTCGTGAGAAGCCGGTTGATCAGCGAGAACGGCAGGTTGGGATGCTTGGGCAGGATCTGCGCCAGCAGGATGCGGCCCGGCGTGGTCTCGACCACGCGGTTCGCGAGCACACCCTTGTCGTCGTAGGCCTCGAGACGCATCTTGATCTTGCTGTGCATCGTGATCGAGCCCTTGTGGAGCGCGTGCTCCAACTCGCCGATCTCGGCGAACAGCGAGCCCTCGCCCACTACGCCGTCACGCTCGAGCGTGATGTAGTAGATGCCGAGGACGATGTCCTGCGACGGCACAATGATCGGCTTTCCGCTGGCGGGCGAGAGGATGTTGTTGGTCGACATCATCAGCACGCGCGCCTCGAGCTGGGCTTCCAGCGACAGCGGCACGTGCACCGCCATCTGGTCGCCGTCGAAGTCGGCATTGAAGGCGGTGCAGACCAGCGGATGGAGCTGGATGGCCTTGCCCTCGATCAGCACCGGCTCGAACGCCTGGATGCCGAGACGATGCAGAGTCGGTGCGCGGTTGAGCAACACCGGATGCTCGCGGATCACCTCCTCAAGAATGTCCCACACCTCGGGACGCTCCTTCTCGACCATCCGCTTGGCGGCCTTGATGGTGGTGGCGTGACCGTACTTCTCCAGCTTGGAGTAGATGAACGGCTTGAACAGTTCGAGCGCCATCTTCTTCGGCAGGCCGCACTGGTGGAGCTTGAGCTCCGGACCCACGACGATGACCGAGCGGCCGGAATAGTCGACGCGCTTTCCGAGCAGGTTCTGGCGGAAGCGGCCCTGCTTGCCCTTCAGCATGTCAGCCAGGGACTTCAGCGGACGCTTGTTGGCGCCGGTGATGACGCGGCCGCGGCGGCCGTTGTCGAACAGCGCGTCAACGGCTTCCTGCAGCATGCGCTTCTCGTTGCGCACGATGATGTCGGGTGCGCGCAGCTCGATCAGCCGCTTCAGGCGGTTGTTGCGGTTGATGACGCGGCGGTAAAGATCGTTCAGGTCAGACGTGGCGAAGCGGCCGCCGTCCAGCGGAACCAGCGGGCGCAGCTCCGGCGGGATGACCGGAACCTGGGTGAGGATCATCCACTCCGGACGGTTGCCGGATTCGATGAAGCTTTCGACCAGCTTCAGGCGCTTGGCGATCTTCTTGGGCTTGAGGTCGCCCGTGGCATTCTTGAGCTCTTCGCGAAGCTGGTCGCGCAGCTGCTCCATGTTGAGGGCCATCAGGATGTCGCGGATGGCCTCGGCACCGATGCCCGCCGTGAAGGCGTCTTCGCCGTAGTCTTCCTGCGCCTTGATGTATTCGCTCTCGGAGAGAAGCTGATGCAGCTTCATGGGCGTGAGGCCCGGTTCGAGGACGATGTAGTTCTCGAAGTAGAGGATGCGCTCCACGTCCTTCAGCGTCATGTCGAGCAGCATGGAAATGCGGCTCGGCAGCGACTTCAGGAACCAGATGTGGGCGACGGGGGCGGCGAGCTCGATGTGGCCCATGCGCTCGCGCCGGACCTTCGAGAGGGTGACTTCCACGCCGCACTTTTCGCAGATGATGCCCTTGTACTTCATCCGCTTGTACTTGCCGCACAGGCACTCATAGTCCTTCACGGGCCCGAAGATGCGGGCGCAGAACAGCCCGTCGCGCTCCGGCTTGAAGGTGCGGTAGTTGATCGTCTCCGGCTTCTTGATCTCACCGTACGACCAGGAGAGAATCTTCTCGGGAGACGCGATCGAGATCCGGATGGAATCGAACGTCTGCGCAGGCACCTGCGGGTTGAAAAGGTTCATGACCTCTTGGTTCATGCCTATCTCCTTC
>CAMARK010000144.1 GCA_945860205.1 Reyranella massiliensis 521 | reverse complement strand
TCGAAGGACCTTTTTTCATTTCGACAGACTGTGCGCCGGAAAAAAGGTCCTTCGACTACGCCGCCCTTCGGGCGGCTCCGCTCAGGACGACGGAAATACGGTCATATGCGATTGCCCTGCCCTAAAGGAGGAGAGGAGGAAGAAAGAGGCGCCCTCATGTCATGTTCCTCTCCCCCGCGAGGGGGAGAGGTTAGGTGAGGGGGCGTGACGAGGGGGTCGCGCACGACCGGCGACCTGCTGATGCTCGGCACCGTCCTGCTGATGGGATCGAGCTATCCCTTCGCCAAGGACGTGCTGGCGGTCATGAGTCCGCTGCTCTACAGCGCCTCGCGCTATCTCGTGGCGAGCCTGTTCCTGTTCGCGGCACTCGCGCTGATGCGCCGGCCGCTGGACCTGCCGCGGCGCGACTGGGTGCCGATGCTGCTGCTGTCGCTGGTCGGCGTAGCGCTGTTCCAGGCCTGCTGGGGGCTGGCCATGACGCGTACGGCGCCCAGCCTGGGCTCGATCGTGATGACCACGACCACGGCCTTCTCGGCCATCCTGGCCTGGTTCGGCGGGCGGCGGCTGCCGGCGCTGGGCTGGGCCGGCATCGTGCTCGCCTTCGCTGGCGTCGTGCTGGTGGTGAACAATTCGCTCTCGGCCTTCACCGTCACACCGGGCAGCCTCGACGGCACCCTGCTCTGGATGCTCGCGGCCTTCGCCTGGGCGTTCTATGTCGAGCGGTGTGCGCCCTATAATCTGCGGTTGGGGTCGCTCAGGGTGATGGCCTGGACGACGCTGCTGGGCTCGCTGGTGCTGCTGCCGATCTCGCTCGCCTTCGATTCGCTGGCCGAATTCGGGCGGCTGGACGACCGGCTGCTGGGCTTCTGGATCTACACCGCCATCTTCCAGGTGGGCGTGGCCTTCCTCGGCCTGACCGCCGGCCTCGACCGGCTGGGGGTGAGCCGGGTCATGGTCTACATGTACCTGATCCCGGTGGCGGGCGTGGGCCTGTCGGCGGCCTTCTTCGGCGACCCGCTGACGGCGGCCCGCGTGCTGGGCGGCCTGGTGGTCCTGGCGGGCGTCATTCTGACGCGCGTCGCCCTCGACCGCGCGGCCCGGCTTCCTGTATGACCTTCCCATGGCCTCGAAACTCGAAACCCTGACGACACCCGGCAGCGGCGGACGACGCGCGTCCGTCACCCGCGTGACCAAGGAAACCAGCATCTCCGCCGCCATCAACCTCGACGGCACGGGCAAGTACGACATCAAGACCGGCATCGGCTTCCTCGACCACATGCTGGAGCAGCTGAGCCGCCACAGCCTGATCGACATCTCGCTGCGCGCCGAGGGCGACCTGCACATCGACTATCACCACACGACCGAGGATGCGGGCATCGTGCTGGGCGAGTGCCTGGCCAAGGCGCTGGGCGACCGCGCCGGCATCCGCCGCTACGGCAGCGCCGTGATCCCGATGGACGAGACGCTGACCGAGGTGGCGCTCGATGCCTCGAACCGGCCGTACCTGATCTGGAAGGTAAATTTCTCCAAGCCCAAGCTCGGCACCATGGACACAGAGCTATTCAAGGAATGGTTCCAGGCCTTTGCCCAGCTCGGTGGGCTGACGCTGCATGTGTGGAACCACTACGGCGACAACAACCACCACATCGTCGAGAGCTGCTTCAAGGGCATCGCGCGGGCGCTTCGTGTCGCGGTCGAGATCGACCCGCGCCAGATGACGGCGGTGCCCAGCACCAAAGGCGTCCTCTAGGCGCGCACGATGACTGTCGCCATCGTCGATTACGGCTCGGGCAACCTCCGCTCCGCCGCCAAAGCCTTCGAACGCGCCGCACGCGAGGCCGGCACGCACGAGCGCGTGCTGGTGACGTCGAACCCGCGCGAGGTGGCCGAGGCCGACCGCATCGTGCTGCCAGGCGTCGGCGCCTTCGCCGACTGCCGCGCCGGTCTCTACGGCGTGCCCGGCATGGTCGAGGCGCTGCAACGGGAAGTCATCGAGCGCGCAAAGCCGTTCCTCGGCATCTGCGTCGGCATGCAGCTCATGGCCACGCGCGGCGTCGAGTACGGCGTCCATGCCGGCCTCGACTGGATCGCGGGCGATGTGGTGCGCATCGAGCCCAAGGGCCAGGGGGGCAAGGATCACCTCAAGATTCCTCACATGGGCTGGAACGAGCTGCGCGAGCTCAAGCCGCATGCGTTGCTAGAAGGGATCGCCGAGCGGGACCATGCCTACTTCGTGCATTCCTTCCAGCTTGTGGCCAGCCGGCCCGAGACGGTGCTGGGCATCGTCGACTATGGCGGACCAGTCACCGCCATGGTCGGCCGCGACAATCTTGCCGGCACGCAGTTCCATCCCGAGAAGAGCCAGGCGACCGGGCTGCGCCTGATCGCCAACTTCCTGCGCTGGAAGCCCTAACTCCGCGGCGGCAAAGTGAAGCGGGCGTCGAGCAGCTTGCGCTCGAGCACCGGGATGGCCTGCGCAACCGTGTCCTGTTGCTTGCACTGTGCAAGTGCCACGCCGCCCACGACATCGGGGGTGACGGGCGTCCGGGGCCCGGCTTCCGACCGTCCGACATAGCGGATGTAGAGGTCGCTGAGGGCGGCGCAGTACTGCATGTCGGCGCTGGCATAGCCGCCGAAGGGCTTCTCCTGGGACTGCGCCGCCGGCGACACGGCCACCAGAGCGATCAGAAGCGCCGAAGTTCGCGACATCACGGAAAGGTTCCCTCGGTTGAACTCGATTTCAGGCGATCGGCGGGGCTTGCCCCGCAGCACCCGGCATGACCTGATAACCCTCGCAGGGTATGGAGTTCGCCATGGAAAATCGACCAATCGAACTCAGCCCCAACGAGGCAATCACCTTACGGCGCATCGCCTACGGCGTCACCAACCTCGACAGCCTGCGGTCCGACGACATCGACCGCCTGAAGGTGCTTCTGCTCGTCGAGGAACGGCGCAGCGGCATCGTGATGACCCAGCTGGGCCGGAGCCGCATCGCGCAACTGCCCGCCTTGCGGCTGATCGTGACGCCGCAGGCTTTCGACGAGCACGTCGTCGCGTTCTCCCGCGTCATCCGCAGGATGCGCCTGCACTGAGCGACTACCGCCGCGGCCAGCGGCGTGAGCTATAGTACCCCTGTGGGACCAAGACCAAACCGCTTCCTGGCGACAATGCTGGCCGTCCTGGCGTTCGCCGCTCCCGCCATGGCGCAGCACCAGAACCACCACACCCAACAAAGGGTGCTGGCGACCCCCAACAACGACCTCTGGCTCACCAACATGGTCGACGTCGAATACCAGATCGACCCGCAATGGTCGTTCCAGCTGGAAGCGAAACTCCAGATCGACCGCGAGATCAGCCGGCTGCGCGGCCTGGAGGTGCGGCCGGGTTTCGAATACGCATTCTCGCCTAACTGGGCCGTGGCGGCGGGCTATGTCCAGTACCAGCGTTATCCGGCGCCACTGCGCACGATGCGCGGGCCCTTCCAGGATTTCCTGCACCGTAACCAGTTCGGCAAGATCTCCTTCGTCGGCCGGCTGCGCAACGAAGAGCTGTTCTTCGAGAACACCGCCCTGCTGATCCGGACGCGGGTGCTTGCGGGCATCCGCATCCCGATCGGCGAGTCACCGTGGGAGTTCGCCTTCTCGGACGAGATCTTCATCAACCTCAAGGTCGACGGCACCGGGCGCCAGGCCGGCGTGCACCAGAACCGGACCTACATCGGCTTCGGCCGGCCGGTCAGCGAACATCTCAAGGTGTCGGCCGGCTACGAGCTGGACACCTACGAAGAGCACAGCATCTTTCGCAACGTGCACCAGATCCGGCTCGGCCTCGCCTACAAGCTCAACTGAGCGTCCTGTTTTTCGCCGGAGGCCATAGCGCCGTCGCCCGCCGCAAGGCGTAGGGGCGATGGGCGTTGCGCTGGGCCGCGTCCCACATCAGCCGTGGATCGAAGGCCTCGGCGGCGAAGATGGTGATGAAGACCACGGCGCAGAAAGCGAGCGCGCCCATGCCGGGCTCGATGGTCACCACCCGGCCGAACTGGACCAGCGCGCCCAGCAACGACTCCATGAAGATGTCGACCATCGACCAGCGCCCGACCCAGGCGACGATGTAGTAGAGCGTCGTGCGCTGGCGCAGCAGCACGCCGGCGCCAGCCTCGGTCGTCACGATCATGGTGGCGCCCAGCATGACGGCGAGGCCGATCAGCTTGAACATCGGCACCATGATGCTGGCGAAGAACACCAGCAACGCCAGAGGATACATCTTGGAGTCGAGCAGCTCCTCGACGCCGCCCAGGATGGTGCTGGGCTGCCCGGCACCGCCCTGCATCACGGTGAGCACGGGATAGACGTTGGCCGGGATGTAGAGGACGGCACCCGCGATCACCAGGGCCCAGGTGCGGCTGAGGCTGTTGGGCTTGCGCTCGTGCAGCGCGGCCCCGCAGCGCGGGCATCCGTGATCGCCGTCCGAAGGCACGGACACGAGGCCGCAGCTCTCGCACCCGATGGCGCCCGGCCGGAAGTCGAGGAGCGGCGCGTCGGCGATGGGGCTCGACAGGGGGGCCGCCATCGGCGCATGGGTCTGGCCGCGCCGCTCGATTTCCTCCCACACGGCCTGAGGGTCGAGCGAGGTTTCGGCCCAGACGATGACGATGGAATAGAGGCCGAGGGCGTAGACGGCGGGGCCGATCTCGATATGAACCAGATCGCCCAGCTTGGTGTAGGCCACGAACACGCCCAGCAGCAGCACCTCCAGCATCGCCCAGGTTTTCAGGCGCAGCGCCAGCCGGAAGACGCCGCGCAGGTTGGGCGGCATCGTCGGCATCTTGAGGCCGACCAGCACGTAGAGCATGCCCGAGAGCCGGACCAGCGGCGCAAAGGCGGTGGTGAAGGCGACGGCCAGCGCCAGCGGCCACAGGCCGCGCTCGATCAGCTCGAGCGGTCCCGAATTCAGCGTCGTCTCATGCACGATGCCGGCCGTCGAGACCTTCATCAGCATGGCAAGCCACAGCACGCCCAGCAACACCAGGGCAGCGGCGGTGAGCGCCAGGCAATGGTCCATCGGCTCGGCCCGGGTGGCGCGCAGCACCGTGCCGCAGCGCCCACAGCTCGAACGCAGGTCGGGACCAAGTGCCGGCACGATCTGGAACAGGCCGCAGCCCGGGCATTCGCGGAGCTGCGGCCGGGTCACCGGTCCCTCTGCCTGGACCGCGGTCATCTAGGTCTGCAGGAGCGCCGCGATCCCGTCGGCGAGTTCGGCCACGGCGTCGCTGCTGGCGGCCACATGACCCGCCGTGTCCGGCGTCGCCACGGGCTTGGTGATGGCGAAGTTGCGGGCGACCGAGCGGGTCGGGCGGTTGAACTGCACGGCGACCTGGGCGAGCAGGATGACGGCGCCGGCCTTGTCGGCGTCGAGTCGCTGGATGTCGACGCCGACCACGGCATTGGGGTCGGCCGTGATCGCGCCGCTCTCGCTATAAACCTTGGAGTTGGGCAGGCGCTGCGAGAGCTCGATGACCAGCACGCGGCCCAGCATCGCGCCCAGCGGCTCGCCCCACCAGGCATTGGCGCGGACGTCGAGCTTGTAGTCTTCCGAGGAGCGCACGATCTCCTTGCGGTCGAGATAGCCCGGCAGGCCGATGTCGCGGAGCTGCACGACGCGCGGACCTTTTGGAAGGCTCGGACCCTGGCGCACGGCGAGCGTGTAAAGGCCAGGCTCCGGCGACGAGCCGCAGGCGGCCAGGACGGGCAGCCCGAGGGCCGGGAGTGCCAGAACGCCGAGACGGCGGCGGCCGAATCCGATCGGTTTCATTCCTTGCCCGTGTTGGTGCGGCCCTTGATCAGGGCTTCGGGGTGACGTGACAGAAGGTCGGCGAGCGCGCGGATCGAGCGCGCCGTGTCGGTGAGCTGCGGGATCAGGCGGTCGAGGTCGCGGTGGAACTTGGAGCTGCCGCCGTAGCCCTGGTCGACCGAGCCGATCAGGCGATTGGCCTTGGTGACGGCCTCCTGGAACTGGTTGGCGATCTCCGGCAGGCGCTTGAGGGCGGGTGACGCGTCCTTGTCGAGCTTGCGGGCGATGTCCTGGACATCGATCATCGCGGCTTCCAGCGCCGCCAGCGTCTTCTTGAGCTGCGGTCCGTTGATCGTGTCGTCGAGGCCCTGGACGGCGCCCGACAGATTGCGGCCGATGCGGTCGAAGTCGATGCGGTTGATCTTCGACAGGAGCTCGTTGGCCGACCGGGTGATGCTGTCGAAGCCACCGACCTCGTACGCCGGCACGACATAAACGTCGCCGTCACGGCTGAGCTCGGCCGGCGGCGCATCCGGCATCATCTCGAGGGCGACGATCTTCTGGCCGGTGATCAGGCTGGGCGCCTGCAGCGTCGCCCGCAGGCCGCGCTTGACCATTTCGTCGGCGAGTTCGCCCGGAACCAACTTCTTGGTCGCCGACGAGATGCCGGTCACGCGATCGGCCTCGATGCGATAGTGCACCGGCGCCACGATGCGGTCCTTCCGGGGGTCGTAGACGAGGCTGACGTCGGTGACCTCGCCGATCTTGAGCCCGTACAGCGTCACGTCGGCACCGACGGCGAGGCCGGCGACGGAGCCCTCGAAGTTCGACACCATCTGCAGCTGTCGGCCGAAGCCCGCCGCCTTCGCCACCTCGATGCTGGCGTAGAGCGGGAAGCGGAAGTGCGATGGTGCGACCGGGGACTGCGGCACGGTCGGCGTATCGAAGGCGATGCCGCCCAGCAACAGGGCCCGCAGAGATTCGAACTGCACATCGATGCCATTGGCGGTGAGCTTCACCTGCAGGCCCGAGGCGTTCCAGAAGGACGAGTCCTGATGCACGTACTTGTCGTAGGGGTCGCGCACGAAGGCATGGATGGTGACGTTGTTGGCAAGGTCGCCGATATCCCAGCCGAGCACGGTGCCAACGTCGAGGTCGCGGAAGAAAACCGGAGACCCCAGGCTGATCGACCCGAGTCGCTTGCTGTCCAGCTTGAACGTGGTGCCCTTGGCCGAGGCCTGGAGGACCGGCGGATCGTGGTTGCCGACGAAGCTGCGCTGCGGTGTGCCCTTCTCTGTCGTCGGCCGCATGCCGATGTACGAACCGGACAGCAGCGTGTCGAGGCCGGTGACGTTGCCGGCGAAGAGCTGCGGCTTGACCACCCAGAAGATCGTCTTGTTGGTCAGCAGGTTCTCGGCCTCGCGGACGGTTTCCACCGTCACGAGCACCTTGGAGAGATCCGGCGCGACGGCAATCGTCTTCACCGTACCCATCACGACGTTGCGGTATTTGAGCTGGGACTGGCCGGCCGTCAGGCCGGCCGCGGTTTCAAAGGCAATGGTGATGGTCGGCCCGCGCTGGGAGTAGGTGTCCCAGGCAAGCCACGCCGCGATCAGTCCGGTGAGGATCGGCACGATCCACACCAGCGGGATGCGACGCCGGCTGTGCACGCCCGCCGTTGGCACCTTGGCCGGCTGAATTTGGTCGGTCATCGTCCCCAGTTCCGCGGCAGGCGCCCGCCGATGTTGCCTGAACGTAATGGATTCCGGCCTGGCCGCAACCGCCTCGCGCTGTCAGCGCCCCGGCAACGGCGCCAGGGCGTCGCGCAGCCCGATGTTCGGAATCTGCATCAGCCCATCGAACGGCTGACCCAGCTCCAGGATAAGAAAGATCGCGGCGGAGGCTGAGAAAACGCAGACGAACAGGACCGTGACGATCGTGCGGTTGGGCGGCGCCGACACGGCAAAGCTGCCGAAGATGAAGGAAAGCCACAGGACGAGCGCCGTCATGAACGGTCGCGAGATCGAATCGGCCGGCTGGGTGAACAGGATGAGGCGGGTCTGCGACACATCGGTGCTGAGCTGAAGCGCCCGCGCCTGCAGCGAGGTCTGAACGGGATTCAGCGGTACCAGGCTGCGAACGCCCTAGAGAACGGATTCGCTGCGCCCATATGGCCGCGCGACTTTCGCCGGCGCGGCATCGGCACGCCAGATCGAATCGATCATCGGCACGATGCTCTCGCGCAGCGCCTTTCTGAGCGGGGCCACTTCGGGGCCATAGTCGTCGAGAACATGATCGAGCTCGATGATGTCGGCGGTCAGGCGGGCGACGGTGGCGCTGGTCTGCTCGAAGGATGCCCGTGTCGAGGCGAACAGCAGGGCCAGTACGACCGCCGACATGGTGGCGATCAGCGCCGTCGCCAGCCGGATGACGTCCTTCGAATCTCCCGCCAGGTGGTGATCGGGCACCCTCGACCGGATGAACATCCCGAACAGCGTGCTGCCGAAGATCAGCGCAAAGGCGACCGAGGCAGCAACGATGGCGGGCATGCGATCAGCGTTCCCGGTCGTCGATGTCGCGTGCCAGGACCTCGCGCTTGCCGACATGGTTGGCGGAGCTGACGACACCCTCGCGTTCCATGCGCTCGACGATTCGAGCCGCCCGGTTGTAGCCGATCTGCAGGTAGCGCTGGATGAAGCTGGTGCTGCACTTGCGCTCACGCGCCACCAGGGCAATCGCCTGGTCGTATAGCTGGTCGCTCTCACCTTCCTCGCTGTTGCCGGGCAGGCCGAGGCCCTCGGC
>CAMARK010000143.1 GCA_945860205.1 Reyranella massiliensis 521 | reverse complement strand
AAGGCGGGATCCGAGGCGTCGAGGCCGAACGGCGCCAGCAGTTCCTTGTGCCGCTTCACGCCGCCTGCCTTCAGCATGTCCAGGTACTTGGCCTGGAAGCCCTCGGGCCTGGCCTGGTAGGCGGCGTAGAGCGAGTTCACCAGGCAGTCGCCGAAGGCGTAGGCGTAGACATAGAACGGCGAGTGGATGAAGTGGCCGATGTAGGACCAGTAGTATTTGTACTCGTCGTCGTAGCTGAAGGCCGGCCCCAGGCTCTCCTTCTGCACTGCCATCCAGATCTCGCCGATCGCGTCGGGCGTCAGTTCGCCCTCGCGCCGCGCCATGTGCACGCGCTGCTCGAAATCGTAGAAGGCAATCTGGCGCACAACCGTGTTCAGCATGTCCTCGACCTTGCCCGCGAGCATCGCCTTGCGCGTGGCCTTGTCGGGCGCGGTTTTCAGCAGCGACTGGAAGGTCAGCATCTCGCCGAATACCGAGGCGGTCTCGGCCAGCGTGAGCGGCGTGTCGGCCATCAGCGCGCCCTGGCGGCCGGCCAACACCTGGTGCACGCCGTGGCCCAGCTCATGCGCCAGCGTCATCACGTCCCGCACCTTGCCCTGGTAGTTCAGCAGCAGGTAGGGATGCGCCGAGGGAACGGTCGGATGGGCGAAGGCGCCCGGCGACTTGCCAGGCCGCGCCGGTGCATCGATCCAGCCCGAGCCGAAGAACTTTTTGCCGACCGCCGCCAGTTCCGGCGAGAAGGCGCCGTAGGCGTCGAGCACGATTTTTTCCGCCTCGGCCCACGGGATGGTGCGGTCGTCGTGCTCGGGCAGCGGCGCGTTGCGATCCCAGTAGGGCATCGACTCGACGCCGAACCACTTGGCCTTGAGCTTGTAGTAGCGGTGGGCGAGCCTGGGATAGGCCGCCTTCACCGAGGCCTGCAGCGCATCCACCACCTCGTCCTCGACGCAGTTGCCGAGGTTCATCGCCGATTGCGGACGCGGGTACTTGCGCCAACGGTCCTCGATCTCCTTGTCCTTGGCCAGCGTGTTGGTGATCAGCGAGAACACCGCGATGTTGTCGCCCTGGACCTTGCCGAAGGTTTTTGCCGCGTCCTTGCGGACTCCTGCATCCTTGTTCGACAACCTGTTGAGGACCTGCGCCTCGCTCAGCATCTCGTTGCGGAAGGGATAGCGCAGCCGGGCGATGGTCTCGTCGAACAGGCGCGACCAGGCGGCGCGGCCGACCACGTATTTCTCGTGCAGCGCCTTCTCGAGCTCGTCGGACAGGGTGTGCGGCCGGAAGGCCCTGAGGTCGCGCAGCCATGGCGCGTACTTGGCCAGCTCCGGCACCTTCATCCTGGCGGCGAGATCGGCATCTTCCAGGCGCTTCACCTCCAGCCCGAAGAACAGCAGCTTGGAGCCGATGTCGGTCAGGCTTTCGGAGACGTTCTGCGAGAACCGGCCGCGCTCGGGGTCGGCCATGTCGCTGGCATAATAGAGAGAGGCGTAGGAGCCGATGCGGCCCATCAGGTCCGACATGGCTTCATAGCGGGCGATTGCCGCCGCCAGCGCCTTGCCGTCGAGGCCGGCGATCTTGCCTTCATAGTCCTTGGCGAAGGCCGCCGCTTCAGTCGCGGCGCGCTTCAGGTCGGCATCGAGATCGGGTCCGGTCGGGCTGGAATAGAGATCGGCGAGGTTCCAGGTCGGCAGATCGCCCAGCATTGCACTCATTCACACACTCCTGCTGCCCCAGAGATGGGGTCGTGCGCGTTTCGGCGCAAGCTACAGTCGATTGTAGCTCTTGAACCAGTCGACGAAGAGCGGAATCCCCTGCTCCACCGTCACCTTGGGCGTCCAGCCGAAGTCGCGCGTGGTGTCGGTGATGTCGGCCGCGGTCTCCTGCATGTCGCCGGGTTCGCCGGGCCGCAGTTCGACCTTGGCCTCGCGGCCCAGCGCCTTCTCGAACAGCGAGATGACATGGACGATGTCCTCGCTCCGCGCCGCGCCGAGATTGTAGACCCGGTGGCTCGCCTCGGCCGGCGGCTTGTCGAGCACGGCCAGCGTGCCGGCCACGATGTCGTCGATATAGCTGTAATCGCGCTTGATGAAGCCCAGGTGATTGAGCTCGATCGTGCGGCCCTCGTGGATCGCCTTGGCGAAGATATACGGCGACATGTCGGGCCGGCCCCATGGCCCGTAGACCGTGAAGTAGCGCAGGCCCGTCGCCGCCATGCCGTAGAGATGGCTATAAGTCTCGGTCATCAGCTCGTCGGCACGCTTGGTGGCGGCATAGAGTGAGACCGGTCTGTCGACCCGGTCGTCTATGGCGAACGGCAGCTTGCGATTGCCGCCATAGACCGACGAGGACGAGGCATAGACGAAGTGTTTCAGCCCGCCCTCTTTTCGTGTGATGAGGCCGCGCGCCAGTTCGAGCATCACGAGATGGCCCATGACGTTGGTCTGCACGTAGATGTAAGGATCGACCATCGAATGGCGGATGCCGGGCTGGGCCGCCAGATGAACGACCCGGTCGAGATCGCCGTGCTTCTGGGCCAGCGCCAGCATCGCCTCGCGGTCGGCGATATCGGCTTCCAGGAAGGTGAAGCCCTTGTCCTCGCGCAGGGTTTTTAGGCGGGCGAACTTCAGGATCGGGTCGTAGTAGTCGCTGAAATTGTCGACGCCGACCACCGCCTCGCCCCGGGCCAGCAGGGCCCGCGCGACGTGCGACCCGACGAAGCCGGCGACTCCGGTGACGAGAACAGACATGCGGCGGGTGATTACAACATTTCATTCCCGGGCGACACCGTGAAACGGCGCGCATGATCGGCGAGCCACGGCACCCTTAAAACGTCATTTTTGCACGGGGCCCGCGTTCCCGATTGTAAGGCGCAAGATTCTGTCGCTATCGTCCCCATATAACAAGTCAAGGAGGTTGCCCATGACCCTCGCGGTGACCCTGGATGACAAGTACGTCCTCGAAACCGGCCGGGTGTATCTCACCGGCACGCAGGCCTTGGTCCGACTGCCCATGATGCAGCGCCAGCGGGACCTTGCCGCCGGCCTCAACACCGCCTGCTATATCTCCGGCTATCGCGGCTCGCCCTTAGGCGGCTTCGACCAGGCGCTGTGGCAGGCCAAGCGCTTCATCAAGAAGAACCACATCGAATTCCAGCCCGGCACCAACGAGGACCTCGCGGCCACGTCGCTGTGGGGCACGCAGCAGATCCACCTTTATCCCGGCGCGCGCTACGACGGCGTCTATGGCATGTGGTACGGCAAGGGCCCCGGCGTCGACCGCTCCGGCGATGCTTTTAAGCACGCCAATTACGCCGGCACGTCCAAGCATGGCGGCGTCGTGGTGCTGGCCGGCGACGACCACATGGCCAAGTCTTCGACGGTCGCGCACCAGAGCGAGCCCGCCTTCATCGCCGCCGGCATGCCGATCATCCACGCGGCCTCCGTCCAGGAATATCTCGACTGGGGCCTGCATGCCTTCGAGATGTCGCGTTACTCCGGCCTCTGGGTCGGCTTCAAGGTGCTGAGCGAGACAGTCGACTCCTCGGCGTCGGTCCACGTCGACCCGCATCGCCTGGAAATCCATACCCCGTCCGATCACCACCTGCCGGCCGACGGGGTGCATATCCGCTGGCCCGACGATTGGCTTGGCCAGGAGAAGCGCGTCTACCAGGTGAAGCTTCCAGCGGCGCTGGCCTACTGGCGCGCCAACAAGCTCGACAAGGTGATGATGGGCCGCTCCGACGCCCGCTTCGGCATCGTCACCGTCGGCAAATCCTACCTCGACGTCCGCCAGGCGCTGGACGAACTCGGCATCGACGATGCGGAGGCCGAGCGACTCGGCCTCGCGATCTACAAAGTCGGCATGGTCTGGCCGCTCGAGACCGAGGGTGCGTCGGCCTTCTCCTCCGGCAAGCGCGAGATCCTGGTGATCGAGGAGAAGCGGCCGCTGATCGAGCAGCAGCTGAAGGACGCACTGTTCAACATGGAGGCGGGCCGCCGCCCCGTCGTCGTCGGCAAGCACGACGAGCGCGGCCAGCATCTCCTGAAGAGTGACGGCGAGCTGACTCCGTTCGAGATCGCCTCGGCCATCGTCGCGCGCTTCGGCCTGGAAGCCTTCAGCGAGCGCACGAAGCAGCGCTTCGAAGGGCTGAAGCGCCGCGGCGGCCGCCAGGTGCGGAATGAATCGGGCATGGCCCGCGTCCCCTATTTCTGCTCCGGCTGCCCGCACAACAGTTCGACCAAGGTGCCCGATGGGTCGATGGCGCTGGCCGGCATCGGCTGCCACACCATGGCGATCTCCATGGAGCGCAACACCAAGACCTTCACTCACATGGGCGCCGAGGGCGCCACCTGGGTCGGCGCGTCGCACTTTACCGACACGCCGCACGTCTTCCAGAATTTGGGCGACGGCACCTACTTCCATTCCGGCCTGCTCGCGATCCGCCACGCCATCGCGAACAAGACCAGCATGACCTACAAGATCCTCTACAACGACGCCGTCGCCATGACCGGCGGCCAGCCGCACGACGGCGACGTCACGCCCTGGCGCATCAGCCGCCAGGTCCGCGCCGAGGGCGTCGACCGCATCGCCCTGGTGAGCGACGATCCGGGCAAGTATCCGATCGGCACCGAATGGGCGCCGGGCGTCACCTTCCATCACAGGGACCAGCTCGACGAGGTCCAGCGCGAGCTGCGCGAGGTCAAGGGCGTCTCGGTCCTGATCTACGACCAGACCTGCGCCGCCGAGAAGCGCCGCCGCCGCAAGCGCGGCACCTATCCCGATCCGGCCAAGCGCGTGCTGATCAACCAGGCGGTCTGCGAGGGCTGCGGCGACTGCTCGACCCAGTCGAACTGCCTCTCCGTCGTGCCCGTCGCCACCGAGTTCGGCAGCAAGCGCGCCATCGACCAGTCGTCCTGCAACAAGGACTTCTCCTGCCTAAAAGGCTTCTGCCCATCCTTCGTCACCGTGGAAGGCGGCAGCCTGCGCAAAGGTAAAGCCGGCAAGTCCGCGACCGCAGAGACGAGCGAGCCGGCGTTGCCGCCCGCCCCCACCCTGCCGTCGATCGCCCTAAAACCCTATGGCGTGCTGATCACCGGCATCGGCGGCACCGGTGTGGTCACCATCGGCGCGATCATGGGCATGGCGGCCCACCTCGAAGGCAAAGGCGCCACCGTTCTCGACCAGCTTGGCATGGCGCAGAAGGGCGGCGCCGTGATCAGCCACGTGCGCATTGGCGCAACACCCGAGGCGTTGCACGCGGTGCGCCTCGGCGCCGGCGGCGCCAACCTGCTCCTCGGCTGCGACCTCGTGGTCAGTGCCGGCGCCGATTCGCTGGCCCGGCTGGAACCCGGCACCTCGCGCGCCATCGTCAACACCCACGAGACCATCACCGGCGAGTTCACCCGCCATCCCGACATCGCCTTCCCCTCGCACACGCTGAGACTCTCGATCGAGGCCGGTGCGGGCGCCGAAGCCTGTGATTTCATCGAGGCCACGCGCATCGCCACGGCGCTCCTGGGCGATTCGATCGCCACCAACATGTTCATGCTGGGCTATGCCTACCAGCAGGGCCTGGTGCCGATCGGCCACGAGGCACTGGAGCAGGCGATCGAACTGAACGGCGCCGCCGTCGCCATGAACACTTCGGCTTTCCGCTGGGGCCGCCGCGCCGCCGCCGATCGCGCCGCGGTCGAGAAGCTTGCCGCGCCACCTGCAACGGTCGTTCCGTTCACGCGCATCGCCAAGACGCTCGACGAGATCGTGAGCGTGCGGATGAAGCACCTCACCGGCTACCAGAACGACGCCTTGGCCCAGCGCTACAAGGCGCTGGTCGACAAGGTCCGCGCGGCCGAGCAGAAGGCCACGCCCGGCGGCAACGGTCTCGCCGAGGCCGTGGCGCGCAACTACAGCAAGCTGCTCTCCTACAAGGATGAGTACGAGGTGGCGCGGCTCCATGCCGATGCCGCCTTCGCGGCCCAGCTCGCCGGCCAGTTCGAGGGCGACTACAAGCTCAAATTCCACCTCGCGCCGCCGATCTTCTCCAGCCGCGATCCCAAGACCGGCCGCCTGATCAAGCAGGAGTTCGGCGCCTGGATGCTGCCGGCCTTCAAGATGCTGGCGAAGTTGAAGGGCCTGCGCGGCTCGAAGCTCGACATCTTCGGCTACACAAAGGAGCGCAAGACCGAGCGCGCGCTGATCGGCGAGTACGAGACGCTGGTGGCCGAGCTGCTAAAAGGCCTCTCGCCCGCCAACTACGCGCTGGCGGTGAAGCTCGCAACGATCCCCGACGACATCAAAGGCTACGGCCACATCAAGGACGCGCATCTCGAGAAGGCCAAGAAGAAGGAAGCCGAGCTGCTTCACCAATGGCGCAATCCCGAGGCGATGAAGGCCGCGGCGGAGTAGCGACGCAACCATTTGCCTGGAGGCCCGTTGGACGTGATTCAAGCAACGGGTCCGAATCGACCCAGTCAGGCAAACAGGTGGTTACTCTCGATTTTGCGGATCGCAAGGTTCTGATCGTCGAGGACGACATCTTCATCGCCCTGGATCTCGAAAGGGTCATGGAAGACGCGGGATGCCGCGTCATTGGGCCGGCTTCGTCGGTCGAGCGTGCCTTGGCGAAGATCACCGACAACCACATCGACGCTGCACTCCTCGATGTGAACCTGGGGCCGGAACTGGTGTTTCCCGTGGCCGACCGGCTCTCCGCCGAGGGCGTTCCCTTCATCTTCGTCACCGGCGAACCGCGCACCGTGCCGGAGCGTCACTGGACGCGGCCGGTCATCTCCAAGCCCTACCAGGTTCCGGCGTTGCTTGAAGCGCTGGCCGCCGTGATGCGTCCGAACTGAATCTCTTCCAGCGAAATGGTGTTTCAGCCCCTCTTGCACCGGCCTGATTTGCGGGCATCCTCTCCCCAGCGGAGGGCGCCCCATGAAATTCGGCATTTTCTATGAACTGCAGCTGCCCCGCCCCTGGAAAGAGGGCGACGAGCACCGGCTCTATCAAAACGCGCTGAACCAGATCGAGCTCGCCGATCGTCTGGGCTACGACCACGCCTGGCAGGTCGAGCATCACTTCCTGGAAGAATACTCGCACTCGCCGTCGCCGGAATCCTTCCTGGCCGCCGCCAGCCAGCGCACCAAGAACATCCGCCTCGGCCACGGCATCTTCCAGGTCACCACCAACCATCCCACGCGCGTCGCCGAGCGCGTGGCCACGCTCGATCTTCTATCCAACGGCCGCTGCGAGTTCGGCATGGGTGAGAGCGCCTCGATCACCGAGCTCGAACCGTTCGGCGTCACCATGGAGAACAAGCGCGAGATCTTCGAGGAGGCCGTGCGCGCCATCATGCCGATGTTCAAGGACGGCCCGAGCGAACACGCGGGCAAGACCTGGAACATTCCACTGCGCATGGTGGTGCCCAAGCCGATGCAGAAGCCGCACCCGCCGCTCTGGGTCGCCTGCTCGCAGCTCCAGACGCTGGCCAAGTGCGGCGAATGGGGCATGGGCGCCTTGGGCTTCCAGTTCGTCTCGGCCGATGCCGCGCACGCCTGGGTACACGCTTACTACAATGCCTTCGTGAAGCGGCAGAAGAAGCTCGCCGACTACGTGACCAACCCCAACATCGCGCTGGTGAGCTTCTTCATGTGCGCCAAGACCGACGAGGAAGCCCGCGCCCGCGCCGACGGCGACACCTTCTTCCAGTTCGCCTTGCGTTTCTACGGCCAGTCCGCCGACCGCCGGCGACCGGCCGCCGGCACAGTCAACATGTGGGACGAATACGAGAAGTGGAAGAAGGCCAACCCCGACCAGCACGCCGCGGCGCTGCGCGGCGGCCTGATCGGCTCGCCCGACACGATCCGCCGCAAGCTCAAGAAGTTCCAGGAATCGAACATCGACCAGGTCGTGCTCCTGAACCAGGCCGGCAAGAACCGCCACGAGGACATTTGCGAATCGCTCGAACTGTTCGCCAATGAAGTGATGCCAGAATTCCAGGCGGCACATCCGCAGCTGCTCAAGTGGAAGGAAAAGGTCCTGAACCGCGAGATCGTGCTCGACGAGATCGACACCACCGCGTTCACCGATCGCTACGGCGGTACGATGAAGGCCGTGACCCCGGCGACGCAGGGTGTGCGGGCGGCGGAGTGATTGGACTTCAGTCCGATGTCGGCCGCTGGGTTATCCTCGCGTATTCGCGCCGAAGCTCGCCTCGATCTCGACGACAGCATGCCTATAGTAGCCTGAGAGCTAACTAAAGAAGCGCATCAGCTTCTGCCGCTCTGCTGCATCGCTTCCGAAAATCTCTCGCAAGGTCCTTCGGGAAGCACCGTCAACCGCAGGCCAAAGTGCCTTCGCGAGATCACCAGGAGCATAGATGCCGCCCTGCGCTCTGATGTGCCGATTGCTATCCATCACGTCTACGCCATTGGGATCGACTACAAACATGCGCGCGCCGCCTTCGGCTGAAGTCTTTAGGGTCGCGTTGATGTGGTCATCCCCGAAACCATACCCGATGATCAGGAGTCGGGTACTTGGTTTCGCAAGCATTTCAGCGAATTGCTCATGATACCATTTTAGCAACGGAGCATCCGTGATGCTCTTGCTCTTGTTTCCGCCGAGACCGTCAAGAACATCGCCCAGCCGATCCGCGTCTTCCGCCTGCTGCCCGCCGCTCCCGACGGCAGCAACGCCGAGCCACCGCCGGCCACGATCGAACTGGCG
>CAMARK010000142.1 GCA_945860205.1 Reyranella massiliensis 521 | reverse complement strand
CAGGTGCGGCCCTATCGCGGCAGCGCCCAACGGATCTCGATCGCTTTCAATCTCACCGTGTGAGTAACGCCGGGCAGGCTGACGAGGTCTGGGAGTGGTGGAAACGAGATGGCCTGACAGTCGAACCGGCGTTCTGGCAACCTGGTGCTGAAAATGGCGATCACACGCCGATGTAGTTATGAGGACCAGGACGCGCGAAACTCCATCTTGGCCGGGGCTACGCCCACAGGCCGGATACGTTAATGCAGACTGCCAAGAGCCAAATCGCTGAAACTGCTTGCCGACGGGGCGGGTCATACGTTTACAGCAGGGACAGCCGGTGCCCTTCATGATTTCCTCGGCCGTGGTGCGTTTGTGCACGGCGGGATTCGCGCTCAGCGGGCGAATGCTCTAGCATCCCGGTGCTCATGATGGATGGGCCGGGAGAACGCACATGTTGCATCGGTTTTTGACAGGATTGGCTCTGGCGGCCGCGGTCGCATCGGGAGCCGTCGCGCAGGACCTGCCGAAGAACCAGTTCAAAGTCATCGGCCTCAATAGTCCGACGCCGGTGTCTATTCACGACGAGTTGCCGTTCTGGCGCAAGACGATCACGGAGGCGTCGAAAGGCGCCATCTCGGTCGACGTGACGCCGCTCGACCAGATGGGCATCGATGACAAGACCATGCTGCGGCTACTGAAGCTCGGCGTCATGGACTTCGCCGCCATGGATATCTCCAAGATGGCCGGCGACGACCCGCGCTTCGAGGCCTGCGATCTCGCGGGCCTGACGCTGACGCCGGACAAGGCCCGTGCGGCCTGCGACGCCTATCGCGGCGTGATCGACCGGCAGATGCAGAAGAACTGGAACGCCAAGCTTCTGGCCTTCGGCGGCAACACGCCCCAGGTGTTCTGGTGCAAGGATGTCGCGACCGGGCTGGCCGGCTTCAAGGGCAAGAAGGTCCGCGTCTTCAACAACACGATGCGCGATTTCCTGGGCGGCGTCGGTGCCACGGCCGTCAGCATGGCCTTCGCCGAAGTGGTGCCGGCGCTCAGCGCCGGTGTCGTGGATTGCGGCGTGACGGGCAGCCTGTCGGGCAACACCGCAGGCTGGACTGAAGTGACCAAGTCGATTTATCCGATGTCGCTCGGCTGGAGCATCAATGTGCTCGCCGTCAATCTCGACACCTGGAAGCGGATCGATCCCAAGACGCAGACCTTCCTGCTCGAGCAGTTCAAGGCCTACGAAGACAAGATGTGGGCGACCATCAAGACGACGACCGCCGAAGCCGACAACTGCAACACCGGCCAGCAGCCCTGCACCATGGGCAAACTCGCCAAGACGACCATTGTGGCGGTGAAGCCCGACGAGGCGGAAACGCACAAAAAGCTGGTCGAGGGCGCCGTGCTCGCCGGCTGGGCCAAGCGTTGCGGTGCCGAGTGCACCAAGGAATGGAACGACACGGTCGGCAAGGCGCTCGATCTCAAGGCGCCCACGCCATAACGGTCTCCGGCGTATGAATCGCCTGCAGTCGGTCGCCGAAGGGATCTCCCGCACAGGCGCGATCGTCGGCGGGGCGATGTTGCTGGTCGCCTCGATCCTGATCTGCATCGACATCACGCTGCGCTACACGATGTCGATCACCCTGGGCGGCGCCGACGAGCTGTCGGGCTATGCGCTGGCGATCTCCAGCGCTTGGGGCTTTTCCTCGGCATTGCTCAGTCGTTCGCATATCCGCATCGATACCGTCTACGTCCGTATCAAGTCGATCCGCGTCCGGGCGCTGCTCGATCTCATCAGCCTTGCCACGCTTCTGGGCTTCTTTGGCATGGTCACCTGGTATGCCTGGGGCGTCGTCAGGCAATCCTGGGTTTCGGACTCGCACTCCCTTTCGGCCATCGAGGCGCCACTCGTGATCCCACAGGGCCTGTGGTTCGCAGGCCTCCTCTTCTTCGTGGCGTTGTCGGCGCTGCTGCTGGTGCGCGGTCTGCTGGCCTTCATCTCGGGCAACTACACCAGCCTGTTTGCGCTGATCGGCTCGAAGTCGGCGTTGGCCGAAGCCCAGGAGGAGATCGCCGCTGTGGCACACGGACTGGAGCAAGAGAAGAAGCCATGACTGCCGGCGTTTCCCTCATCGTGCTGCTCTTCCTGCTCGGCAGCTCGATCGCGGTCGCGGCCGGCATGGGCCTGGCCGGCGTGCTGCTGAACCAGATCTACTCGCCGATGCCGATGACCCGCATCGTGGGCGAGCTCAGCTGGTCGACCACCAGCAACTTCATCCTGACGGCCATTCCCTTCTACATCATGTTCGGCGAGATCCTGCTGCGCAGCGGCACGGCGGAGCGCATGTACGCGGCCCTGGTTCAGTGGCTGTCGTGGCTGCCCGGCGGCCTAATGCACTCGAACATCGGTTCCTGCGCGCTGTTCGGTTCGGTCTCCGGGTCGAGTGTCGCGACGGCAGCGACCATCGGCGTCGTAGCGATGGGCGAGATCGACAAGAACAAATACAACGAGCCGCTTTTCCTCGGCACGCTCGCCGCCGGCGGTACGCTCGGCATCCTGATCCCGCCTTCGATCAACATGATCATCTATGGAGTCATGACGGATACGTCGGTGCCCAAGCTCTACCTCGCCGGATTCCTTCCTGGCCTCATCCTGACCGTGCTGTTCAGCCTCACCGTGCTGGTCGCCTGCCTGTGGAAGCCGGAATGGGGTGGCAACAAGATCGAGACGAACTGGGAGATGCGCATCAAGCTGCTTCCGGATCTGCTGCCACCGCTCGCCCTGCTGCTGATCGTGATCGGCTCCATTTTCTTCGGCGTCGCCACGGCGACCGAGGCGGCGGCTGTCGGCATTGTCGGCGCGCTCGCCATCACGGCGTCGCGCGGGCGGCTCTCCTGGCGCATGCTGCGCGACGTCTGCGAAGGCACCGTGCGCACGACGGCGATGGTGGTGGCGATCCTGGTCGCCGCCTTCTTCCTCAACGTCATCATCCAGACGATCGGCCTCACCCAGCAGCTCAGCAAGCTCATCATCGCCTGGCAACTCACGCCGGTGCAGATCCTGGGCGCGGTGATCGTGCTCTACCTCATACTCGGGACCTTCATGGAAGAGCTGTCCATGATGATCTCGACCATCCCGATCACCACGCCGCTCATGGTGCAGGCAGGCTACGATCCCGTCTGGTACGGCATCCTGCTGGTGCTGCTGATCCAGACGGCGATGATCTCGCCACCCTTCGGCATCAACCTGTTCGTCATCCACGGCATCCGTGGACGCGGCACGCTCTCCGACGTCGAGAAAGGCTCTGCACCGTTCGTGGTCGCCCTGCTGGCGATGATCGCCATGATCTGCGTCTGGCCCGATATCGTGATGGTGGCGGTGCGCTGGTTCGGCTGATCCCCGCTACAGGCTAATCACGATATTCCCCGCGGCGTCGCGTTCGGCGCAGGCCCCCGGCGGGACGACGCAGGTGGTGTCGTACTCCTCGACGATCAGCGGGCCCGTACGGCCTGACGCAAGATCGGCGCGACTCAGCACCGGTGTTTCGAGCCAGCCGTGTTCATCGCCGAAGTAGGCTTTGCGCGACGCCTGAGCGGTGGGCTCGGCCCGGCTCGACTTGACGTTTTGCGGCACGCCTCCACCGGCGCGCAGGCCCGATCCCACGAGCTGGATCGCCACCAGCTCGACCGGTTCGTCGGGTCCGGCGCGATGGCCATAGGTGCGTTCATGCTCCTGGCCGAAGGCTTCCTCAAGAAGCGCCACCATACGGGCGTCGATCGGACCTTCCGGCACCGGCACGGTGAGCTCGTAGCTCTGTCCCTTGTAGTGCAACGCAGCAGACCGCTTCCGCCGGGCGCTGGCGCCGCTAAAGCCCTCGACGGCGAGCTGCTCGGTCGCCTGCCGCGCCATTGCGTCCCAGGCGGTGCTGATCTCGCCGAGATCGGCCTGCCGCAACAACCGGCGAAAAGTGCGGGCATAATGGTGCTCGACGTCGGCATAGAGCAGCCCGAAGGAGGAGAACAGCCCGGCCGAGGGTGGCACGACGATGCGCGCGATGCCCAGCGCCGCCGCCATGCCGGCGGCGAACAACGGGCCATTGCCGCCGAAGGCGAACAGCGCGAACTCGCGCGGATCGCGGCCGCGCTCGGTCGACACCGCCTTGATGGCGCGGATCATGTTGGAAGCGGCGATCAGGTGCGCGCCGTAGGCCGCGCGCTCGACCGGCATGCCGAGCGGCTTGGCGATCTTGTCGGCGAAGGCCGCGCGGGCCTTGTCGGCATTAAGTTTTAGCGCGCCACCCACGAGATGGCCGGGATTGATGTAGCCCAGCAGCACGTTGGCGTCGGTGATCGTGGGCGTCTCGCCCCCCATGTCGTAGCAGACTGGCCCTGGCGAGGCACCGGCGCTCTCGGGGCCGGCTTGCAGCGCGCCGCCGGGATCGATCCAGACAAGCGAACCGCCGCCGGCGCCGACTTCGGCGAGGTCGATCGCCGGAACCTTGAGCGTGTAGCCGGCGCCCGTCAGCAGCCGCGATCCGATCATGATGCCGGCGCCGACGGCATATTCCTGCGCGCGGGCGATCTCGCCGTCCTCGACCATCGAGGCCTTGGCGGTGGTGCCACCCATGTCGAAGGTGATGATCTTCTCCAGCGATTTGGCACGCGCCAGTGCCTGGGCGCCGACCACGCCGCCGGCCGGGCCCGATTCGATGATGTTCATCGGCCGCTCGGCGGCAGCGACATCGGTCGTGAGACCACCGTTCGATTGCATCAGCAGGAGGCGGGCCGGGATGCCGGCACCGTCGAGCCCCTGGCGCAGCGCCCGAAGATAGGTGGCGACGATCGGCATCACATAGGCGTTGATGACGGTCGTCGAGGTGCGTTCGTACTCCTTGATTTCGGGCAGAACCTCGAAGGAAACGCTGAGCGGCAGCTTCGGCGCTTTACGGGCCACGATATCGCGCAGCATTGTCTCGTGCACCGGGTTGGTGAACGAATTGAGCAGGCAGATCGCGATGGCCTCGACCTTCTCGGCCAGCAGGGCGTCGACGGCGCGTTCGGCATCGGCCGGATCGAGTGCCTTGTCGACGTTGCCGGCATGGTCGATGCGCTCGTCCACGACCTTGCGCAGATAGCGCTCGACCAGCGGTGGCGGCTTGGTCCAGGTGAGATCGTAGAGCTTGGGCATGCGCAGGGTGCGGATCTCCAGCACGTCACGGAAGCCCTTGGTGGTGATCAGCCCGACCCGCGCGCCCTTGTGCTCGAGGATCGCATTGGACGCGACGGTGGTGCCGTGGCGGATCTCTTCGATGGCACCGCCGTCGAGGCCGGTCTCGCTGAAAACCTCGCTCAGCCCGTCGACAATGGCCTGGGCGTAGTTGCCGACGCTCGACGAGATCTTCTTGGTGTGGATGGTGCCGTCGGATCCGAGCAGCACGATATCGGTGAAGGTGCCGCCGATGTCGACACCGACGCGGTAAGTGACGGTCATGACGGGCTATTCCGCGGCGCGCGCGAGAAGCACCGGATCGTGCCTTTGGACTTTCGGGACCTCGGTCCAGCCACGCGCCTTCGCGATCTCGCTGCGGCGCCTCTGAGTCGTGGCCCTGTCGACTTTCCACGCCTTGACGTCGATCACGACACCGTAGTCGGCCACAGCCTTCTCCGGCGACAGCAGCTCGTTCCGCACATCACGCATAACCGCCAACGGATCGCGCTCTAGTGGATCGCCCCATCCACCGGCGCCGGCCAGCACATGGCGGAAGATGTCGCCTTCCTTGACCGTCATGGTGAGCTTCGACGGTAACAGCCGGTTCTCGCCGTCGGGATTGAGATAGTTCTCCGACGGCCCGCCGGGGCTCCCGCCATAAAGGCCGAACGGCCGGTGATCGCGCCGGTCCGAGCGGACCTGCAGCATGCCTTCGTTTTCGAGGAACTTGTAGTCGCGCAGGAACGGCACGCCGCCACGGTATTTGCCGGCGCCCGCCTTGTCGGCCACGAACTCATAGGCGAGCAGCTGGATCGGCTGCTCGGCCTCGGTGACCTCGATCGAGTGCGAAGCCATGTTGGCGAACATGTGCGAGTTACCGTCGAGCCCGTCGGCGAAGGGCCGCGCGCCCCAAGCGCCGCAGGTAAAGTCGACATAGACGAAGGGCTTGCGTGCCACATCGTAACCGCCGATCGAGATGCCGGTGTTGCCGCCATCGCCCGCCGCCTTCACGCGGTCGGGCAGCATCATGGCGAGCGCGCCGAACATGCAGTCGGTCATACGGAAGCCAGTCAGGCCACGCGCTGCACAGGCCGCCGGCAGCACGCCGTTGCCCACGGTGCCCGGCGGGCAGATCACTTCGATGGCGCGAAAGACGCCCTCGTTGTTGGGAATGCCTGGCGGCAGGACGGAGCGCACGCCGGTATAGGAGGCGGCCTTGGTGAAGGAGAGCGTGTTGTTGATGGCGCCCTTCACCTGCGGGTTGGTGCCCGTCCAGTCGACCACCATGTGGCCGCCCTTCTTGGTGATCGTGACAAAGAGGCGGATCGGCTTGCCGTAGTCGACGCCGTCGTCGTCGATCCAGTCCTCGAAACTCCATTGGCCGTCGGGCAGTTCGACCAGCGCCGCGCGTGTCAGCCGTTCGGCATAGTCGATGACTTCGTTCAGGTAGAACTTTGTCTCTTCCGGCCCGTAGCGGGCGACCAGCTCGGCGAACTGCTTCTCGCCGATGTGGCAGGCCGCGAGCTGGGCGCGCAGGTCGCCGAAGAGCTGGACGGGGAGCCGGACGTTCTTCTCGATGAAAGTCATGATGGTCTTGTTGAGGACGCCCTTGTCGTAGAGCTTCATCGGGGCGATGCGCAGCCCCTCGGCGTAGATTTCCGTCGAGTCGGACGCGTTTGAGCCCGCCACCCGGCCGCCTACATCGATGTGGTGGCAGACCGTGCAGGCAAAGGCCAACCGCTCGCCCTCGTGGAACAGCGGCTTGATCACGAAGATGTCGGGCAGGTGCATGCCGCCGTCGAACGGGTCGTTCATGATGAACACGTCACCCGGCGCCATGTCGCCCTCGAAATGGCGCATGATCGATTCCATGGCCGTCGGCACGGAGCCGAGATGGCCCGGCAGGGTCAGGCCCTGGGCGGCGAGCTTGCCGTTGGCATCGGCGAAGCCCGTCGAATAGTCCATATTGTCCTTGAGCACGCCTGAATAGGTCGTCCGGAAAACGGTGAGCGCCATCTCGTCGGCGATCGAGAAAATGGCATTCTTGAACAACTCCAGCGCTATCGGATCGTGAATCTCGGTCACCTAGTAAATCTCCTCGATCAAACGAAGCTGCCAAATGAATTTGCGTCGCGACGTAACGTTCCACGCCGAACGCACCATGATTTCAGTCGATATTCCCAGATGGACTCCTGGAACGGTATGAACGCTAGCATTCTGCCGGGTTCCCGGGAAGCCGTGGGCAGCCTAAGTAGTTTTCCCGGCGCTTCCGCCGCGCCTACCAAAGACGATATCCGGCAGTATTCATGATGAAGTCCGCCGAGGATCGGTCCAGTTCTCGATGCCCATCATCCGATACGAGGGATCGATCACCAGGCCCGTGCCAAGGCCCACGTCGAGCCGGCCGCCGGAAATGTGATCGGCGGTCAGGGCCTGCAGCACAAAGTGGGCCGGGTTGCGCAGGGGGGATCTGGGCGACCAGGGTCGTCAGGCGAATGCGGGTGGTTGCCTGGGCGATGGCGGCAACCTGCGTCCACAGCTCGAACCAGGGTCCCTTGTTCCCGGCCCAATCGAGGAGATGGTCGGCGAGGCCGATAGAGTCGAAACCAAGCTCCTCGACTTCGCGGCAGCGGCGCAGAAGTTCGGGCCAGGGCACGTTCGGCAGCACGAGCACGGAAAATCGAAGTTGGTGGGTCACGTCTTTGTCCTACCAAATGCGAAGAGCAGGTTTAGGCATATGGCATCGAATAAACAGCGATACAAACGACATCGATTTTCGATTCTCTCCGAACGACAAGACCGCGCTCCGAGACCTCCTACGCGGGCAACGGCCTGGCTTCGCCAACCAGTGTCACGCGATGCATGACGCGGCGGACATGGGCGTTGTCGAAGGGCTCGACCGAATGCATGGTGCAACGGTTATCCCACATGATGACGTCATCCTTGGCCCAGGCGTGGCGGTAGACGTACTTGTCCCCGATGGCGTGCTCGATCAGGGAGTCAAGCAAGGCGCGGCCCTCGGCCGGCACCATCCCCTCGACATTGACCATGGTGTGCGGTGACAGCAGCAGACAGCGCCGGCGCGTCACCGGATGGACCTGCACCAGCGGATGGCGCACCGGTGGCAGGGCGTCGTACTTGCCCTTGTCCTCCTTTTTCGACAGCTCGGACGACAGGCTGAGGATATGGTCGTGGTCATGGATGACCCACATGCCTTCGATCCGCTTCTTCATCGCGTCGCCAAGATCGTCGTAGGCGGCATACATATTGGCGAACAGGGTATTCCCGCCGGCGTTCGTGACCTCCAACCCATGCAGAATCGAGCCCTTGCTGGGCACCGCGCGAAAGGAGCTGTCGGTGTGCCACAGCCAGGAAAGGTTGATGTACTGCCAGGCCGTGTCCTTGGGGGGAATGATATTGCCGGCCTCATCGACATTGGAGACGCGGTAAATCTCCACGTTGCGTGAGCTGCGATGCGCGACCGATACGTGAATTTCCAGCTCACCGAAATTCTTCCCAAACGCGATATGCTGTTCGTCGGTAATCGCCTGGTCCGGGAAGACCAGCACAAGATGTTCCATCCATAGATCGTGCATACGCTGACGCGTCGCTGCATCCAGAGGTCGTGACAGATCGATCCCGCGCACCTCGGCACCGATGAGAGGATGTCTGCGCCTGGCTTCGATTGTACGCACCACCGATTCTG
>CAMARK010000141.1 GCA_945860205.1 Reyranella massiliensis 521 | reverse complement strand
GGCATGGACGAGCTCGCCGAGCAGTTGGGGGTAACGGCCAAGGGGCTACAGGGGCTCCAGTTCTCGGCCGTGCAAAGCGGCGTGAAGCTCGAGCAGCTGGAAACCGGCGTGGCCAAGTTCTCGCAGAAGATGGGCGAGGCGGCCGGCGGCTCGAAGGAAATGATCGAGGCACT
The DNA here is from genome assembly GCA_945860205.1 of Reyranella massiliensis 521. Classification (GTDB taxonomy): domain Bacteria; phylum Pseudomonadota; class Alphaproteobacteria; order Reyranellales; family Reyranellaceae; genus Reyranella; species Reyranella massiliensis_B. The sequence continues at coordinate 8,908 of CAMARK010000141.1, read as the reverse complement.
CGACCGCATCGGCGTAAAAGTGCTCGACGTTGGCGGCAGGCTGCGGCCGACCGAGACGCTACTTCAGGAGGTGGCTGCCTCGATCTCGGCCATCGACGACCCCGCCCGCCGGGCAGCCGCCGCCGTCGACTTCTTCGGCAAGGCCGGCACCCGCATGCTGCCGATGCTGAAGGACATGTCGGGCGGCATGGATGAAATGGCGGCCAGGGCCAAAGCCGCCGGCGCCTTCATCGAGGCCGACACCGTGGCGAAGCTCGACAAGCTCGCCGACTCGGCGGAACGATCGAAGCTCACCCTGCGGGCTTTCTTTGCCGAGAACGGCGCTGGGCCTCTTGCGGGCACGCTTGACGGCATCAACTCGCTGCTTGGCAAGCTCGCGGGTTATCTCCGCGCCATCAGGTCGGACTGGACCGCGCTTTTCACCCACGATTCCAACGCCGAGCAGAAGTTAAATCTCACCATCGCCGATCGCGAAAACAAAATCCGCGACGCCGAGGCGCGCATCGCGAAAGACCCCAACCGCGCCGCCGATTTCCGCCTCATCGATCAATGGCGCGGCGACATTGGCGGCGCCCGGCGCGAATTGGCGAAAATGGACGCGGCAACCGGGCGCAATGTTGGGCTTGTCGACGATGTGCCGCGCTCTTCGCCGCTGCCGCCGCCTGGCGTCAGCAAAAGCCCTGCTCGCATCCGTGATGCCGCCCGCAGCTTTAAAGAAGGCATCCAGCGTCTGCCCGACCCCGGCGTATTGGCCGGCAATCGACTTGCCGCCGAGTTGCTCCGTGGCCGTGCTGGAATAGCCCCCGGCGTCGGGATTGAACTGCACGTTTGCGCCGGCCAACGGCGCCCATTTGTATTCCTCGCCGCCGAGCAGGCTGGGAAGGATCGCCGACAAGGCGGAGACGACCATGCCGGGGATCTGCATGCCGGGGATCAGCATCATGCCGCCACCGATCATCTGGCCGATGCCGCCGATGGTCTGCGCGGTGTACCAACGCCAAGCGCGACCTCTTCACCTTCACCACGCTCGACGGCGGAACGACATGGTTCGCGGCCGACGTGGCGCAGAACTTTTAGGCCGGCACATGATTGCCGCCTCGCAGCTCCTGGCACTGGGGCCGTCCGACAGAGCCGGCCCCGGGAATCTGTACAGCACGCTAAGTGGAGTTTCTGTCTGACGGCGTGCAAGAATTGCCCGCAGCTCAGGAGAGACGATGAGAAAAAGACCTCGCCGGAACCACATACCGGCCTTCAAGGCGAAGGTGGCGCTTGCTGCCATCCGGGGCGAGATGACGGTGGCTCAGTTGGCCGAGCATTTCGACGTACACCCGAACCAGATCACGACGTGGAAGTCGCAACTTCAAGAAGGTGCTGGCGATGTGTTTGGTCCGGTCAGCGGCAATGGAACGGCGCAACCAGCCGTCGATGTGAAGTCGTTGCATGCCAAGATCGGAGCGCTGACGCTGGAGAACGATTTTTTAGAAGGAGCGCTCAGCAAGGCCGGCCTGTTGAGCGCAAGGCGATGATCAACCGCAAGCACAAGCTGCCGATCGCCAGGCAGGCGGAGGTTCTGCGTATCAGCCGTGGCAGCGTCTACTATCAGCCGCGTCCGGTGTCGGCGGCCGACCTGGAGGTCATGCGGCGTGTCGACCGGCTGCACCTGGAATATCCTTTTGCCGGTTCGCGGATGCTGCGAGGACTGCTGGCTGCCGAGGGGATCAAGATCGGCCGTCGGCATGTTAAAACACTGATGCGGCGGATGGGGATAGAGGCGCTCTATCGTCGTCCGCGCACGACGAAGCCCGAGCCCGGCCACAAGATCTACCCATATCTGCTGCGTGGGATGGATATCACGCGGCCGAACCAGGTGTGGGCGATGGACATTACCTACATCCCGATGGCTCATGGCTTCGTCTATCTGGCCGTCGTGCTCGATTGGTTCAGCCGCCGCGTGCTGTCGTGGCGGCTGTCGATCACCATGGAAGAGGAATTCTGCGTTGAGACGCTCGAGGATGCTTTGGCGCGTCACGGCAAGCCGGAGATCTTCAACACCGACCAGGGCAGTCAGTTCACGGGCGCGGCATTCACCGGCGTTCTGATAAAAAACAGCATCGCGATCAGCATGGACGGCAGGGGGGCTTGGCGCGACAACGTCTTCGTCGAGCGGCTGTGGCGCAGCGTCAAATATGAGGAGGTGTATCTCAAAGCCTACGACAGCGTCGGCGAGGCCCGTGCTTCACTCGGCTGCTATCTCGCCTTCTACAATGGCCGGAGACCTCATTCGAGCCTTGACGGCACAACACCAGATCAAGCCTACTACACATTGTTGCCAATCCGCGTGGCAGCCTAACCTCGGCAGACGCTCCACTTATCGACGCGGAAAATCTGTTCAGACAACCGGGACCACTTCAATACATAAGACAGAGAGGTCGCCGCCGTGGCAGAAACAGGCAAGTCCGAAAAGCAGAAGGGAGCGGAAGCTAAGGTTGAAGCTTTCGCAAAAGACCTTGGGCCCTTTGTGGTTGCCTGTGAAACATCCCGAATGCCGATGGTGTTCACGGATGCGAAGGCGTCAGGCAATCCGATCATTTTCGTCAATGACGCTTTCCTTTCTCTGACCGGATATGACCGCCCGGAAGCGCTGGGTCGGCCTTTCAATTTCCTGATGGAGGCTGGCACCGATCCCGAGGCGCTGGCCCAGATAAAGGCCGCGTTCAAGTTCCGCCCTCCCGTTGATCCAGAAATCCGCTATCGCCGCAAGGATGGCAGCGAGTTCTGGGCGTCCGTTTTGATCACTCCGGTTCGGAACGAGAGCGGCGATGTCGTCCAGCATTGGGCCTCCCTCTTGGACGTCACCAAGCACAAAGTGCGGCACGAACAGACCATGTTGCTAGTGAATGAGTTGAATCATCGGGTCAAATATACCCTGTCCACGGTGCAATCTATTGTCCGGCAATCCTTGCGAGCTGGGTCCAATCCGAAGGCGATCAGAGAGTCTATCGACTCCCGGCTTTTCGCTCTGGCTCGATCGCACGATTTATTGAGCCAAGAGAAATGGGAAAGTGCTGGGATGCTCGATGTTGTCAACACGTCCGTGCAACCGTTCGTCGCCGGTGATCGGCCAGATCGCTTCGTCGTCACGGGCCAGAATATCCGGGTTCCGCCCGATGCGGTCCTGGCCCTTGGCAATGCCTTGAACGAACTCGCGAGAAATGCCCTGAAATTCGGTGCGTTGTCCCACGAAGAGGGGCGCATCTTAGTGGATTGGAAGGTCATAACTACGCCGGACTGCGACCGCTTGAACCTGCGATGGAGGGAGGTAGGCGCGCCGCCTATCACACCACCAAGCCGGAAAGGGTTTGGCTCGAAGATGATCTTAGATGCTCTGCGTTTTCAACTTCAGGCCACGGTCACGCTCGACTATCCGCCGGAGGGCGCGGTCTGCAAGATAGACATTCCTCTAAGGGCATAAGACTTCATGGCAGGCGACTACTGACATCCCAGCTTCCCCGCTCAGCTGTCCGGCGAGAGGCCCGCCCCTCCTCTAAACGATCAGGGCGCGGGCTTCTTTTTATTTGTCAGTCTTCTCGTCGGCGCCGACCAGGCGTCGGAACTCGGCTTCGCGCTTAGCCAGCGCTGCAGCGCGCGCTGGCGGCCCTGATAGGGGTCGGCTCACTGCGCGTCGGCGAAGCACGGACCCACGATTTCCACAGAACCTAGGACGCGGCCCCGTCACAACACGATCACGCCGGAAACCGCGGAACACCCGCAACATCTCGCGCCCCATTGCGTAAACGACGGGACTTGGACGACGCGAGGGAGGTGACAATTTTCAGACACATCAGCGAACATGAAATCCGACTGCTCTGCGCCCTCAAGGAGTATGGCGATCAACCCAACCTTCCGTCGAACCAGCGAATTCGCCTCGAGATGCTGGGCCTTGTCATCGACGGGCCGTGCGGCATTCGCCTCACCGAGAAGGGCGAGAGTTTGGCGCGTCGTACCGTCTTGCCGTCCTGGGTCACCGTGACGAGCGCAATAAGCGACCTCGCCAAGTGGAACGACACCGAGGGGGCGGGCGACGTCGAGGAGGAGTTGAGCGACGCCTTGGAACTCATGCCGGCCGAAGACGACCTAGCGAACGATTTCCTCTCGCCCCCACCGCCGCCGCGCGGCCAGCCGATCGACCTGCAAGGATAAGCGGACCAAATCGCGCCCTTTCCCCTTGGTGGATCAAATTGGGGCAAGCAAAATCGGTCGGCGGGTTCACAGAGCGGGCGCGGCTTTTGCCGTGGATGGGGGCAGGCCGGAGAAGGGAGGGGAGTCATGGCACAGATTTCCAATTCGGAAGTTCTGCCATCCACATGCTACCGAGTCTTGATAATAGAAGACGATGTCCTGCAATGCATGGAACTACAGGCGATGCTCGATAGAGCGGGTTATGATTCGGTGGGGCCGTTCCGGACGAATGCTTCCGCTCTAGCCGCCATAAAGTCCGAGAAAATTGACGCCGTCTTGCTGGACGTAAAGCTTTCGGAGGAGAAGGCTTTTGCCATCGCCGACACGCTCGTGTCCGAAGCCATCCCATTCATCATCGTAACTGGATATCCTCAAGAGGTTCTGCCCGAAAAGTATCGGCAGCATCGCGTGCTTTACAAACCAGTTCCGCAGCAGAAATTAATGGAAGCTCTCCAACAGGTCTTTAACGCGGGACCGTGATCGGGCTTTCTCCGTGGCGGTGACCCGGACGGGAAACGATCAGGTGGAGCGGGGCTAATCCCTTCGCGCTCCCTTTTGGCGGGAGCGCCAGCCGGAAAACCCACAATATATGCGGTCAGGCGAGTTTGCGGCCTGCGATTCGCGACAGCACGCCCGGCACGAACGGGTGGACGGCGACATCGGCGAAGCCCGCGCCGGAGAGATAGCCCTTCACCTCGGATTCCGTGTGGGCGAGGCCGGTGCTGTGCTGAATCGCCTCGTTGAGACCCCAGAGGGCGGCGGAGAGTGGCCCGCGCCGGTCGTCGTGCAGCGTCTCGCCGATCAGGTGCATCTCGCCGCCGGGCACCAGCGCGGCGAAGGCCTTGCCGACGACTAGGCGGATCAGGTCGGGCTCGTATTGCGGCAGGTTGCTCGCCATCACCACGACGTCGACGTTCCTGGGAAACTCGGTGCGCGTGAAGTCGCCTGCGAGGGTGGTGACGCGGTCGGCCGCGTTGTTGGCCGCGATGTATTCGTCGGCCACGACCGCGACCGGCGGCAGGTCGAGCACGATCGCCTTGAGGCCCGGGAAGGTTTGCGCCGCCACGATGCTGTAGGCGCCCGAGCCGCCGCCGAGATCGAGCAGCAGCTTGCGGCCTTTCAAGTCGACGCTGCGGCTGAACAGGCGGGCGGCGCCCATGCCGATCGAGTAGGTGGCGGCGTGATAGCGCCTTGCATCCTCGACCGAGAAGTCGACATAGGCGCCCAGCCGGTTCTCCTCGGGATTGCGGAGCCGCCTGGAAAGTTCGCCGAAGGCCGGCCAGCGCGGCTTGGTGAACAGGATCCACGGCCCGGCATAACGGTCGCTGTCCTTCACCAGGAAGCGTTCCACGTCGGCGGCATTGGCGAAGCGGTCACCGTCGCGGGTGAGCAGGGTCATGGCGACCAGGACGGTGAGCAGGCGCTCGGCATTGCGTTCGCTGATTCCGACGGTCTTGGCGGCCGCCGCAATCGTGTCCTGGCCATGGGCGATGGCCGTGAAGACCTCCAGCTCGACGGCTGCCATCAGGGCGGCGCTTTCCCAATAGGCCTGCGCCATCTTCTGCAGGCGCGTGGTATCGAGGCGCGGTTTTTCGGCCATCTGGCGCTTCCTCTTTTGTTGCCGGAGCATAGCGCGCGGGCCTAAGCTTGCGCCTCGCCTGTTTCCGCCGGGAGGAACCGCCCATGGACATGCATATCGCCCAGGATCTGCCGCTCACCGGGATCGACGTCAGCTCGCTGCCGCCCGCAGAAGGCGAGGCGGTGCTGCGCCGCCAATTGGCCGCGGCCTACCGGCTGGTCGATCATTTCGGTTGGACCGAGCTGATCTACGGCCATCTCACGGCGCGTGTGCCGGGCGAGCAGCCGCACTTCCTGATCAACCCGTTCGGCCTCAACTACGACGAGGTCACGGCCTCGAACCTGGTGAAGATCGACCTCGACGGCAACGTCATCGGCAAGTCGGACTATCCCGTGAACTACGCGGGCTTCGTCATCCATTCGGCCGTCCACATGGCCCATGCCGCGCGCCACAAGGTGGTGATGCACACCCATACCCGGGCCGGCATGGCGGTATGCGCCCTCAAGGAAGGGCTGCTCCCGATCTCGATGGCCGCCACGACCTTCCACAACAAGCTGTCGTATCACGACTATGAAGGCCCCAGCCTCGATCTCGACGAGCGCGGCCGCCTGCTGGACAACCTGGGCGACAACCAGGCGATGATGCTGCGCAACCACGGCATCCTGACCACCGGCCGCACCGTGCCGGAGGCGTTCATCCGGCTCTATCGCCTGGAAAGGGCGTGCCAGATCCAGCTCGACGCCGGGGCGGCCGGCACGCTCAACATTCTGGGCGACAATCTCGCTGCCAAGTCGGGCGCCGATGTCGACGGCTTCTCCGAAAAGGGCGGCGGCGCCATCGGCGATCTCGAATTCGCCGCGCTCATCCGCAAGATCGACAAGACCGATACGAGCTGGCGTCACTAAGCGCGGAATCTAGCGCAGTTTGTAGAGCGCGCGCAGCGAGCCGCTGGGCGCCTTGATGTCTGCGATGCGCCAGCCGGCCGGCGTTTGCTCCAGCTCGATCAGCAGCCTGGTTGCCTTCCCGAGATTTGCGAAGGTGACGGTGGCGGTCGCCGCCGTCGTGCCCCTGGGGACGACGGCAATGGCGAGATTGGTGATCTCCCAATCCTGCGCATCGACGAACGGGTCGCCGTTGAGGGTCGGGACGTCGCCGCGCCGACGGGCGGCGGCGATGTCCGCCGTCATGGCGCGGACGAGTCCGGGCACGAAGAAGCGGCTCGCATCCTCGTACGGCTGCCCCGAATAGTCCTTCACGAGATAGGGCTTATAGATCGCCTCGAGAAACGCCTGAGGCGAGGCCGGCTGTGCCAGCGCTGACTCGACGAGCGCGCCGAGGCACAGGGCGATGGTCGCTCTTCTGCGAAAAGCAGGGCCTGAAAAAGCCGTTCGAACGGTCACAATTCTGCCTTCTTGGCCGTCAGCCTGGCTGAGAGACTTTGCATAGCGCCTTGTTTTCATTGAAGAAATGAGGATCCCGTCACAAAGGGTTGATACATATTAATAATTCCGCAGTGGGTGTTCAATAACGCGCGATTCCTGTAGTGTGCAAATCTGCATCTCTCCGATAAAAAAAAGAACAAACAACAGGGCGTTCCGCGCGAGTCGGAGGCGTCGCGCAGCCGGTGTCTTTGCTGCGTTCAGCGTCTTTCCCGGGGACGTCGCGATCACACACGCCCAGACTTGGCAATACACCGGATCTGACTACGGGACGGCGGCAAATTGGAGCCCGGCTACCGTACCCGGTGCCGGTGATACGGCGACGTTCAATTCGGGTGCCGGCACCCAGCCGATCGTCGGCGGCAGTTTCACGATCGGCACGGTCGACCTGTCGGCTGGATCGCTGACCATCAATGCCGCCCAGACATACACGGTCCAGTCCGGGTTCAACCTCACCAATGCCTCCGTCCTGGGCAGCGGCATTCTGGAACTGGCCGGGTCGACGCTTACCGCCGCCGGGACGTCGTCTGTCGCCCCGGTGATTTCGGGGACCGGCACCCTGGTCGCCTCCGGAACCAGCCTCACGCTCACCGGCAACAACAGCTATTCGGGCACGACCACGATCTCGGCCGGAACGTTGAACATCGGCGCCGGCGGCACGGCGGGCACGCTGGGAACGGGCGCGGTGGTCAACAACGCCACACTCGCCTTCAACCGTTCCGACGCGGCGACGGTCGGCAACGTGATCTCCGGGACAGGCGTGGTGACCCAGATCGGCAGCGGCACGACGATCCTTACCGGGACCAACACATATTCCGGCGCGACCACGATCTCGACGGGCGCGCTCAACATCCAGAACAATGCGGCGCTGGGCACGACCGCGGCCGGCACGACCGTCTCCAGCGGCGCCGCGCTGCAGATCCAGAACGGCATCGTGGTCGGCGCCGAGGCGCTGTCGCTGAACGGCAGCGGTGTTTCCGCCGACGGCGCCCTGCGCAACATTTCAGGAAACAACACCTACGGCGGCGCCATCACGCTGGCCGGCCCGACCCGCATCAACTCGGATCTCGATCTGCTCACGCTAAGCGGCACGGTCGGTGGGGCCGCCCAGAACCTGACGGTCGGTGGCGCCGGTAGCACCATGATCACCGGCGTTATCGGCACAACCTCGGGGACCTTCACCAAGGACGGTGCGGGCACGGTGACGCTGACGGCCGCCAATACCTACACCGGCGCCACGACGATCTCGGAAGGCGCCCTGAACATCCGCACCGCGACCGGGCTTGGCACCATCGCGGGTGGCGTGACGGTGGCCAGCGGCGCGGCCCTCGAGCTGCAAAACGGCATCGCGGTCGGCGCCGAGGCCCTGTCGTTGACCGGCACCGGTGTTTCGAGCGGCGGCGCTTTGCGCAACATTTCAGGAAACAACAGCTATGCCGGCGCCATCACCCTGGCCGGGGCGGCCCGCATCAATTCCGATGCGGGCACGCTGACCCTCAGTGGCGCAATCGGCGGAGCTGGCCAGAACCTGACGGTCGGAGGTGCCGGCAATGTCACGATCAGCAACGTCATCGGCACGACCACCGGCACGCTCACCAAGGATGGCGCCGGGACGGCCACTCTGACGGCGGGGAATACCTATTCGGGCACG
>CAMARK010000140.1 GCA_945860205.1 Reyranella massiliensis 521 | reverse complement strand
CGGATGTGGACGTCGACGGTGCGGGCCTCGACGTAGACGTCCTTGCCCCACACCGAGTCGAGCAACTGCTCGCGCGAGAAGACGCGGCCGGGATGTTCCATGAAGTGGCGCAGCAGGCGGAATTCCGTGGGACCGAGATGGACCGGCTTGCCGGCCCGGATGACGCGGTGCGCCACCAGGTCCATCACGATGTCGGCGTAGGAAAGCGCTTCGTCGGCCAGTGCCGGACGGATGCGTCGCAGCACGGCGCGGATGCGCGCCACCAGCTCGGTCGGTGAAAACGGCTTGGAAACATAGTCATCGGCACCGGCATCGAGCCCGCGTATGCGATCGCCCTCCTCGCCCCGCGCCGTCAGCATGATGATCGGCACGTTGGCGGTCGATGTCTGACGGCGAAGCTGGCGACAGACTTCGATGCCCGACATCAAGGGCAGCATCCAGTCGAGCAGGATGATATCGGGGACATCCTCCTGGGCCGCGGCCAGCGCCTCCTCGCCGTCGCCCGCGACCACGACCTTGAACCCCGACTGTTCGAGGTTGTAGCGCAGCAGCTCGACCAGCGCGGTCTCGTCCTCGACGATCAGCACGCTCGGCTTCATCGACGACGTCTGGCTGTCGCGACGGGAGGCCATGGTGCCGGCCACGCTCACGATGCGGTGCCCGTGGCGTAGAGCGCGGCGCTGCCCTTGGGCCGTGCCTCGTCGAAACCGTGGCCGGTGGCACGGAAGCTCACCAGCTCGGCGATGTTGGTGACATGGTCGCCGGCGCGCTCGATGTTCTTGGCCATGAACAACAGATGCGTGCAGCCCGTGATCGTGCGCGGATCCTCCATCATATAGGTCAAGAGCTCGCGGAACAGGCCAGTGTAGACCTGGTCGATTTCCTCGTCCCGTTCCCAGACGTCGCGCGCCTTGGCGACATCGCCCTGGGTGAAGGCGTCGAGCACGTCCTTGAGCGCCGTCCGCACCAGCCGGCCCAGCCGTTCGATGCCCGAGACGGCCGCCGGCGGCGGCGTGCCCTGCGAAAGCACGATGGTACGCTTGGCCGTGTTCTTGGCGTAGTCGGCGATGCGCTCCAGCGCCGCCGCGATCTTGATCGACGACAGGATGACGCGCAGGTCGACCGCCACGGGCTGACGCAGCGCCAGCAGCTTGACCGTCTGGTCCTGCACCGCCTCGTCGAGCGCGTCGACCCTGGCGTCGTCGGCAATCACCTTCTCCGCCGCCGCGGTGTCGCGCTCATGCAATGCCGCCAGGCACTGCGCGAGCTGGCTCTCGGCCAGGCCGCCCATTTCGCTGATCGTCGCGCTCAACCGCTCCAGCTCCTCGTCGAACCGCTTCAGCGTATGTTCGCCCGCCATGTCGAATTCCCTTCCTCATTTGCCCGCCGCATCGCGCGGACTGCCTCAGCCGAAGCGCCCGGTGATATAGGCTTGGGTGCGTTCCGCCTTCGGTGTCGTGAACATCGTCTCGGTCGCGCCGTACTCGATCAGCCGGCCGAGATACATGAAGGCGGTATTTTGCGAGACCCGCGCCGCCTGCTGCATGTTGTGGGTGACGATCACGATCGTGTAGTGACCGGCCAGTTCGTCGATCAGCTCCTCGATGCGCGATGTCGCGATCGGATCGAGGGCGGAGCACGGCTCGTCCATCAGCAGCACCTCGGGATCGCCCGCGATGGCCCGCGCGATGCACAGCCGCTGCTGCTGGCCGCCCGACATGCCGAGCGCGCTCTCGTGCAAGCGGTCCTTGGCCTCGTCCCAAAGGGCAGATCCCCTGAGCGAGCGCTCCACCGTCTCTTCCAGCATCGTCTTGTCGGTCACGCCATCGACTCGGAGAGGATAGATGACGTTCTCGAAGATCGTCATCGGAAACGGATTGGGCTTCTGGAACACCATTCCCATCCGCTTCCGGAGCGCGATCACGTCGATTCCGGGCCCGTAGATATCGCGACCGTCGATCTTCATCTGGCCGCCGATGCGCAGACCGTCGATGAGGTCGTTCATGCGGTTGATCGAGCGCAGCAGGGTCGACTTGCCGCAACCCGAAGGCCCGATCAGGGCCGTCACGAGGCCGCGCTCGACCACGAGGGAGTTCTCGAACAGCGCCTGCTTCTCGCTGTACCACAGCGAGAACTTCTCGATATCCAGAGCCGTGCCGTTTTCGCCGCGCACGGGATGGTAGACCGTCTTGTCGTATTCGACCTGGCTGCCGTCGGGCATGTTGTTCTCCGTCGATTCTAGAATTGGCTGCCGGCAAATTGGCGGCGCAGGCGGTTGCGGATGTAGATCGCCGCGGCGTTCATGACGACGATCAGAAGAATGAGAAGCAGGGTCGTGACGAACACCATCGGCTTTCCGGCCTCGGAATTGCGCGACTGGAAGCCCACGTCGTAGATGTGGAAGCCCAGGTGCATGAAGCTGCGCTCCAGGTGGATGTAGGGAAAATAGCCGTCGATCGGCAGCTCCGGCGCCAGCTTGACGACGCCGACCAGCATCAGCGGCGCGACCTCGCCGGCACCTCGCGCCATGGCGAGAATGATTCCCGTCATGATACCGGGCATCGCGCGCGGAAGGACGATGCGTCGGATCGTCTGCCACTTCGATGCCCCGCAGGCGAGCGAGCCCTCGCGCATGGAGCGCGGCACGGCGGCCAGCGCCTCCTCCGTGGCGACGATCACCACCGGCACGGTGAGCAACGCCAGGGTCAGCGCCGCCCAAAAGAGGCCGCCGGTGCCGAAGGTCGGGCTCGGCAACCGCTCCGGAAAGAACACCTGGTCGATCGAGCCGCCCACAATATAGGCGAAGAAGCCCAGGCCGAACACGCCGTAGACGATCGACGGCACGCCGGCCAGATTGTTGACCGAAATACGCACCACCGCCACCAGACGGCCCTGTTTGGCGTACTCGCGCAGATACAGTGCCGTGATGACGCCGAACGGCGCCACGAAGATCACCAGCAACAGGGTCATCGCCACCGTCCCGAAGATCGCCGGCAGAATGCCGCCTTCGGTGTTGGCTTCGCGTGGCTCCGTCGACAGGAACTCCCACCAGCGACCGAGATAGACACCGATCTTCCCGAAGATCGAAAGCTCGTTCGGCTGGAAGAAGCGCACCACGGCGGACAGGTTTACCGCCTTCTCCTTGCCGCCGATCTCGGCAAAGGTGACCGTGTCCTTGGCATCCTCGGCGCGCAATGCCTGAGCCTGCTTGGTGAGCGCCTGGAACCGCTCCTGGAGCTTGACGTTCTCGTCGCTGAAGCGCTGCTGGGCTGCCCTGTAGGCCGGGCTGTCGGCACCGGAGGAGAGTTCGACGCTGCGTACCCGCAGCCGGGCCTTCTCGATCGTGTGATTGACGTCGCCGATCAGGTCTCGCTCGATGTGCTGGATCTGCGCCCAACGGGCGCGGGCTGCATCGTGTGCGGCGGCGAGGCCAGCCGGTGTCAGGCGGTCGGCCGGAACCGCGGTCCCGTTGACGATGGCACTCTTGATGCGACCGATCAGAGGGCCCCACTCGAGACGCTCGACATAGACCATGTCGGCGGGCCGCTCCACGGAGGCCACCTCGTAATCGGGCACCCAGCGGAAGTCGTCGTTGTAGATGTCGTAGTTGCCGGTGCGGTAGAGCGTGCGGTCGGCGAATCCGTCGTCGGTGGCGATCGCGGCGCGCTTGTCGGCGGGCACCTTGGCGAGCTGATCTGCCGTGACCCGGAAGCTCTCGGTGCGGAACGGCTCGCCGGCCACCATCGCTCCGTCCGTCAGGCGAACGACCTCGATCGGCTTGGGCCAGAAGGTGACGAGACCGTTCCAGAAGACCAGCAGGAGAAGGCCCGCGATCAGGACGCAGCCCATCGCCAGGGCACCGCCCAGAACCCACTGGAACGGTTCGCCGACGGCGCTCAGGTCGGCGGCATGCGCCCGGCGGTAGACGGAGGACTTCGCCTTGCCGGTAGAGGCGGCGGTGTCGATGTTGACGGCGGTCATTCGCGTTCTCCCCGATCGATCACAACGAGACCGCGCGCTTGCGGAAGCGCTGGCGAATTACCTCGGCCGCCGTGTTGACCACGAAAGTGATGACGAACAGGGTCAGGGCGGCGAGGAACAGCATGCGGTAGAGCGAGTCGTCGCGCACCGCTTCGGGCAGCTCCACCGCGATGTTCGCCGACAGCGCGCGCAATCCGTTGAAGATGTTCATGTCCAGGATCGGCGTGTTGCCGGCCGCCATGACGACGATCATGGTTTCGCCGACGGCGCGTCCCATGCCGATCATCACGGCGGCGAAAACGCCGCTGGCGGCCGTTGGAAGGATGACCCTGGTTGCCGTCTGCCATTGGGTTGCTCCGCAGGCGAGAGAGGCGCCGCGCAGGTGTTCCGGCACGGAGTTCAGCGCGTCCTCGGCGATGGTGTAGATGATCGGAATGACGGCGAAGCCCATGGCGAAGCCGACGACCAGCGTGTTGCGTTGCACGTAGGTGTCGATCATGCCGCCGCGCGGATCGTAGCCGACGCCGGCGAGCAGGGAAGAAACGACATAGGACAGGATCAGGGCGGCAACGATGAGGGCGAGCCAGCGCCCGCCGTCGAGGGCCGCCGCCTGCGAGCCGCTCGCGCGACGCAGCATGCCATCGATGCGCGGGCCGGGACCGAACCGGCGCAGCGCATAAGATGCCGCAAGGAACGCCGCGGGCAACAGGATCACGGTCATGAACGGGACCGGCGAGCCGCGGTCGCGGTTGACCCAGGCCTTGAAGTCGCCGGCGAACATCAGCCGCTCCAGCGGGCCGCCGAGAACGCTGGCGAGCCACAAGCCGACCGCCAATGCCACGAACATCAGAATGAAACGAGGCACGCCGCTCAAGCGGATGGCCTGGGTCTGCGGCATGAATTGCCACGAGTAGGCGGCCACGATCAGCGCCAACGGCACGAAGACGAAGGCGAGCAGCACGCTGGTGATGTTCTGTTCGACGATGGGTGCCACGATCAGCGCGGCGATGAAGCCCAGCACGACGGACGGCAGGGACGCCATCATCTCCATCGCCGGCTTGACGACGGAACGAACGGTGGGGTGGAGAAATTCGGACGTGAAGATGGCTGCCGCCAGGGCCAGCGGCACCGCCATGAGCAGGGCGTAGAAGGTCGATTTCAGGGTGCCGAAGATCAGCGGCACGAGCGAGAACTTGGGCTCGAACGAATCGGTGCCGGACGACGACTGCCACGTGTATTCCGGCCCGGAGTAGCCCTCGTACCAGATCCTGCCGAAGATCGACGACCACGTCGTCTCCGGGTGGGGAATGGACACATTCCATTCGACATAGCGTCCGCCGCCGGCGACCGCCAGCACGGCATCGTCGCGCGGTGCGAAGGCCACGGCCTTGTAGTCCGCCGCGCCGAAATCCGCCGGCGGGCGCAGGCGCAGGAGCGTCTGCTCCGTCGTGCTGTGCCGGACCCAGGTCTCGCCCTTGGCATCGGCGGTCACGAACATCTTGGTGCGCTTGGAAACATCCATGGCCACGATGGCCGCGCCCTGCTTCTCGAGCCGGTGCGCACGCACCAGCGTATAGCCGTCGGTCGAGCGCGCGCCTGCCTGCTGGAGGCGGAAATAGACATCGACCGAGCCATCCGACGTGCCGACCACGAGCGATTGCTCGCCGATCAGGAAGCTGAAGACCGTCAGTTCGACGCCCTGCGGCAGGAGGTCGACCGTCTCGGCAAGCTTGGGAGCGGTCATGTCGCGCGTGTCGTAGCGATGCACGCGGCCCGACTTCTCGGCGATGTAGACCTGGTCCGCCTTCTCGGTCATCAGGACCGCCTTGACCACCACGCCGGCCGGCAACGCCGGCAGGGTCGAAGTGGTGATCTCGGTGGTTTCCTTGCGGGTCAGGAGATTGACCTTGGTTTCGGCGAGGCTGAGCCGCGCGATTCCCTTGTCGTCCACGGTGACGAAAGCGCGCGTCGGGCGTTCGACGGTGCCGCCGACGCGATAGTCGATGCCGACGATGGCGGCGCCCGGAGAGACTTCCTGCGGCTCCGCCATGGCGGCGGAAATCGAAATCTGGCGCGCCTGGTTGCCCGGCAATGTGGTGAATATCTGCCGGCCGTCGGTGCGGTCATTCCGATCGAGTACCATGGCGCCGGCCGGCACGTCGGCCAGCGGAATCACCTTGACCTCGAAGCCGGTCTTGCCGAAGCGGACGTTGCCGTCGGCGAAGCCGAAGGCAATATCGCCGGTGGCGATGGTACGGGCGAAAGCGGTTGCCGTCTTGCCGCCAAAATCGAAAGTCGGTGCTTCGATGGCCCTGCCGGTCGGTACATGGAAGGCACTCAGGTCGCCGCGCGTCGTCACGGCAACCGAGAGGGTCCGGTACTCGTCCACCCGGTCCATGACGACCGTGCCGGGCTTGTCGGGCGCCTTGCCGCTGACGGTCGCTATGGTCGAGCCGCCGGTGAACAGCGGCACCACCACCTGGAGCAGGAAGATCATGATGCCGAAGACGGCGAGGATGACGCCGAGACCGCCGACCGTGATGATCCAGTCGGCCGCCTTGTCGGCAAAGATCACCGACTTCTTGGTCGTCTTGTCGCGCTTGCCGACGAGAGCCGAAGCACCCTGCGTGGCTGCAGTGGCTGCATTTTGCGGCATGGCGCTTCCCCCGTACGTCCCAGCTCATCCAAACGACATACTATCGGCGAGGCGGCGGCCGGCCCGATGCCGGCCACCGCCCGTCGAACGGCCTACTTGATCTTCATCGCCTTGAGGTCGTCCTCGGCGATGGCCGAGGTAACCGGGAAGTAGCCGTCCTTGACGGTCGCCGCCTGGCCTTCCTGCGAGTAGATGAACTTGATGAACTCCGCCCGCACCGGCTCGACCGGCTGGTTCGGGTTGATGTTGGTGTAGATGTAGAGGAAGCGGGCGAGCGGAAATTCGCCGGCATAGGCCATCTCGGCCGTCGCCTCGACGCACTTGCCGCCAGCCTTGGCGGAAAGCGGGACCGCCTTCACGTCGGCCGTCTTGTAGCCGATGCCCGAGTAGCCGATCGCGAACTTGTCGGAGGCAATGCCCTGGACGACGGTCGACGAGCCGGGCTGCTCCTTCACGGCATCCTTGTAGTCGCCGTTGAACAGCGCGACTTCCTTGAAGTAACCGTAGGTGCCGGAGGCCGAGTTGCGGCCGTAGAGCGAGATCGGCTTGTTGGCCCACTCGCCCTCGACGCCGAGCTGCGACCAGTTGCCGATGTCCTTGTCGTTGCCGCCCTTGCGGGTCTTGGAGAAGATCGCATCGACCTGCTGCAGCGACAGGCACTTGATCGGATTGTCCTTGTGGACGAACACGGCGAGCGCATCGACGGCGCTGCGAATCACGGCCGGCTTGTAGCCGTACTTCTTCTCGAACGCGTCGATCTCCGCGCCCTTCATCGGACGCGACATCGGACCGAACTGGGCGGTGCCGGCGACCAGCGCCGGCGGCGCGGTCGAGGAGCCCTTGCCTTCGATCTCGATCTTCACGTTCGGGTACATCTTGTTGAAGCCCTCGGCCCACAAGGTCATCAGGTTGTTGAGCGTGTCCGAGCCGATGGACTTCAGATTGCCCGAGATGCCGCTGACGGGGGTGTACTTCGCCAGCTTGGGATCGACCCCCTGGGCCTGGGCGGACGCTGCGAATCCGAACGTGGCGACGGCCGCCGCAGTCAGGACGATGGTACGGTTGATCATTGGACCTCCTCTGGTTCGTGTGGGCCGGAGTCCTAGGGAGTCGCCGCTATGTATTTATTTCCTTTATGTGACAGTTCGGTGACGGTCGGGACCGGGCCTGAGGATCGATCCGCCGGCGGCGTTTCTTGACGGAATAACAAAGCCTTAACGGACGCAAAACATGCGGAGCCGGCCCCAATGGGAAAGCACCCTGCAGTCCCCAAATCTGGTACTTGCAAGTTTGGCAGGATTCGTCCTATATTTTTGATATCGTCGCACGAGGCCTGTCTAAAAGGCCGAGCCGCCCGTTCACTTGCCCGGGACGGCTCCCCAATATTCCAAGTCGTGACCGGGTGGCGTTCCCGCTCTCCACGCGGGCGATGCAAGGGGCCAAGTCCACGGACGCGGTCGCGAAGCCACTTGGGGCAGGGTGTATTCCCTGCCGATCAATAACATGGTCGTTGGTCTCCCTTATCCGGCCGTCCCGGGAGACTGTCGCAAATCCGACGCGAATCGATCATACGCGCGCGGCTGTAAACCAGTAGGCGGACACGCCCGGCCGACCGACCGCTTTTATGCGGGAACGCAAAACCCAGCCGAGCTTCTGGAAGGTCACTCCAGAGGCTCGGCGCAAAAAGCCGGGAGAAACCCAGGCCAGCCCTCCCGTCGCTCTGGGCTACTCGGGCGATGCCACGTGACCATCGGCCTCCTGGACCCGTGGAGGGTCTTTGCCGGTTTCACGAGACTCCGAATCCGCGTGGAGCGGAACAAGTCCGAACAACTTGTGACACCCGTTTCGAGTGTCAGGAGTTGTTCGGGAAGAACCTTTGGCCATGCCCCGCCCGGCGCGCCCGCCGGGTACGATCCCTGGAGGATGAGGGGCCGTCCCGCGGCCTTTACCGGGTAGTCAGTACCCGAGTACTGAGCCGTGAGTAGCAAGCACAAGGACGCCCTCGCCGCATTGACTGTCCGGCTGTGGGGCGGACCGAGGCGCGAAAAACGCGTCCGCGGACTGAATATTGACGGTCTTCCGTGGCCGCCCGAGGTGGGGCCACAGGGTCGGATTCCCGAAGAGGGCACAGGTGGGCGCTCAGCCTGTGTCACAACATTTGTCTCAACTGGGTGTGACACCTCTGGGTGTGTCACTACCAGCCGAGATCGCGGCGCAGGCGCGCCACGGTCTCGAGATGGCGTTCGTGGTCGCCGGCGAAGCGCAGCACCAGGTGGCTGGCGCCGGCATCGGCATAGTCCTTCATCCAGGCCGCCGCGCCGGCGGCCGGGCCGGCATAGCTCATCTGCCGCTGGCGAATCACGCCGGCGGGCTGGCCGTAGTAATTTTCGAGATAGGCGTTGAGCCGCGCGTCGGCGCTGGCGGCATCGTCGTCGATCGCCAGGGTCAGGTACATCGCGCCCGTCAGCGCATCCGGATCGCGCCCGGCGGCGCGCGCCGCCTGCTTCACGTCGGCAAATTTCGGGGC
>CAMARK010000139.1 GCA_945860205.1 Reyranella massiliensis 521 | reverse complement strand
TTGCGAACATCCAGGGCGAGTTTCCGGCCGCCGCGCTTCTTGCCCAACGCGGCGCGGTTGTCGTCGACCGCGGCCGTGGCGATCGCCTTGGCGAGCCGGGCCTGCAGGTCACCCGTGCTCGGCCAGACTTCCTCGACGCCGCCCAGCAGCGCGAAGGGCTCCGCGCCGAACTCCAGCGACGGCATGGTCTTGGAAAGCTTCTGCAGCACGGCAGCGGGGATCTTGGTCACTGCCGACATCGCAGCGATCGGCATCAGCCCGACGCTGGCCGAGTCGAGGGCGTAGATGCGATCCGCGAACATGCCGTAGCAGATGAAGGCGCCGCCAATAGCCTTGCCGGTGGCGATGGTGACGAGCTTGTGGCCCTTGCGCCGCGCCACTTCGAGGCAGCTCAGCAGATGGCCGAAGTAACTGGCGAGTCCCAGCATCTCGTCGAGGCGGTTGGGCTCCTGCCCGGCGCTGTCGACCAGCATCACGATCGGCGTCCGGGGATGGCGCTCGATACAGTCGATCACATGCGCGGCCAGCACGAGGGCTGCTTCGTTGCCGATGTAGGTGCCGTTGCAGGTACCGATGACGCAGACGTCCTTGCCGTTCACCTGGGCATAGCCGGTGATCAGGGATTTCTCGACGGCGATGCCCTTGGCCGACCCGCCGAAGAGCTTGCCCAGGAGGGCGCGGGGCGATGGCTGCTTCATCGCCTACTTCCTTCCCGTTTTGGCGAGCGCCACGAATTCCGGACCGGAAGCCAGCGACGCAGCAGCGATATCGCGCACGCCCATGCCCTTCCAGACATCGTCGGGATTTTCCGTCTTGCCGAAACGCTTCAGCCTCTTCGCCAGCACCGCCTGCCGCGCCTTCGCGTTCTTGAGAGTCACGGGGCTGGATTTGGCGAGGAGCTTGCCGATCGCCTCGCGCACGGCGTCGGCACCGTCGTGTACCAACGCGTCCGCGTCGCCGAGGAGATACTTGGTCTTGCCGCCGCTGGTCTTCCACACCAGCGCGCGATTTGACGAGTCGTAGGCCTTCTTGCCCATCCACTTCTCGATGACGATCGGCCCCGAAATGCCGAGCCTTCCATGCTCGGTCATGATCCGGTGGTCGCAGCAGGTCGACAGGATCCCGATGCCACCATAGGCGCCGATGTCGGAGCCGATGACAGCGATCGTCGGCACCTTTTTCGCGCGGCATTCGAAGATGGCGCGCATCGCTTCGGTGATGGCGATCTCGCCGGCCGAGCCTTCGTGCAGCCGCACGCCGCCGCTCTCGATGATCAGCGCGCAAGGCACACGGTCGCGCGCCGCGGCCTTGAAGAGTCCGGTGAGCTTGGCGCCGTGGATCTCGCCCACCGCGCCACCGACGAACTGGCCGACCTGGGCCGCGATATACAGCTTCTTGCCGCCAATCTTGGCTTTGCCGATCACGATGCCGTCGTCGAAGGAGACCGGGATGCCGAGCTGGGCAAGGTAGGGGCTGGTCAGGCGCTCGGGCGGCGGCAGCAGCTCGACGAACGAGCCGGCATCGACGACCGCCGCGATTCGCTGGCGCGCCGTCTGCTCATGGAACAGGGAAGTGCCGGTCATTTCTCGCCCCTCACTTCTCGCCCTTCGTCAGGTGATCGTAGGCCTGGCGCAGCCGGAGCGTGACGAGGACCGGCGGCGCGCCCTGGTCGTTGATCGTCACTTTGGTGCCGCCAGCCGGATAATGGTGGGCGAAATCGGCGAGGGCCGCCAGCCACGACGCCTTGTAGCCGGGGATCGAGGTCTCGATGTGGCAGTCCATCGCGTCGGACGGCCGGCTGCCGCGCTCGACCAGCACTTCGAGATTGCCCGATCCCACGACGCCGGCCAGCGCCCATGGCTTGCCGGCCGTGGACTTCAGCGGCTTGGACGGGAAAGCCTTGGTGAACTTTTCCATTCTCTCGGGTCCTACCAGTCGACGAATTGCGCGGGCGGGTCGTAGAGACCCTGGGACCACCGGACGAGGCCTTTGATGTCCTGTGTGGCCAGCAGGCTGCGGCTCGCCTCCGAGGGGCGAACACCGACATCCTCGGGCAACTGGACGATGCCGCGCCGGCGAAGCTCCTCGGTCTCGCGCTTCTTGCGCTTCAGCCCGACCGGCGTATAGCCCGCGACCGCGCGGATCGCGGCCTGGCGTTCCGCGACCGAGCGGCACGCGCCCACGTTGGCGATGCCTTCTTCGGTCACGATATGGGTGACGTCGTCGCCGTAGATCATGACCGGCGCCACGCCATGCAGGGCCTTCTTGATGCTGGGATCCTGCGCGTCGAGTTCCTCGACGAAGGTCGGCACGCGGCCGGCCTGGAAAGTCTCGACGAGCTGCACCACCAGCTTGCGGCCGGGCAGCGAGCCCGGACCGGGATTGGCCTCGGCGCCGGCTTTCAGCCAGGCCTTCGTCGGATGCCGTCGTCCCGTCGGCTGGCAGCCCATGTTGGGTGCGCCACCGAAGCCGGTGATCCGGTTCTTCGACACCGTCGAGGAATTGCCGTTGACGTCGATCTGCAGCGACGCGCCGATGAACATGTCGACGGCATAGTGTCCGGCGAGCTGTCCCATGGCGCGATTGGAATGGAAGCTGCCATCGCGGCCGGTGGAGAAAACATCGGACCGGGCGGCGGTATAGCGCTCCATGCCGACTTCGCCGCCGACCGAGAACACACGTTCGATCCAGCCCGACTCGATGGCCGGGATCATGGTCGGCAACGGATTGACCATCCAGTACTTGCAGATCTTGCCTTTCAGCCCGAGCCGCTCGCCATAGGTCGGGAGCAGGAGCTCGATGGCCGCGGTGTTGAAGCCGACACCGTGGTTGAGCGACTGGACCTCGTACTTCTCGTAGATGCCGCGCAGCGCCACCATCGCCATCAGGATCTGCACGTCGGTGATCGCCGCGGGATCGCGCGTGAACAGCGCCTGCAGATGCATGGGGTAAGGCGCTTCGACCACGAAATCGACCTGGTCGGCCGGAATGTCGATGCGCGGCAGCTTGTCGACGATCTCATTCACTTGCGCGAACACGATGCCGTCGGAGAAGGCTGTCGGCTCGACGATGGCCGGGGTTTCCTCGGTATTGGCCGCCAGGAACAGGTTGCCCTTGCGGTCGGCCTTGGCCGCCGCGATCAGCGCCACCCTGGGCGTCAGGTCGATGTAATAGCGGCCATAGAGTTCGTTGTAGGTGTGGATGGCGCCGACCGGGAATTTTTTGGCCTTCACCAGGTCCGCCACGGCGGTGCCCTGCGGGCCCGCGAAGCAGAAGTCGACCTGCCGGATCATGCCCTTTTTGAAGAGCTCGATATGGGCCGGGAGCGTGATGCAGGACATCACGAGATGGATGTCGCGCAAGTCCTTTTTGTCGAGCGTGGCCAGCTGGTTGGCCAGGAAGTCGGCCTGCTTCTGGTTGTCGCCCTCGAGGCAGAGGATGTCGCCCGGCTCGATGATCCGCTTCAGCAGGGCGGGTACATTGTTCGGAGACACGAACTTGCCGCGCGCAAGCCGGCCGACACGATCGATGCGCTGCGCCTTGTTTTTGCGACGCACGGCAATTTCTGCAGTTCCCATGAGGTCTTTTCCAACAGAACGACGGAAGCGTCAACCGAAGCGCTCGTCCGCTCGCCGCGATAGAGTCGCAGGGCGCGACCACGAAACTTCGCCGTGCTGTCATAAAGATGGCAAGGCCGGGTTGGTGCCCACAAGATAGGCCTATTGACCCCTATTATACGTTCCTATATATCCTATCCATCCGGCGATTCTCCGGAGGAAGGAGACTGGAACGATGTCGAAACAAGCCTGGCACTTCGGCACCCCCGAGCGCGATCCCGCGGAGTTGGCCGAGGAATCGGCGCGCCGCCGCGCCGAGGAGGCGCTCGAACGGTACGCGCGCCAGCCGCTGTCCTACAACCCCATCAACAATCCGCTCACGCCCGTCGCGGCGCCGGCGGTCCCGCCGCCCGGTTTACTGGAGCGGGCGATCGCCAATCCGCGGCGGCGGCGGACGCCCGCCCGCCAGCGCGCCTCGTTCCTGGAACAGCTCGCGCTTTGCGGCTCGGTCCTGGAAGCAACGCTTCGCGCCGGCGTGAACCGCGGCACGCTCTACCGCTGGAAGGCCAAGTACCCCGCGTTCGCCTGGCGCTGGGCGGAGGCCATCCGCCGCCGCGCCGAGGAGGTCGGCGACGACATCGCCCTGCAAGCCAACGTGATCGAGGTGCAACCGGTGTTCTATCGTGGCCAGAAGATCGGCGAGAAGCGGAAGGTCAACACGCGGCTCCTCATGCACGTGCAGAGCCGCCTGGACGCCGACCGCCGCCGCGCCGAGGACCGCACTGAGCGGCGCGAACTGCTGATGTTGCGGGCCGAACTGGCCGGACGGACTCCTGAAACGAGTCAGTCGGCGACTCCCGTCGCGACGCCGTCCACGCGCGAAATGTGCAGCGGTGACCTGGGGTTACCGGCTGCCGCGTGACTCCCTGGGTGACATGAAGTGCGTGACTCCTGTCTCTCGTACTGGGCGCTAGTTACCCTTCAGGATCTTTGCCGCCGCATCGGCGAAAACCTGGCAGCCCAGCACGATGTCGGCGTCGGCCGTGTTCTCGGTGAAATGGTGCGAGATGCCGCCGATCGAGGGCACGAACATCATCGCGGCGGGAATTTTGAGGCCGATCACCTGCGCGTCGTGGCCAGCGCCGGAAGGCATGCGGACATGCTTCTCGGGCGCATGTGCCACGGCCGACTCCTCGATCGCTTCGAGGAAGCGGTCGTCCATCAGCAGCGGCTGGGTCCGCGAGAGGTTCACGCACTCCACCGTGCAGGGGCCCTTCTTCTGGTGATCGGCCACGATCTCCATCAGCTTGGCCTCGAAGGCCTGCAGGACCTTCACGTCGGCATCGCGGAACTGGAGGATCATCTCGGCCTTGCCGGGAACGATCGCAGGCGCTCCGGGCTCGATCGACATCTTGCCGACGGTCCACACGCTGCGCGGACCGGAGACCGCGGGGAACCTGTCCATCACGTCGTTGTAGAGCCGCATCATCGCGGCGCCGGCATCCTTGCGGATCGGCATGGGCGTCGTGCCGGCATGGTTCTGGATGCCGCCGAAGGTGAGGCGGAACGCCATGATGCCGACGATTGCCGTGACGATGCCGATGCGCTTGTCGCTCGCCTCCAAGAGGCCGCCCTGCTCGATATGGGCCTCGAGGTAGCCGCGGTACCTTCCCTCTTCCAGGTGCTCGCGCGGGGTGTCGGCGAGGCCGGCCGCCTTCAGCGCCTCGCGCATCGGCGTGCCATCGTCTCGGTGCCTGGCCTTGTCGATGTCAGCCTCGGAAAACAGGCCGACGAACGAACGGCTGCCGGTCATCTGGCCCCAGTGGCCCTCCTCGTCGGCCCACGAGGCGACGTCGACGGCGAGATGCGCCGTCTCGGGATCCTCGGCCAGCGCGCGCGCCACCTCGAGACCGTAGATCACGCCCATGACGCCATCGAGCCAGCCGCCCCTGGGCTGGGTGTCGGAGTGCGAGCCCATCAGCAGCCGGGGGCCGGTCTTGGGGCTCTTGCCGATCACCGTGCCGATGCCGTCGATCACCGGCTCGAGCCCGGCCTCTTTCATCCGCGCCGCGAGCCAATGCCGGCTCTCGACATCCTGTGGCGAGAGGTGCGGCCGGTGCACGCCGGTCTCGTAGCGGCCGAAATCGGCGATGCGTCGCAGATCGGCCAGGAGTCGTTCACCGTTGATTTTTGGCATGGCGGTTCCTCACTTCAGCGGATGCAGCGCCCGCCACACGCGCTCCGGCGTCGCCGGCATGTCGAGCGCTTCGACGCCGGCCGGCCTGAGTGCGTCGAGGACCGCGGCCATCACGGTCTGAGGGGCGGCGATGCAGCCAGCCTGCCCCGAGCCTTTCACGCCCAACGGATTGGCGGCGGTCGGTCGCTCGATCAGGTCGATATCGAACGACGGCAGGTCGTCGGCGCGCGGCAACGCATAGTCCATCAGCGAACCGCTGAGCAGCTGGCCGGAGGCGGGATCGTAGACGGTGTGCTCAAGCAACGCCTGGCCGATGCCCTGCACGACGCCGCCCTGCACCTGGCCTTCGGTCAGCATCGGGTTGATGAGCCGCCCGTAGTCGTCGACGGCGGTGTAGCGCAGCAGTGCGCAGGCGCCGGTCTCGGGATCGATCTCGACCTCGGCGACGTGGCAGCCGCTCGGAAAAGTGAAGACGTCGGTGATGTTCAGCACGTGCTCGCCCAACCCCGGCGACATGCCGTCGGGCAGGTTCGCCGCATCCTCGGCGCTCCTGGCAAGCGCTGCGAGTTCGATGCCGCGGTCGGTGCCACGCACATCGAAACGGCCGTTGCGATAGTCGAGATCATCCCCCGACGCCTGCAGGAGATGTGCTGCCAGTCGCCGTGCCTTGGCCAGGGCTGCGTCCATCGCCTTCAGCAGCGCGGCGCCGCCCATGTGCATCGACCGCGCGCCGCCATGACCCGCGCCGCTCTTCACCTGGCGCGTGTCGGCCTGCACATAGCGAAATGCCGTGATCGGCAGGCCGAGATGCTCGGCCGCGATCTGTGCGAAGGATGTCTCGTGCCCCTGCCCGTTCGACTCGGTGCCCAGCGCGATCGTCACCGTGCCGTCGGGCGCAAAGCGGACCTCGGCGCCTTCGTTGGGCGCGCCACGCGAAGTTTCGAGAAAGCAGCCGATGCCGATGCCGCGCAGCCGGCCGCGTGCCTTCGCCGCCGCGCGGCGGGCCTCGAAGCCCGCCGTATCGGCGCGCACGACGGCGGCATCGAGGTTGGCGACGAAGCCGCCCGAATCGATCGCCATGCCCATGGCGGTCCTGTGCGGGAACGAGGCGATCAGGTTCTGCCGCCGCAAGCCCGCGGGATCGCGGCCGATCACGCGCGCCGCCGCCTCGATCGCGCGCTCGGTGATGTAGTTGGCCTCGGGCTTGCCGGCGCCGCGGTAGGCATCGACCGGCACGGTGTTGGTGAAGGCGCCACGCACGTCGACGGCGATCAGCGGGATATCGTAGACGCCGCCGTGCGCCGTCGAGGCGGCGACGGCCGAGGCACCGGGACCGTTGCCCGAAAGATAGGCGCCGAGGTTGGCCACCATCGCCACGTCGAGCGCCAGGATGCGGCCTGTCGCATCGAGCGCGATTCTGGCCGAGGCCGCGATGTCGCGGCCCTGGGCGCCCGACACAAACTCCTCGGCGCGGTCGGCGATCCAGCGGACCGGACGGCCGAGCCTGCGCGCCGCCCACAGCAGCAGCACCCATTCGGGATAGAGGAAGTTCTTCATGCCGAAGCCGCCGCCGACATCGGGCGCATGAAGCTGGATGCTCTCCAGCGGCACCTTGAAGACGAACTCGGCGAGCTGGCGGCGGATGCCGTGCAACCCCTGCCCGGTCAATTCGAGATCCATCGTGCCGGTAGCGGCATCGTAGCGGGCGATACCGGCCCGCGGCTCGATCGGCACCACGACGACGCGGTTGTTCATCACCTCGACGGCAACGACGTGGGCGGCGCTCTTCATCGCCTGCGCCACAGCCTCATGGTCACCCTTGCGGAAATGGAAGGCGAGATTGCCCGGCGCCCGATCCCACAGCGCCGGCGCGCCCTCGACAAGCGCTGCCGTGCCGTCGACGACGGCAGGGATCGGATCGTAGTCGACCTCGATCAGCTCGGCGGCCTCGCGCGCCACGTCGGCGCTGTCGGCCACGACGAAGGCCACGGAGTCGCCGACATGGCGGACGCGGCCATCGGCCAGCGCCGGCCGCGGCGGCACGATCAACGGCTTCACCGCCGCCAGGCACGGCAGTGGCCCCAGCCCATCAGCCGCAAGATCGGCGGTGAGTGCCACCAGACGAACGCCGGGCAAGGCCCTGGCGCCCGAAACATCGATCGACTGGATCAGGGCATGGGCATGCGGCGATCGCAGCACGTAGCCGTGCAACACGGCGCCCACTACCCCGGCGTCGATGTCCTCGACATAACGGCCGCGCCCCAGCAGGAAGCGCGCATCCTCGAGACGGCGGACGGACCGCCCATTCTGATTGTCGGTCACACTCTATCCTACTTGTACTGTTGCGTTCCTGGCCAGACTGGGCTGGCCGTCACGATCGAGCAGCGTCTGGACGAGCTTGCGGAACTGTGTCGGACCGGCATCGAGGCTGGTCGGCAACATGCGCCGTTCGGGGTCCATGTCGATCAACTTCTGCTGCGCCTCGATGATCGCCTTGTCCTCGTTGAAGGCCGCCTCGACGACGGCATAGAGCCGGCCGACGCGGTCCTCATCGAGGTCGGCACTGCGCGCGCCGGCGGCATAGAAGTAGCGCGATGTCCGCGCCGTCATCGGCGTCACCGCCTGGTCGTCGTAGCGCAGGAAGAGCGGCGGCTCGGACGGCGGCTGGCCCTTGCAGCGCTCGGCCGTGCCCACCGGATAGAAGGCGGTGCGAAGCAGGAAGATGCCGGGAAAGAGAAAGTCGTAGCTGTTCCACAGGTCGAGCGCCTCGCCCCAGCGGCGCATGAAGCTGCGCGATGGCTGGCCGCGCAGCCAGCGTTCCACGCGCAGGCCCCGCTCCAGCGGCAGGATGCGCGGCCGCTCATTGGCCCACTGCGGCATGTCGAGGCCCAGGGTCTTTTCATGCGCGAACGAGAGATGGGAGAGGTCGAGCAGGTTGTCGTCGATCAGCAGGTAGTGCGCGACGTAGTCGAGCTGGCCGCTGCGCATGCGATAGCCGGGATCGTCGAGCCGTACCGAATCAGGAATCGACGCCGGATCGGCCAGCGTCTCGTCGCCCATCCAGATCCACATCCAGCCGCCACGCTCGACCGCCGGATAGCGTCGCACGAAGGCGCTCTGCGGAATGAGCTTCTGTCCGGGAATTTCGATGCAGCGCCCGTCGGGCGCGAATTTCAGCCCGTGATACATGCAGCGGAGATCGTCCTGCTCGAGCCGCCCCATGGAGAGCGGCGCGAAGCGGTGGCAGCAACGATCCTCCAGCACCACGACCTGGCCGTCGGCCTTGCGGTAGAGCGCCAGCGGCTGGTCGATGATGACGCGCGCCAGGATGCGGCCGGCCTCGAGCTCGTGCGACCAGCCGGCGACATACCAAGCGTTGCGGACCCACATGTGATCCTCCCGGTTTCCTTCCGGTGACCAGCATACACCATTGACGAAGCGGGGCGACCGTCCGACGCTCGGCGCCTGCACCTCACGCACAACACCATCGGAGCAACCATGATCGATCTGCATTACTGGCCAACGCCCAACGGCAAGAAGGTCACCATCCTGCTCGAGGAGCTGGGCAC
>CAMARK010000138.1 GCA_945860205.1 Reyranella massiliensis 521 | reverse complement strand
ATTGTGCTGAACTCGATCGAAGCGACGATGCAGACCGAAGGCCTGCTGACGCAGTCCCAGAAGCTCGCGGTCGAGCTGCAAAGCCAGCAGGGCGAGTTGCAGCAGACCAACGAGCAGCTCGAGCAGAAGGCGCAGCAGCTCGCCGAGCGCAACTTCGAGGTCGAGCGCAAGAACCAGGAGATCGAGCAGGCCCGCCGCGCGGTCGAGGAGAAGGCGACCGAACTGGCGCTGACCTCGCGCTACAAGTCGGAGTTCCTGGCCAACATGAGCCACGAGCTGCGCACGCCGCTGAACAGCATCCTGATCCTGGGCCAGCAGCTGGCCGAAAATCCCGAAGGCAACCTCGCCCCCAAGCAGATCGAGTTCGCCCGCACCATCCACGGTGCCGGCACCGACCTGTTGAACCTGATCAGCGACATTCTCGATCTCAGCAAGATCGAGTCGGGCACGGTGACCGTCGACGCCGAGGAGATCTTCTTCTCCAACGTGCTGGAGACGGTCGCCCGGCCGTTCCGCCACCAGGCCGAATCGCAAGGCCTGACGTTCGACGTCCAGATCGACGCCGACCTCGGCCGCAGCATCGTGACCGATTCCAAGCGCCTGCAGCAGATCCTGAAGAACCTGATGTCCAACGCGCTGAAGTTCACCGCCGAGGGCAGTGTGCGCATGCGCGTCCTGCCGGCGCACGGCGGCTGGCGCCCCGACAACGTCGCGCTCGGCCAGGCGAGTTCGGTCGTCGCCTTCGAGGTCACCGATACCGGTGTCGGCATTCCGGTCGAGAAGCAGAAGATCGTTTTCGAGGCCTTCCAGCAGGCCGACGCCAGCACCAGCCGCAAATATGGCGGCACCGGCCTTGGCCTCGCGATCAGCCGCGAGCTCGCCATGCTTCTGGGCGGCGAACTGACGCTGCGCAGCACGCCGGGCATGGGCAGCACCTTCACGCTCTTCCTGCCGACGCTGTATACCGGCCCCCGCACCGCCGTCCGCGCCGCCGCCCTGGGTGCCGCGCCGGTGCCGGTGCCGCTGCCCGAGCATGTGGTCGACCAGTTTCCCGACGATCGTCCCACCCTGCAGCCGGGCGATCGCACCCTGCTGATCGTCGAGGACGATGCCAACTATGCCGGCATCCTGGTCGATGCCGCCCATACCGCCGGTCTCAAGGCCATCGTCACCCAGCGCGGCGCCGAGGCGCTCGACCTCGCGCTGGAATACCGGCCGGTGGCCATGTCGCTCGACATCTTCCTGCCCGACATGCTGGGCTGGAACGTGCTCAGCCAGTTCAAGCGCACGCTCGAGACGAGGCACATTCCGGTGCAGATCCTGAGCATGGACGAGGACCGCCAGCAGGGCCTGGCCCGCGGCGCCTTTTCCTATCTCAACAAGCCGACCACGACCGAGGGCTTGAGCGCGGCGCTGTCGCGCATCAACGACTACATCAAGCCGCGCAAGAAGCGCCTGCTGATCGCCGAGGACAACGAGGCGGAGCGGTTCGGCGTCAGCGAGCTGCTGTCCCATCCCGATCTCGAGATCTCCGTCGCCGCCACCGGCCGCGGCGCCCTCGAGGAGCTGCGCAGCCAGCACTACGACTGCATGGTGCTCGACCTGCGCCTGCCCGACATGTCGGGTTTCGAGGTGCTGGAAGAGATCCAGAACGACAAGGCACTCGCCGACTTGCCGGTGGTCGTGTTCACCGGCCGCGAGCTGTCGGCCGAGGAGGAAGCCCGCCTGCACAGCATGGCGCGCAGCATCGTGGTCAAGGGGGCGGCCTCGCCCGAGCGGCTGTTCGACGAGACGGCGTTGTTCCTGCACCAGGTCGCGGCCGACATGCCGGTCGAGAAGAAGCGCATGCTGGAGCGCCTGCACAGTTCGGACGAGGCACTGGCCGGCCGCACCGTGCTGGTGGTCGACGACGATACGCGCAACATATTCGCACTGTCGAGCGCGCTGGAACGGCGTGGTATGAACGTCTTGACGGCAACCACCGGCCGCGAGGCGATCTCGCTGCTCGAAAGTTCGCCCGAGGTGACGATCGTGCTGATGGACATCATGATGCCGGAGATGGATGGCTACGAAACGATGGCTCTGATCCGCAGCAACCCCGCGTTCAGGCGGCTGCCCATCATCGCGCTGACTGCCAAGGCGATGAAGGGCGACCGCGAGAAGTGCCTGGAAGCCGGCGCTTCCGACTATCTCGCCAAGCCGGTCAACACCGAGCAGCTGTTCAGCGCGCTCCGGCTCTGGCTGCATCGCTGATGGACAAGGTCAACATCCTGCTGGTCGACGACCAGCCCGCCAAGCTGCTCGCCTACGAGGTCATCCTGGGCGAGCTGGGCGAGAACCTGATCAAAGCCAACTCGCCGCACGAAGCACTGGGCGTCCTGCTCAAGACCGACGTGGCGGTCGTGCTGATCGACGTCGTCATGCCCGGCGTCGACGGTTTCGAGCTGGCGGCCATGATCCGCGAGCATCCGCGGTTCCAGAAGCTCGCCATGATCTTCGTCTCGGCCGTGCAGATCGCCGAGACCGACCATCTGCGCGGCTACGAGAGCGGCGCCGTCGACTACGTCACGGTGCCGGTGGTGCCGGAGGTGCTGCGCGCCAAGGTCAAGGTCTTCCTCGAACTCTACCGCAAGACCCGTCAGCTCGAAGAGATGAACATCGAGCTCGAACGGCGGGTCGCCGCCCGCACCGCCGAGCTCGAGGCGCAGACCGCACTCCTGCAGCAGAGCGAGGAGCGCCGCTCCATCGCGCTCTCGGCCGGCGACATGGGCTCGTGGGAGGTCGATCTCGCGAGCGGCCGTATCGTGTGGGACGAAGGCCCCTTTCGCATCTTCGACGTCGATCCCGCCACCTTCGAACCGACGGTCGAGCGCATCGAGGCGATGATGCATCCCGACGACCGAGGCAAAAGCTCCGTCGCCGCGCTCGCGGGAATGAGCGAGCCCCGCTTCCAGACCGAGTTCCGGATCGTGCGGCCGAACGGCGAGGTCCGCTGGTGCTACGGCGCCGGCATCATCGCGCGCGACAGGGCGGGCAGGCCGGTGCGCATGAACGGCGTCACCGTCGACATCACCGAGCGCAAGCGCGCCGAGGAACGCCAGGTGCTGCTGGCGCGCGAGGTCGACCACCGCGCCAAGAACACGCTGGCCGTCGTGCTCTCGGTGCTGCGCCTGACCAAGGCCAAGACGACGCCGGAATTCATCTCGACCGTCGAGGGCCGCATCCATGCGCTGGCGGCAACGCACAACCTGCTGTCGGCAACGCACTGGGAAGGCGCCGACCTTGCCAAGATCGTCGAGGAGGAGATGGCGCCCTATCACGCAAGCCACCGGCGCCGTGTCGTGACCGCGGGACCCGCCGTGGTGCTGCTGCCGGCCACCGCGCAGGCCGTGGCGCTGGCCGTCCACGAGCTTGCGACCAATGCCGCCAAGTACGGCGCGCTCTCGACCGACACCGGTACGCTCAGGCTCGAGTGGAAGGTCGGGCCCGACGCCGTCGTGCTCGACTGGCGCGAGACCGGCGGACCCTCGACCGTGGAGCCGCAGGCGCTGGGCTTCGGTCTCACCATCGTGCGCTCCAGTATCGAGGCGCAGTTCCGCGGCGGCGTCGTCTACGATTGGCGCCGCGAGGGGCTGCACTGCACGCTGTCGATCCCGAGCGCCCAGGTCGCCCCGCCTGAACCGGCCAACGACGTCGCCCAGCCGGCGGCCCCCGCCACCGGGCGGCGCAGGCGCCGCAGCCTCACCGACAAGCGCCTCCTGGTGGTCGAGGACGAGCTGCTGGTCGGCATGCTGGTCAAGAGCATGCTCGACGAATTCGGTGCCGAGGTGATCGGCCCCTACGGCCGTCTGGCCGACGGCGTGGCGGCGGCCAAGACCGAGCGCTTCGACGGTGCCATCCTCGATCTCAATCTTGCCGGCGAGGCGGCCGATCCGCTGGCCGACCTGCTGCTGGCGCGTGGCGTGCCGTTGGTGTTCATCACCGGCTACCAGCGCGACAGTATCGACCGGCGCTTTGCCGACGTCCCGGTGCTGCAGAAGCCGATCGACGCCGCCGCGCTCGAACGCGTGCTGCTGTCGCTGCTCGACACCCAGCCGGCGCTATCGGCCGGTGCCTCTACGGCTTGATCGACACGCAGGCCGGTTCGATCGCGGCGTTGGCGATCTCGACGAAGCGCTCCAGCGGGCAGGCCTTGTCGCGGGCATAGGCGCTGCAGGCCGGCAGCTCGACCGCCACCATGCCGGGCGGATTGTCGATCGTGAGCGACGTGTTGTTGCGCAGCTGCTCCGGTGTCTGGGCATAGAAGGCCATCCGCACGTAGCGCTGGCCGTTCGGGCCCTCGCGCAGCAGCTCGAAGGCGAGCGCGCTGCCCGGCGGGGCGGCGTTGTCCTGGTAGCCCTTGATCTCCCAGCCGAGGTTGAGCAGCCCCGCGACGTTCACGATGTTGGTGTCATGGCCCAGCAGCATGCCGAAGCGAACCGGCTCGGCGATGTGGGGCCCGCCCGGGAACTTGTGGCCGTTCTGCAGCGCCGCCACGATCTGCGCCAGCATGTTCGAGCCTTTCTGCTGGGCGATCGGCTTGGTCTTCTCCATCAGGTCGAGATGGAGGCGGCGGACCTTCAGCACATCGCGAAGCTTGTCGCCGCCGAGGCGCCCCCAGGCGACGTCGCTGGCCGGCATGCCTTGGGCACTTTCCATCAGGAAGTTCTCCGCCGCCATCGAGCCGATGGCGATCGGTCCCTTGAGAGCGACGCCGCCGGCCGGATCCGGCTCGATCGCCGATGCCTCGGCCGCGAGACCGCAGGTGGTGCCCGAGCCCGGCACTCCCGGCGGGCAGAGCGTCGACTGCAGCACCGTGAGCTGCGGCGCGTATTCGCGCTGCACCGAGCCGAAGTCGCCGCCGATGCGCGCCAGGATGGCGGCGCGGTTGCTCGCCGCATCCATCGGGCACGACGCCGAGGGCTGCGGGTGGAATAGCGGGTCGGGCTTCGAGAGGTCGGTCTGATGCTTCAGGATCGGCGTGAGGCAGCGCATGTAGAGGCCGCCCAGGGTCGAGAGCGCCGCCCACTCGGTGCGCTTGTCGAAGTCGACCCACAACACGACGGTGCCCGGCTGCGGGCAGATGGCTTCCTCGATCAGGCCGCGGCCGCCGTAGAGGATCCGGAAGAACTGGCCCATCTGGTGGCCGAGGTCGGCGCCGCGCGGCGTCAGGTCGCCCGGCGCGACCGGCCAGGCGGGCCACGGCGAGGCGGCGAACTTGGCGAGTTCCGCAGGCGACTGGGCAGGCGCCTGCACGCTGTGCCGGGCGAGCATCACCACCCGTTCCGTCTGCCAGCCCGGCGGGATCGGCGGGACCTGGGCCCCGGCCGGCGCGACGCCCGCCATCAAGGTGGAGAAGAGCACAGCGGCGGCCAGGCGAAGTTTCATTGCAACATTCCGGAACAAGAACACCGCGCGAGCCTACCCTATGGAATGCGCGCCCGGTAGCGTCAGCCAGCCGTCGCGCGGTCCCACCAGTCGCGGGTGCGGTACCAGGCGCCCACGAGCGGCAGCACCCATTCGGGATTGCCGTTGTAGAACGGCACGGTCGGAAACGGCTGGCCGTCGAAGGCATTGATCGGCGCATTCGAGCCGCCGGCGATCTTCTTGGCCGTCTGGTAGCCGAGGTAGCTCATCATCGCGACCCCGGAGCCGTTGCACGCCATCAGATAGTGCATGCCCTGCTCCTGGCCCATGTGCGGCAGGAAGTCGAAGGCGAAGGCCACGTTGCCGGTCCAGGCATGCGTCACCTTGGTGCCCTTGAGCTGCGGCCAGCGCTCCAGCATGTAGCCGTGCAGCACCGGCGCGCTGACCTCGGGCGCCACCTGGGTGAAGCGGGCGCGGCCGCCGAAGATCACGCGCTTGTTGTCGGGCGATTGCCGGTAGTAGCAGAGCACGCGCTTGGTATCGCTCACGACGCGGTTCCTGGGGATCAGGCTCTGCACCAGGTCCTCGGGCAGTTCCTCGGTGGCGATGATGTGGCTCGCCACCGGCACCAGCTTGCGCTTCAAGGTCGGCGTGAGATCGGTGGTGTAGCCGTTGGTGGCGATCACCACCTCGCGCGCCTCGATCGGCCCCTTGTTGGTAAGCACGCGAAAGCCGCCCCCGGCATTCGGTCCCTTGCGCTCGATCTTCTCGGCATCGCACTGGGCGCAGAGCCTGGCGCCCGCCCGACTCGCCGCCTTCAGCAGGCCGCCATAGTAGAGTGCGGGATGAAGCTGTCCGGTGCGCTCCACCACCATGCCGCCGTAGTAATAATCCGAGGCGATCTCCTCGCGCTGCTGCTCGCGCGGCACCATGTAGGTGCCCAATGCCGCCTTCTCGTTGTAGGTCGCAACCTTGGCCGCCTGCTCGGCATAATGGCGGGGCGTGTAAGCGCCGCTGAAGCGGCCGTTCATGCGCCAGTGGCACTCGATGCCTTCGCGCTGGATCACGGTTTCGACCTGGGCGAGAGAATCGGCGGCATCGGACAGCATGCGCGCCATCACCGCCTTCCAGGCCTCGGCGTCGCCGCCGACACCCTTGCCGGAAAAACCCTTGCCCATCGTCGTGCCGCCGCTCACGCCGCCGCCGTTGCGCGTGCTGGCGCCGACGCCGAACTCGCCACGCTCCAGCACCGTCACCTCGACGCCCGAGCGCGCCAGCTCGAGTGCTGTCGAGAGGCCGCCGTAACCCGCGCCTACCACCAGCACGTCGGTCTTGAGCGGCGGATCCTGGCTCAGCTCGTTGGTGGGATGCCACCATTCCCACCACCAGGGCATCGCCTTGAAGTCCTTGTGGAAGACGCTGTCGGCCATGGCACTCTCCCTAGCGCGCGCTGCCGCTGAGCCCGCGGCCGAATCGGCCGATCAGGACCAGCACCACCGACACCAGCAGGATCTGGATGACCGACACCGCCGCGATGGTCGGGTCGATCTCCATCATGATGTTGTCGAACATCTTCTTGGGCAGCGTCATGTTGGCGCCGGCGAGGAACAGCGCGACCACGACCTCGTCGAAGGACGAGATGAAGGCGAGGAGGCCGGCCGAGACCAGGCTCGGGCGCAGCAGCGGCAGGGTGACCCTGCGCAGCGTCTGCCAGCGGCTGGCGCCCAGCCCCTCGGCCGCCTGCTCGAGCGAGCGGTCGAAGTCGCGCAGGCCGGCGGCGATCACCAGCACCACGAAGGGCAGCGCCAGCACCGTGTGCCCGACCACCAGCCCGTACCAGGTGCCGATCAGCTTGAGCTTGGCGAAGAGGCCATAGACGGCGACCGCGAAGATGATGTGCGGCACGATGATGGGGGCGAGCGCCACGCGGTCGAGGAGGGTGCGGCCGAAGAACTTGCCGCGCACCAGCGCAAAGGCCAGCGGCACGCCCAGCGCCAGGGCGAATACGGACGTGGCGGCACCGATGTAGAGCGAGCGCCAGGTGGCGTCGATCCATTGCGGGTCGTCGAGGTAGCGCTCGTACCACTGCCAGGAGAAGCCGGGTGGCGGGAACTGCATGTAGGGCGCCGAGGAGAGCGAGATCGGGAAGACGACCAGCAGCGGCAGCATGAGGAAGAAGTAGATCAGCGCGCAGGACGCGATCAGCAGGCGCCGGCTCATGTGGGCGCCTTTCATCGCGCTTGCTCCGGCTGGCTGAAGCGCTGGGCGAGCGTGTAGACCAGGAAGGTGGCGACCAGCAACACCGCCGAGAGCGCGGCGGCAAACGGCCAGTTCAGCGCCTCGCGCACCTGCTGCTCGATCAGCACGGCGATCATGATGACCCTGCCGCCGCCCAGCAGCGCCGGCGTGATGTAGAAGCCCAGCGACAGGATGAACACCAGCACGCAGCCCGCGAACACGCCGTTCAGGGTGAGCGGCAGCCAGATGCGCCAGAAGATGCGCCAGTTGGAGGCGCCGAGGCCCGCCGCAGCGGCAGGAATCGCGGGATCGACCTTGCGCACGGCGCCGTAGATCGGCAGCACCATGTAGGGCAGCAGCACGTGCACCATGCCGATCAGCACCCCGGTGAAGTTGTGCAGGAGCGGGATCGGATCGGTCGTGATCCCGGCCTCCATCAGCGTGCGGTTGAAGACGCCGTTGCGGCCGAGCAGCACCATCCAGGCATAGGTGCGCACCAGCACCGAGGTCCACAGCGGCAGCAGCACGAAGATGAAGCCCATGGTCGCCCAGAACGGCGTCGTCGTGGCCATCAGGAAACCCAGCGGATAGCCCAGGAGCAGGCAGAACAAGGTGACGAGGAGCGCGATCTCGAAGGTGTTCCACAGCACGCGGATGTAGAGTCCCTCACCCAGCGCCTTGGCGTACCAGTCGAGCGTGCCGGCCTCGACGCTGAAACCCAGCATGCGCACGACCGGAAAGAGAAAGAAGGCGAACAGCAGGATCAGCGCGGGGACCGCGGGCCAGAAGCCGCTGCGGTTAGAAAACATGACTAAAACACATGGATCGCGTCCGGCTCGATGCCGACGGTCACGCGGCTGCCGGCGGCGGGCAGCGCGCCGCGGGCGGGCTGGCGGACCAGGAGCTCGCGGCCGCCCTCGACGGCCAGCCGCAGCTTGAAGGAGGTGCCGAGATAGACCGACTCGATCACCTCGCCGTTGAAAAGATTGGTGCCCGCCGTGCCGAAGCGTTCCGGCCGCATCAACACGCCGACCTTGGCGCCGGCAGGCTTGTCGCTCGCCACCGTGACGCTGCCACCGCCGTCGAGTGCGACCGTGCCGGAGGCGCTGATCGTGCCGTGGAAGATGTTGCTCTCGCCCACGAAGTCGGCGACGAAATCGTTGGCCGGGTGCTCGTAGATCTCCGTCGTGGTGGCGATCTGCTGGATGGTGCCCTTGTTCATCACCGCGATGCGGTCGGAGAGCACCAGCGCCTCTTCCTGGTCGTGGGTGATGAAGATGGTGGTGAGGCCGAGGCGGCGCTGGAGGCGGCGCACCTCGAGCTGCATGGTCTCGCGCAGCTTGCGGTCGAGCGCGCCGAACGGCTCGTCGAGGAGCAGCAGGCGCGGGTTGAAGACGATGGCGCGGGCGAGCGCCACCCTCTGCTGCTGGCCGCCCGAGAGCTGGCGCGGCAGGCGAGCCTCGTAGCCCACCAGTTCGACCATCGCCAGCGCCTCGGAAACGCGGCGATCGATCTCGGGCTTCGCGACGTTGCGCATCTCCAGCGGGAAGGCGACGTTGGTCTTCACGCTGAGATGCGGGAACAGCGCGTAGTTCTGGAACACCATGCCGATGTCGCGCTTGGCCGGCGGCAGGGCGCTGATGTCGGTCCCGCCCACCTTCACGGTGCCGCCATCCGGCGTCTCGAAGCCCGCGACGACCTTGAGCAGGGTCGTCTTGCCCGAGCCGCTGGGGCCCAGGATGGTGAGCAGCTCGCCCTGCGCCACCTTCAGCGAGACGCGGTCCAGCGCGACCACATCCCCGAAACGTTTGCCTACGCCCTCGATCGAGAGCTCGGCCGATCCCTCGCTCGAAGCCAAGTGATGTTACGCCTTCTTC
>CAMARK010000137.1 GCA_945860205.1 Reyranella massiliensis 521 | reverse complement strand
GTCCGCCTCCTTCTTGCTCTTGGTGTAGTTGATGGCGAGGTTATAGCCCTTCGCCGCCAGCTCGAGCGCGCAGGTGGCGCCCAGTCCCGTGGCCGACCCCGTCACGATTGCTACCTTGGCCATGCTGCTCCCCTCCCGATGATTGCGATATGAAGACGCGATTCATAGGCTAGGATGACGCCCCATGGCAGACCTCTTTTCGATGAAGAACCGCGTCGTGCTGCTCACCGGCGCCTCGCGTGGCCTGGGCCGCGACATGGCCCTGTGCCTGGCCGAAGCAGGTGCCACCGTGCTGTGCGCCGGCCGCGTGGTGAAGGACCTCGAGGCCACCGCAAAGGCGATCGCGCGCAAGAAGGGCAAGGCCCATGTCGTGCCGCTCGACATCACCGACGACGTGGCCGCAAGCGCCACCGTCGCGGCGCTGATCAGGAAGCACCGCCGCATCGACGTGCTGGTGAACAACGCCGGCGTCATCCATCGCGAGAACATCGTCGATACCGCGACGCAGGATTTCCGCAAGGTGATCGAGACCGACCTGATCGGCCAGTTCGTGCTCTCACGCGAGGTCGGCCGCCACATGCTGGCGCGGCAGTACGGGCGCATCGTCAACATCTCCTCGGTGCTGGCCGTCCTGGGCCGCGCCTCGGTGGCGGGCTACGTCTCGGCCAAGCACGGTCTGACGGGGCTCACCAAGAACCTCGCGACCGAGTTCGGCCCCTACGTCACCGCCAACGCGATCGCACCGGGCTACATCCGCACCGAACTCAACGTGCCGCTGCAGAAGAACAAGGACTTCAACGCGCTCCTCGAACAGCGCACCGCCGCGCAGCGCTGGGGCAAGCCGGACGACCTGCGCGGCGCCCTCCTCCTGCTCGCCTCCGATGCCGGCGCCTATATCACCGGCCATACGCTGGTGATCGACGGCGGCATGTCGACGATCCTCGCATGAAGTCGAGGGCCTATCCGTGACGGGCATTCCACGATGGGCGATGCTGCTGCTGGGCGCGGCGCTGGTTGCGTTCGGCATCGCCGCCTCGCAAGGCTGGATCCGCGATCCCTCGCTCGCCAAGGCGGACTATCTCGGCACCACCGGCGTCTCGGCCGAGGAGGCCAAGCTCTACCGCGCGGTGCCGTTCGAATGGCGCGTCACCAGCGTCGCCGGCTCTTTCAAGGGCAACGACACCGCCCATATCCGCATCGATTCCTCGGGCGAGCGCACGATCCTGTGCGGCTGGATCCGCCTCGACAAGGCCGGCGCCTCGATCCGCGCCACGCGCTGGCTGAGCGAGGCGCGCCTCGCGATCGGCGACATCAAGGTGACGGCGCTGTTCATCGCGCCGGTCGAAAAGACCCCGGGCGACGGACTGAACGCCGGCTGCCTGCGCATTGATGGCGATGTGAAGCCGCCGCAGGACGCGTCGCTGGTGCTCGAGGGTCAGCCGGTCAGCGAGTAGCGCTTACCTCGACCACTCGGGCCCCGAACTCCCGACGATGCATCACGATCACTGTGACGGGCGGGAACCGGCATCGAGTGGGACATCCAGCCGTTCCCGGACGGCCCGCGCGAGGTCGGCTTTCCGGAAGGGCTTGGTCAGCAGGTGCACGCCGGGATCGAGTCGCCCACCATGGAGGATCAAATCCTGGGAATAGCCCGACATGAACAGCACTTTCGTTTCCGGCCGCCGGTGTGCAACCGCGTCGGCCAGATCCTTGCCGCTGAGCGGCCCCGGCATGACGACGTCCGTCAACATCAGGTCGTAGGGCGTCGAGGTTGCTTCGATGGTGGCCAGCCCGGTCGCGCCATCCACCGCCCAATCGACCGCATAGCCGAGACTCATCAGTTGCCCGACGACGGCCTCGCGGACTCTGTCGTCGTCCTCCACGACGAGGATCCGCTCGGTGCCGTGCGGGATTGCGGGCGCCGCAACGGCTTCATAGCCCTCGCCCTCCAGGACGCGCGGCAGATGGACCTTGATGCTCGTGCCCACGCCCAGTTCGCTGTAGATCTCCACATGACCGCCGGATTGCTTGAGAAATCCGTAGACCATGCTGAGCCCGAGGCCAGTGCCCTTGCCCACATCCTTGGTGGTGAAGAAGGGCTCGAACACCCTGCTCAGGACCTCCGGTGGGATGCCTGAGCCGGTATCGGTCACTGTCAACCGCACGTAGCGACCCGGCGCATGCGTCATGCCAAGCGGGTCGCTGCCGGAGTCGAGTTCCACGTTGGTGGTTTCGATGAGCAGGCGGCCGCCGCTCGACATGGCGTCGCGGGCGTTGATGCAGAGGTTGACCAGCACGCTCTCGATCTGTGCACCATCGACGTTGACCCGCCAGAGATCTTCGGCTAGCAGGGACTCGATCTCGATTTGCGCGCCCAAGGTCCGGCGCAGCATCTCGCGGGTGTTGATCACGAGTTCGTTCAGGTCGATGTGCTTGGGCCTGAGCGGTAGCTTGCGTGAGAACGCGAGCAGGCTGTGGGTCAGCTCGGCTGCCCGCCCGGCAACTTCCGAGATCTGTTCGATGCGCCGGCGCGTCGTGGGGTCGAGATCGACCTGCTCGAGAAGTTCGTCGGCGTTGGAAAAGATCACCATCAGGATGTTGTTGAAGTCGTGCGCAATGCCGCCGGTGAGCTGCCCGACCGCCTCCATCTTCTGCAGCTGACGGATCTGACTCTCGTTGCTGAGATGCTCGGTCACGTCGGTGATCATGGCGCAGACCACTTTGCGGCCGCCCCAATCGACGGCGAAGGCATGATTCTCCAGGGTGACCGACGTGCCGTCGCGCTTGCGTGACTTGACCTGGTAATGGCCGGGCGCCGGTCCGCCGCGGAGGCGCACTTCGTTGTATGCCGTAATGCGCGCGAGTTCTTCCGGCGAGTAGAGCGCCCGCATGTCGGGCAGGGCCAGGATCTCGTCCTTGCCGGCATAGCCGAAGATATGGGCCGCCGCGTTGTTGGCCATGATGACCTTCCAGTCTTCATGGACGAGGATACCGACCGTCGCTTCGTCCACCAGCGTTTCGAGCCGCTGCTTGACTTCCTCGGTGCGCGCCTCGGCATGCTTTCGTTCGTCGATGTCGACGTGCATCACGACAGCGC
The DNA here is from genome assembly GCA_945860205.1 of Reyranella massiliensis 521. GTDB lineage: Bacteria > Pseudomonadota > Alphaproteobacteria > Reyranellales > Reyranellaceae > Reyranella > Reyranella massiliensis_B. Next base: position 6,589 of record CAMARK010000137.1, on the reverse strand, counting down.
CGTAGCCGCTGCCGCGCGGCATGGGTGAACCGAGAACCCGGAACCAGCGGTGTGCGCCGAGCTCTTCGCACGAATATTCGGTCGAGAACGAGCGGGCGGTACCCTTCAGGATGGACCGGACGCCGTGGGCGATGACGTGCGCCAGTCTTGCATCCGCGTCGCGAGGCTGTTCGCAGGTGGCGGGGTAGTCCAGTCCGACGACGAAGTCTTGGCCGGAGAACGCGCTGGTGGCGGCAAAGTCGCGCCATGCCCGGTTGACGGTCAGGATCCGCCCCTCGGGATCCAGCAGGGCGATATGCGCCGGCAGGGCATCCAGGATGGCCGCCTTTTCCGCGGCGAACTGGCGGTACTCGGCCTCGTTGCGCAACAGCTGTTGCTGCGCCGCCGGCAGCAGGACGGGACCGGTCGGCGTCACCAGCACAGCGTCGACCTTGCCGCCGGTCGCATCGACGATACGGCGCTGCGCCTCCTGGAGGTTCTGGATCAGCGCGAGCAGTTCGTCCGAGGACTCAGGCATCTGGACTCGCCCGATCATCGGAGGCGTCGAGGTCCAAGGTCAGGGCCTGCCGCAGGATCGTGCCGTCGCTGAGGTCGCCCACGACCCGCCGGGCCGGCAAGGGCGTGTCGATGACCAGCGTGGGCGTGAGCAGGATCTTGTCCGCCAGCGCACGCTCCGGATACGCGAAGACATCGATGATCTCGATGCGGTGCCGTTCCCGCAGGTGCGCGCGGCAGAACGCCGTCAGGTTCTGGATGGCGCGCTGCGAATTAGGCGCGTGTTCCACGACATAGATACGGCACGACACCATGGCGGTGCTCACGGCAATGCAACCGCTCCGGGGACGGCCCCACCGAGGGCAGGACTGTCGGCGCCGCGCTTCTCCAGAATGTCGACGTGGGCCCGCGCCACTTCCTTCACCGCCAGCGCCTCGTAGGTCGCAAGGTGCGCAATCTCCACGTGCTTGAGGTTGAGCCGGCGCTGCAGGACGCTGGCCTCGGCGGCGAGGGCTGCCTCCTCCAGCTCGAGTTTCAGGCGCCGTCTGTCGGCGGCCGTGGACCGTTCCTCGCGCGCGAGCTGCTCCTCGCGTTCCTTGGCCCAGCGCAGCGTGCCCATCAGCACTTCGCCGTCGGCCGTGTAGACGTCGGCCAGGGTGACGCCGCCCGTCCCCAGGATCAGCTCACGGACCTGGTTCGAATGCTCGGTGCCGCGCGACTTGACGATGGAGAGGGCGCGGTTGCGCTCGCCGGCCTGGACCACGTAGCTGAGATGAATCCAGGTGTCGGCGATCATCGACACCTGCAGCGGCGTGCCCTCCGGCCGCGGCAGCGTGTGATCGAGCAGGCTGGTGCAAAGCAGCGTGATGCCGGTCTCCTTCGCCCAGTCGATCAGGCGCTCGGCGACGCTGTGCGCGACGGCGTGGCTGTTGGAATTCAGCAGGGCCGAGATGGGATCGACGACCACGCAGCGTGCGCCTTGCCGCACGGCCAGATCCTTGATGCGCATCAGGTGGATTTCGGCGCTGCCGCTGATGGCGCGCGCCGAGACCGCGTGCAGGGTGCCGGACTTCACGTGCGGCGCCAGCTCGATGCCGACCGAGGTCAGATTGCGGATCAGCTCGTCCTCGAAGGAGTCGAAACTGACGTAGAGCGTCTTCTCGCCGCGCAGGCAGGCGGCTGCGGCGAAAGTCCCCGCCAGCGTCGTCTTGGCGGTGCCCGGCGATCCGGTGAGCAGGATTCCGGCGCCGCGGAAGTAGCCGCCCCCCAGCATTGTATCGAGCCGGTCCACGCCCGACGAGACGCGCTCGTTGGTAATGGCCGCGCGGTCGTGATCGTCGTTCGAGACCGAGGCCACGTCCATGCCGGTCGGCCCGATCACCAACGGCGTCGCGTTCTCCTCGAAAGCGCTGCCGCGGTACTTGGCGATGCGCAGGCCGCGCAACGAGACGCCGTCGACGATGTCGTGGCTGAGCGACACCGAGCAATCGACCATGAATTGCAGCAGTTCCAGCAGGTCGGCACTGAAGCCGCCGGTGTGGCCGGGAATGGACTTGGCGGTGATCATCACTGTCAGGCCCTGGTCGAGCAGCCAGCCGTGCAGCCGGTAGACTTCCCGCTTCACGGCCTGCGGTCCATTCAGGAGCGCCAGGATCACGTCGATGCCGTCGAAGACAATGCGCTTGGCGCGCATCGCCTTGACCTTGGAATCGAGGATGGCGAGCAGGCCGCCGATGTCGAAGCCGCCGTTCTGGACTTGGTTGGGATCCTGCTGGGCATCGAGGAAGAAAAGCCCGTCGCGTTCGAGCCCGGGCAGATCCCAGCCGAACGACTCAGCGTTGGCGACGATGCGCCGCGAGTTTTCCTCGAAGGCGACGAAGATGCCAGGCTCGCCGAACTGCCGCGCGCCGTTCACCAGGTTCTGCAGTGCCAGGACGGTCTTTCCCGAGCCCGCGCCCCCATCGATGAGCGTCGAGCGGCCGCGCGGCAGTCCGCCCCGCGTCGCCACGTCCAGTCCGGTGATACCCGTGGCTGCTTTCATCCTGCGCTCCTGTATGGCCGTCGCGCCGCAAACGTGTCCGCGCCGGAAAAAGATTCCGGGGGCATCGCCGAAAGTCTCGCAGCCGACCGTGACGCGCCGGCAGGGCAGCGGGCGGTAGTCATTTCCTGCTCAATGTCTCGAAGTTCGGGTTCGCCCGACGCACACGGCTTAAGGCGGCGGAGTGCGAGGGCACTGGCCGCCAGAAACGAGAGATTGCATCGATTGGTATCCTTTGTCCGACCGACGCATCAGCCAAATTATACCGTCCGCTCGGGCCTAACTGTCCAAAAGAGGACAGGGGCAGCGTGGCAATGCCAAGGTCACGCATCTGAACGCCGTGTGTGCGCCTTACGCCCGCGGCTTCAGCGCTTCCAGAATCTTCTCGGCGAGTTTGACTTTTCGGTAGGGCTTTGGGAGGAGCTGAGCATCCGCATCGATACTGCCGTTCCTGAGAAGCGCTCCCTCGAAGTATCCAGAAGTATATAGGACCTTCAGGCCTGGCCGGGTTAGCCTGGCCTCCTCTGCCACTTCGCGGCCACCCATGCCGCCTGGCATGACCACGTCGGTGAACAACAGGTCGATATCGGAATCACAAGCCAGCACGTCGAGGGCTTCGAGCCCATCCGCCGCGATGATGGCGTTGTATCCAAGGCTGGTGAGCTGCCGCGCAACCGCCTCACGGACTTGCTCGTCGTCATCAACGACCAGAATGGTTTTGCCGGTGCGGCTGGGGACCACGTCGGTACCCGCTTCGCGCATCAGGCTGCTGAAGCCAACGAGATGATTGTTCGAATCATGGAGCGGCATGAACATGGTGTGCACTTGGAGTTCGGTCCCGTCCTTGCGAACCCGCAGGGCCGTCTCTACATGGCGACCCTCCGACAGGGCGGACTTGAGGGATGCTGCCGGCTTGCCTGCAGCGTTATCGCTCGACGTGTAAAGACACGAGAAGTTCCGACCCTCGATCTCCCCGGCCTCGTAGCCCGTGATGGTGCGTGCGCCGGAGCTCCAGGTGAGAACCCTGCCGTCAACATCGAGGAGCGTCACGGCGCCGGGCAGGCTGGCCATGAAAAGTTGGACGACAGCCGCAGAATCGGCGTTGCTCATGAGTCGCTCCTCTTTAGCTTCCACCTTGCGAACTTCCAGAATGACGGCTTTACAAACCGTGGCGCTCAACAAATTCTGCAGGACCGGCATGGACTTGCCCGAGCCAACGTCGATCAGGGTGGAGCGGCCGAGCGGCAGCCCGCGTTGCAATGTCCAGTCCGGGATGCCGGATTGGCATCTCCGCAGGCGTCGAAGCGGACCGTGACGCTCGCTTGAAGAAGCGGCGGCCGGTTGTCGTCTCATGCTCGATTGTCTCAAAAGTGCGGCTCGCCCGACGCGCAACCGCTGCAACGCGCTGGGCGCATAAGGCGTTGACGCCCGATAGAATGACGCATTGTGTCAGATCAGTTCTAACAAACCCGTAAAATCCTCCTCTATACTATTACCTCCGTAAGGGGAAGGGCCACAAACGACATTCCATCTGCGTCAAAGCCAACAGGCAGACAGGAAAGTCCCTAGCTCCTGAAGCGAGTGCTCGGCCCCTCACCCTCCCCAGGTGCCTGTGAAGGTACCGACCCGGGGGGAGGAACATGAGAGGTCAAGCGATGCCGTTGCGGCCGTGCTTCAGAAACGCCGCCCGGGCGCTCAGTCGCTCGTAGTAGGCGAGCACTTCTGGGAATACCGGACGCTCCAGCGGCGTCATGAGCCAGCGATTGACCGACAGGCCGATCGGGATGTCGGCCAGGGTGAAGTCCGCACCGGCCACGAACGCCTGCGTCGTCGCCAGCCTGGCATCGAGGATCGACATCATCCGGTTCCAGTTCGCCGTCGAGGCCGCGATCTGGCGCGGGTCGTCGAAGGCGGGATCGCGGCGGACCAAGGCCATGAAGGCGTAGCGCCAGGAAGAATTGAGGTCGGTCGCCTGCCAGTCGATCCATTGTTCGACCTCGGCGCGACGTCGCGGCTCGTGCGGCAGCAATTCCGTCGAACCGTCGCGGCCGACGAGATAGCGCAGGATGGTGTGGGATTCCCACAGCACGAATTCGCCATCGACGATCACCGGCACCAGGCCGTTGGGATTGCGCGCAAGCTCCGGTCCCTCGTCCCGGCGCTCATGCGGCAGGCCGATCTCGTCGCAGGTCCACAGCACCTTGCGGACGTTGATCGAGCTCGCCTTGCCGAGGATGCGCAGCATCAGGCCTCGTCGACGCCGAACGCCTGGCGCATTGCCTTCACGCCTTCCTGGTGCGGCGTCCACAGGCGGCCGCCGACCAGGCCGCCATCGACGACGAGATCGTGGCCGTTGATGAAGCTCGATTCGTCGGAGGCCAGGAACACCGCGGCGTGGGCGATGTCGTCGGTGAGGCCGGCGCGCGGGATCGGCTGGTTCTTGGCCATGCCGACCTTCATCGCATCGGCATAGGTGTCGGCCTTGTCGGGCGGCAGGCCGAGCGCCTTGGCGAAGATGCCGGTGGCGATGCCGCCGGGCGAGATCGAATTCACCCGCACGTTCTTCTCGCCGAGCTGCATGGCGACGCACACGGTGAGGTGGTTCACCGCCGCCTTGGCGGCGCCATAGACCATCGAGGTCGAATAGCCGGCGCGGCGGGCAGCAACGCTGCCGTTGTTGATGATGCTGCCGGAGCCCTGCTTCATCATCACGGGGGCGGCGTGCTTCATGCCGAGCATGACCGAGCGCACCAGGGTGGCCATGGCCGCGTCGAAGCCTTCGACCGGCACGGTCTCAATGCCGCCGACCGGCGAGGGGCCGCCGGCATTGTTGAACAGGCAGTCGAGCCGGCCCCATTTGGCCCGGCACGCATCGATCATCGCCTTGACGTCGGCTTCGCTGGTGGCGTCGGCGCGGTAGAACAAGCATTTGTCCTTGCCGAGCGCCGCTTCGAGCGTGCGCCCCAGCTTCTCGCGGCGACCGGTCGCCAGGACCCTGGCGCCCTCCTTGACGAAGATCTCGGCGGTGCGGCGGCCGATGCCGCTGGTCGCGCCCGTCACGATGGTGATCTTGCCGTCGAGTCTGCCCATGGTATCTCCCTTTTATTTGGGCGGGATGATACACCAACGCCAGCAAGGAGCAGCAGATGATGGTGTTGGGTATTTTGGGCGGCAGCGGCGTTTACGACATAGCGGGCCTCAAGAACGCGGAGTGGCGCAGGGTCGCCTCGCCGTTCGGCGAGACGTCGGACGAGTTCCTGTTCGGTGTCCTCGACGGGCTCGACGTCGTGTTCGTGCCGCGCCACGGCCGCGGCCACCGCCATTCGCCGACGTCGATCAACTATCGCGCCAACATCGATGCGCTGAAGCGCTCGGGCGTCACTGACATCCTCTCGCTGTCGGCCTGCGGGTCACTGCGTGAGGATCTGCCGCCGGGACATTTCGTGGTGGTCGACCAGTTCATCGACCGCACCTTCGCGCGCGAAAAGAGTTTCTTCGGCGAGGGCCTGGTCGCGCACGTCTCGATGGCGCAGCCGACCTGCAACCGGCTGGCCGAAGCCGTGCACGACTGCGCGCAGAAGGCGGGCTTTCCGGTGAAATTTGGGGGTACTTACATTGCGATGGAAGGGCCGCAATTCTCGAGCCTCGCCGAATCGAAGCTCTATCGGAGCTGGGGCTGCGACGTCATCGGCATGACCAACATGCCGGAGGCGAAACTCGCCCGCGAGGCGGAGATTTGCTACGTGACCGTCGCCATGGTGACCGACTTCGATTGCTGGCATCCCGATCACGACCATGTGCAGGTGGCCGACATCGTCCGCGTGCTGACCGAGAACGCCGAGAAGGCCAAGGTGCTGGTCGCGATGATGGCGCCGCGGCTCAAGGCGGCGCGGCCCGCGCCCTGCCCGGCCGGCTGCGATCACGCCCTCCAGTACGCCCTCATCACGGCACCCGCCGCGCGATCGCCCGAGATGATGGCCAAGCTCGATGCCGTCGCGGGACGGGTGTTGAGGCAGTGAGTCTTCTGGACCGCGAGCCTCCGGCTCGCTCATGAGC
>CAMARK010000136.1 GCA_945860205.1 Reyranella massiliensis 521 | reverse complement strand
TCGGTGGCCCGCTCGTCGAGCACGAAGCCGCCCTCGGCGTCGCGTCCGAAGAGGTGCATAGAAATCACCTGATCGACGATGCCGGGCAGCTCGCGTCCCGCCTTGGAACCTTCCATCTGGGGCCGCCAGGTGATGACGTTGAACTCGTCGGTCACCTTCTCCAGCACGCCGACGAAGATCACCGTCTTGCCCGGGGCGTGCTGCAGATGTTTTAGTGCCTGGATCACCTCGCGACCCAGCAGGCCGTAGGCACCGCGCACGTCGGGCTTGCCGGTGCGCTCGGAGAAGGCTTCCGGTTGCTGCCTGGCATAGGCCATGGCCTGGCGGGTGAGATCGGTGATCGAGTCGACGAACACGATCGACTTCGAGGCCAGGTATTCCTCGACGCCGCTGCCGGCGTACACGCCGCGGGCGTGCTGGTGATGCTGTGCGCTGTACCAGGCATTCGGATCGGCGGCCGGATCGGGGCCTCCGATCAGCACGGCGAGATCGCGGAAGTCGACGAAGCTGCGGACCGCGATGCTGCCGCCCGGCCAATCCTGCACCGACTTCATCCCGGCTTCGAGATCGAGGCAGACGGTGTCGGAGGCGGGCAGCGTCTTGAGCAGAGAGGTCTTGCCCGATCCCGGCGGACCGAAGATGGCCAGCGAGGTCTTGTTGTTGGCCGCCGACAAGCGTTCGTCGGCGGTGATAATGCGAACTGGCACTGTGGCCTCCATGGTCTGCCCGGCTTGCTGGCCGGCGGTTACGGGTCTGGTCGGATGGGAAGAACGGCGGGGCGTTGACCGGGCGCCGAAGGATTGCCTGCCCGTCCTTGCGGATCGGGCTGCCCCGCCGCTTGTGTCGGGTCTAGGAGGACGCCTCCTCGCCGAGCGACAGCCGGAAGCTCGGCTTGCCGGTCTTGACGGTGCGCGCCGGCGCGAAGGCGGTACGGATGCTCTCGGGCCAGGCGGTGTATTTGCGCTCCGGCACCTTGATGGCGATGTCGACGTACTGGGTGGGATCGTCGCCGGCCGCGCGGATCCGCTCTACCACCGCGGTGATCAGCGCCTGATCCCAGTCGACGCGCTTGGGCAGGTCGGCCACGACGGTGACGCCGTCTTGCTCGAAGCGGACCGTGCCGGTGTCCTTGCCGGCCGCACGACGCAGCGCCTGGACGTGGTCGGCGAAGCGCAAGGCGATCGCGCCATCGATCCAGTCCTTGGCCTTCTTGCTGGCTTCGAGGGCGGCAGCGGCGTCCTCCTGCAGCAAGGCAAGATGCTGGGTGGGCAGCGCGGCGACCTCGGCGATCGGCAGCATGCGTATGCTGTCGAGACGCGGGCGATTTGTTCTGTCGGCACTCATCATGCAACCTCCTTCAGAAGAACCAATGACAGCGATGCCGAGACCTCAGCGGTCCGAGGCCGCGCGATCGCGATGTAGGAGAAGTCGTCGACGCCGTTGCGCCGCTGGACCAGGTGGACCAACCCCTGCGAGGCCGCCCACCAGGCACGCCGCGCGACACGAGCGAGTTCGCGGCAAGCGTCACTGTCGGGAGTCTGGCTGCTGATACTGGCGTCCAGCGCGAGCACGCCGCGGTGGTAGACCAACGCGTCACCGGGATTGGCCTGGCCGAGCCACGCGCAGAACGTGGTCTCGGTGAGGCGCCGTGACGTCGTGGTGTTGGAAATTGGTTTTCTCACCCTATGCTCCTACTCACGCACTTCGCGATCCGTCCCACGACCCTCGTTAGCCCGGGTCGCGTTCACGACGATTTCCTTCTTCCGCGCTCCGCTGCGCACGCGGGCATCTGCGGAGAAATGCGGCAATGAAAGCAGCCGAGCGGGAATCAGCGTGGCCGTGCGCATGTCCTGCCTCATGCCGCCGTGATGCCGGCCGCCATCAGCGCCAGGCGCAGGTCGCGGGTCTGCCGGTACAGCGCGCTGCGCGAGCCGAGGCCGGCACGGGCAAGCAAGTGGGCCGAGCCCTTCAGCAATGCCGACGCAAGGCTGCGGCTCTTTCCGTCGAGCCGCGCCAGGGCGCATTCGAGGTCGAGCCGGCGCTCGAGCTGGAGGATCGGATCGACCCAATGACCTTGGACGGCCGCCAGGCTCTTCTCCTCCGGGATCTGGTCGCCAACTGTCAGGCCGTCGGCGTTCGGCACGAGATCGTCGAGCGATACGGGTGCAACGCCGAACATGCGCCGATGACGCCCAACCTGCCGGGCGATCGTCGAGGCACGATTGGCCATCACCGCGGCCGCGAACGCATCGAGCGAGCCGCGCTGCCGGTCAAAGGCGCGCAACCGCCGGAGAAGGTCGGTCAAGAGGTCTTGGCTGAGGTCGTCGAGGTCGCCCCACGGCAGTTGCAGGCCGCGACGCAGACGCCGGGCGACGACGTCCGCTTGACGCCGGAGCTGCTGGAGATCGTTCGGGGAGATTGGGTGGCCCATCGGCTGTGGCTCTCGTCACCTTGATTGGTAACGCCACTCTGCCGACGTGGACCGAGGCCTTGGTGGGCCTTGCGTGTGCCTATGTGGGAGAAGTGTGGGAGACCACGCTACGCCTCGACCACTTGGATTTCTGCCGCCGGCAGGGAGAGGCGCCAGCCGTGGTCACGTCTGTTCACGATCAAGGATCGCGCCGCCTCTGGATCGACAGCGCCGCGTTCCATGATGTCGCGCAGCTCACGCACGACATCTCGCGCCGGCCGGCTCACGCGATGGACATCCTTCCCCCATACACGGCTCTCGACATCTCGCGGCGCCGCATAAGACCCTTCGACCGCTGCCTGCTCGACCAGCAGAATCAACAATTTCAATGTCTGCTCCGTCAAACTTGCCCGCACGCCGTCGAGCTCCATGATGCGGGGGTTGCGGCGGATCACGAGACGCGGGGTGCGCCTGCTGGCCGGGTCGAGTCGCGCCTGATCCAGGGCATACCCCGCTTGGGCGCTGGGCTTCCGGTCGTTCGAGTTTTTTGACCAAACGGCGACCGCAGCGCCTCCAGTCCCTTGCGACCCCGGGCCTTGCGTTGCCATTTGTAGATCGTGGTGCGGCAAAACCCGAACGACGCCATCACCGCGCTCGCCGCCTCGCCCTCGGCCAGCCGCTCCATCGCCATTAGCCGCAGCGCTTCCAGCGTCTGGTGATCGAGGCGTCGCCCGTCGCGTTTCATGCCAAACAGTGTAGCCCAAACGTCAACCCGGCGCTACGGAGTGTATCCTATATTACTGACTTATCAGTAAGTTGACTTTTCAGCTCGGTCTTTATGATACGGTTCTTAGCCGCCAAGTATTCGGTTCGCGCCTGTTCGTCCTGAGCCACCGTCCCTGTCACGTAGGCTAGGATACGCGCCCAATCCATAAACGCCCCCTGCCCTACCCAGACTCGGCGACGGCATCATAAACCGTCCGCAAAATCGTACCGGACCATCTCCGGCACCGCTATGCTTACCCTGCTTGGGCGCTGGGCTTCCGGTCGTTCGAGTTTTTTTAACAAACGGGATCCGCCGTCAGTGCGGCGGCATCGGGATGAAGAGCGGCGGCGGGCCGGCGCTTCCGGGTGGCCGCAGATAGACATAGAACGGCGTCCTCCGTGCGACGACATCGTCGCCCGGCTGCGCCCGTTGGCTCACCAGCAGATCGTCCTGGATGCGGACATGCATGTAGCCCGGCATGAGCTCTGCCCAGTTCGCCACGTCGGGCGTGAAGGCGACGTCATAGGAATAGTTCCTGGCCAGCGTGACGACGCCCGCGCCATCGACGGACTTTGACGGCACCTGCTGCCATACCATGCCGGACTGCACGTAGACCGCCACTGGGTTGAGCATGACGTAGAGCGGGCTATCGGGGCTGGTGTTCTGCAGCGCCAGAGTCATGCGGAACGACTGGCCGTCCGGTTCGGCCACGATCCGCTTCAATTCGACATAGAGCGACCTCATCGCCGTATTCTCGAGCTGCAGCCGCGCCTGGCGCTGCTGCTTGGCGAGAGAGGCTTGGTAGCGGCCAACACCAGCATCGATGGCAAAGGCCAGCAACACGGCCACGACAACGCCCAGCGTCACCGGCGAACGCCACAGGCCGAGGTTTCGCCCGAGTTTTACCGGCACCTCGAGCGGCGGCGGCGCGGCTTTGTGCGGCGCCTCACTCAGTTCGTCGAGCAGCTCGCGCTTCGGCGGCTGCAGAGCCGCGAGCTGGCGGCGCAGATCGCGGATCAGCACATCCTTCTGCTCGGACGACAAGGTGGCCGGATCGGGGTGTGGCTCGCTCATGTCACGATCGCGCCGTTCGCGATGTGCACGATCTGCTGGGCCTGCCCGGCCAGCGCGAGATTGTGCGTGACCAGAACGAGCGTTGTGCCGACCTCACGGTTGACGGCCAGCAGCACATCCATAATCTCGATCTCGGTCTGCTCGTCGAGATCAGAAGTGGGTTCGTCCGCCAGCAGGATCGCAGGATCGTTGATCATCGCGCGCGCGATCGCGGCGCGGCGCTGCTCACCAGCAGAAATCTCGGCGGGATAGGCGTCGAGATAGGCGCCCAGTCCCAGCCGCTCGAGGAGGCCCGCGGCCCGGGCATAGGTGCCGGACGCGCCCTGCCGGCGTCCCAGCATCGCCGGCAGGGCGACATTGTCGATCAGCCGCAGCGTCGGCAGCAGGCTCGCGAACTGGAAGACGTAGCCAACCTTCTCGTTGCGGAAGGTGGCCAGCGCATTGTCGGACAGGCCCCACACGTCGGTACCGTCGACCTCCACCGTGCCGGCCGAGGGCCGGCTGAGGCCGCCGATCATCGCCATCAGGGTCGACTTGCCCGAGCCCGAGCGGCCGATGATGGCGGCGAAGCGGCCCGCCGCCACGTCGAGATCGATGCCGGCGACCGCGGTCACGAGGCCGCGCTCGGTCCTGTAGCTCTTGCTCACCTGGCGGCACGCGAGCATCGCTCAGCCCTCGCCGCGCACGAGGTCGTAGGCGTCGCGACGGCTTGCCCGCCACGCCGGATAGAACGCGCCCAGGGCGCCGATCGCCGCGGCCAGCCCGATCGCTGCCGCCGCGAAGGCCACCGTTCGCGGCAGGTCGAGCCAGACGAAGGGCACACCGATGTTGTCCAGGTAATAGACCAGGGAGCGTTCGTAGAGGCGCATCACCAGCACACCCAGGGTGACGCCCAGTACGCCGCCGACGCCGGTGGCGATCACCGCCTCGACAACCATCATGCCGACAATCTGCAACCGTCGCGCCCCGATCGCCTTCAGCATGCCGAGTTCGGTCCGCCGTTCCGTGACGATCGCCGAGAACAGCACGCTTACCATGACCGCCATGCTGGCAAACATCAGCACCATCAAGGCGAGAATGCCCTTCAGCAGCGCCGCCAGTCCTTGCCGGATGCCAGACAGCGAGGACTCGCCGGTCACGACTTTGACGCCCTTGATCGCGGACAGAATGGCGAAGCGTGCCTGCAGCGTCGTGGCACCCGGCGCCAGCTCGACCAGAAAGCCGGTGACCTTGCCCGGCGCCAGGACGGCGGGCCGCGTGCCGCCCATCTGGGGCATGCTGGCCGCCAGCGCTTCCAGCGTCGCGATCGACATGAAGACGCCACGCTCATGGGTGCCGACGCCGGTGCGGCCGAGCTTGCCGTAGACCACATGCGGTTTGCCGAAGATGAGCAGCTGCGAGCCCAGAGGTGCGTCGCGGCCGGCCCCCAGGATCACGTCGCCGGCACGGAGCTCGCGGCCGAGCTTTTCCATGAGCCATGGCTGGACCGTGAAGTCGCGCACCGGGTCGATGCCGATCAGGTCGACCGTCTCGTGATGGCTGCCGATGCCGGAATGCTCGACCCGCGCGATCTTCTGCGGCGCCACCCGCGCGACGCTCGCAAGACTGGCTTTGGCCAGGACATCGGCATCGAGGACCAGGTCGGTGGGCTCGACCGTGAGCAGCGACGCGGTGATATTGGTGAGCGCGCCCTCGGGCACCACCATCATGTCGCCGCCGAGGCGTGTGAAACCCACCGCCATGCTGTCGTCGATGCTGCGCATCAGGGTGGCGCCGGTGAAGACGACCCCGCTGCCGATCGCCACCGCGGCGATCAGCAGGAGGCTGCGCGCCTTGCGGCGTCCGAGGTTCTGCAGGGCCAGGTTGGCGAGCAGCCTCAAAGCGTGCAGGAGCGCGTGTGCTTCATGTGCTCCAGCTTGGTCGGGATGATCACGCAATCATGATGGCCGCCGGGGCTGGGCAGGATGCCGACCAGCGTGTCCGTCGAGGTGTCGACGACCGCGATGCCGCTCGACTGGCGCTGAAAGCCGCTGAATGGCGTCAGCACATACTTGCCGTCGTAAGTGATCGCCGGCGTCTGCAGATCCGGGCCAATGCCCTGGATCTCCTTGATGATCGTCCAGGTCTTGGTGTCGACCACCATAATGCCGCTGTAAGCCGGCGAGGGATGCAGAATCGACAGATAGAGCTTCGAGCCATCCATCGAAAAGACCATGTGGAACGGATTGGGATACTTGCCGCGCCACAGCGGGTCCTCGACATGGGCGATCTTGCGCCATTTTTTCGGGTCAGGATCGGCCGAACTGAATACCGAGCAATTGTTCTCCCGCAGATTGTTCATCAGGACGAGGAACTTGCCGTCGGGCGAGAAGCCGATCTCGTGTCCCGGCGAATGGATCTTGTCAAAGACGACCTTCCAGGTGTCCTTGTCGATCTGCTCGACCGGATACTGATCCTGCGAATCCTTGTTGAACTGCAGGAAGGCGACGGGGTCAAAATTCTTCTCGGGGTCGAGGATGCAGATGCCGCCGCAGAGACGAACCACGGTTGCGGCCCAGCGGCCCTCGGGATGCCAGATTGTTCCATCGGCGCCGGCCAGCGTCAGCGGCGCGTCGCCCGGCAGCGAGCCTTCCTCCACGAACAATTCACCCATGGGCACCATTTCCCAGTCGATCTTGTTGCCCTTGGTGCCGCGATAGTCGTAGAGGCCGGTTTTGGCGTCGGGGTGGATCTTCCTGATGGTGAGCGTGCCGCCCTTGATCCAGGCATCGCGCAGGTCGGGCACGTTGGGCGTCCAGTCGTACCTGAGTGCCGCCTTCACCCGCGACGTGGTGCGGTCGAAGCAGGCGGCGATGTCCTTCTGGCCGTCGGTCACGAAATAGGACTGCGCGTCCTTAGGGTTGACGGTGACATGGACGCCGAGGCCGAGACCTGTGGTCTCCGAGACGTTCTCGACCATCTGCATCTGCGTGCCGTCGAAGCGGACGCGGTAGATGTTGGTGCCGGGCGCCGGATCGGCGGTTACCGTGGGGATGCCGTAGATCAGCGAGTTCTTGCCGCCCTGCGTCGAGTTTACGAATTCGAATCCGTGATAGGGATCGGAGCTCGGGAAGGCGCAGAGATGGTGGCTGATCGGGCTGTAGTCACCGTAGGTCCAGTACCAGATCGAGGCCAGCACCCGGTTGGAATTGAGATCGAGCGCATAGGTGCCGCCGCCGAGCTTGGTCGGCAGCAGCGCGATCCACTGGCCGAGGCTGCGTCCCTTGATGTCGGCCCTGCTGTCGACGATCTCGCGGACGATATGCTCCTGCTGGGCGCCAGTACCAACCGCCTGGAAGATGCCGTTGTCCGACGAGCCGCCCAGCGCGTTGTAGCCGAGCACGGCGGCTTCGGCGACGCCCGCGGTGCCGACGGCGACGTTCAGCATGGTGCGCCGGCTCATCCTGGTCTTGCGCGCCGGTGCCGCGGCCGCCGCAGCCTTGGCCTTGCGCGTCGCCTCTTCATGCTTGGCGACGAGGTAGGTCTGGAATTCCGCGCGGTCCTTTTCCAGCACTTCGGCGTTGCGCTTGAGGAATTCGTCGATCGAAGCCTTACGGGCCGGAAGGTTCGGCGCCGCGCCATCGGCGATGATCGGGTTGATCAACGGAACGTCAGGAGTGGCTGTCTTGCTGGGTGTTTCCCTAATCGCCTCAACCATGCGTCTCAATCCCTCGTTGTCGTGCGGCGCAAATACTAGACGCTTCCCTTTACGAAGAACATTCCGAAATTTGAAGAACTGGCGGCTGATTTCCAATCGCAACACGGATAGTCTCCACCGATGGACTACGCCGTCATCATCAGCGCCATCGTGCTCGGCCTCTCCGTGCTGGCCACGGCCGCGAAATTCCTCGACTGGTTTCTCCATTCCGATCCCAAGACGATGGTGCGCACCATCCGCTGGATGCTGCTGCTGCTGGTGATCGCCGCCATTCCGCTGCTGGTCGTGATGATCATGCGCGAACAGTATGCGGGGGCGATGCTACTCGGCGCGGCGATGATCGTCGCGCCGACGTTCCTGAAGTGGCGCGCCATCCTGGTGCCGCTGCGCGCCGCGTTCGCGCAGTTCCGTGGCAAGCCCAGGCCCTTCGAGATGCCGCCGGTCTGGGAAGAGCCGGCTCGCGGTGGTTCGCAAGTCGACGATCCGCGAGCGATTGCGCACGCCGCCGCGCTTCTGGAAGCCTATCTGAAACACGCGGCGCCGAAGGCTTCAGCGCAACCGCAGATATCTACGCCTGCGGATGACGATGACGGCATGACCGTGAAAGAGGCGCTCGACGTGCTGGGCCTGGCGGACGGCGCCGATCTCGCCGGCGTCCACGCTGCCCATCGCCGCCTCATGCGTGGCGCCGATCCCGATACCGGCGGCTCGCTCTACCTGGCCGCCCGCATCGACGAAGCACGCGATGTGATGGTCGGCGCCTTGCGCCGGCATACAAAGCCCGCCGGCGTCGAGACGACGGGCCGTCCGCGGCTGCTCAAAGGCTAGAGCCAAGTCGCTTTCCTCCCCAATCAAATGGGGAGGAGACGCCTTCGGCGACTAATCTCGACGCATCGCGTCAGTCGCGGAAGACGGCCAGGTGGAACGGCCGCTTGGCCGGCTTGCCGGCAACGTCGTAGGTGTGGACGCACATCTTCATCGGATCGGCCTTCAGTCCGACCGTGCAGAAGCCCGGCTCCACCGCTTCCTGTTGGGTGCTGCCGATCACGCAGGAGAAGTTGGTCTTCGCTTCGTTTTGCAACGGCACCTTCCAGGTAATGACATACTCGTTGGCGCCGACCAGCTCGCACTTGTCGATCATGTAACCGCGCGCGATCGAACCGTCGTCGGCGATCACGCAGGCAAGGCGATTTTTAAATTCAGCCATCTGTAACACTCCCTATAATGACGCATCGTAGTGGCGGCCATTCTCGCCATCCGATTTTCACGCTCGCTGCGTAGCGTCTTTGCAGAAAATCTCCGAAGTTTACGTCATGTCCGCCTCGATGACACCTGTCCTTGCTCAAAACTCCAAAAAGCCCAGCAAGCATAGAGTTTCCGGCGCCGCAGTCATACCGTCATCGGCATGCTCACGCTTCTGTCCGCCCTCGGCTCCCTTCTCTATTGGGGCGTATAGGTGTCAAGCGCTTTCAGATTTCTCCATCGATCCGGTGTTGATGTCAGTCGCAGGGTCCGCGCTTCTCTTCGGGATCGGCACTGAGGCCCTTCCATGATGGGATCAGGAGGCTGGGGTGGAACGATCTGCTCTACGTCCTTGCCGTAAGACAGACGGCAGGCACAAGGGAACCGACGGACTCACCTCAACCATCGTCGTACCCCTTCGGCGAGTACCGCGGACTATGTTCTTTACGCCGCCATCGCGTCGTGAACGGCGTCTGCCTTGCGCCAGTTCCAGGGCAGCAGCTCGTCGATTCGGCTGGCGGGATGTCCGGCAATGCGGGCCAGCACGTCGGCCAGCC
>CAMARK010000135.1 GCA_945860205.1 Reyranella massiliensis 521 | reverse complement strand
AGCCGACCCGGGCGGCCCGCTTCTGGATTTTCTCGGCGCGCAGAAGGGCGGGAAGGGCGCGCGCCACTCCGTCCAGGGCGCCGGCGGGCTGGGCGGTCTGCTTGGCCGCGCGCTCAGCGGCCTTGCGGGCCTCCCAGGACACGGTCTGAGCCTCGGACGTGTCGATCGTGGCGTCGCCGAACACATGCGGATGGCGGTCGATCATCTTCTCGGCGATGGCGGCGGCCACGTCGGCGAAGCCGAAAGCCTGGGCCTCCTGGGCAATCTGGGCGTGGTAGACGACCTGGAGTAGCAGGTCGCCCAGTTCCTCCTTGAGCGCCGGCATGTCGTTGCGTTCGATGGCGTCGGCGACTTCGTAGGCTTCCTCGATCGTGTATGGCGCGATCGTCCGGAAGGTCTGGTCGATGTCCCAGGGGCAGCCGTGCTGACGGTCGCGCAGCCAGGCCATAACGGCGAGCAGGCGTGGCAGCGGCTCTTTGGGCAGGCTGTCGGCGGTTGGTCGATTGGAGGTCATATCGCTCTGTATCATTTGGTTTATTATCGTATAATATATATTATGACAAATATAAATATATACGCTATGTCAGATGACTACCAGTCTATTTTCATACTCTCCTTTAGAAGTGCGAGAAGCTTGATGCCTCGACCGCCTTCACTCGCCGGAACACCAAGCGTCAGCAATACGCCGAGCCTGGGATTGCCGGGCTGCGGGATGATGACATCGAAGACCACCCGTTGTTCGGCGTCTCCCTGGGCCTTCGGCGCATTCTCGAACACCACGAGAAAGGTCCCGTCGCCGAGCTTGCGGGCCTGAGCCTTGACGCCCGGCCGCCGCGCCTGGATGGCGCCGGCCTTGGTCGAGGCATAATGCTCGGCGTCCTTCACGCTCTCGTAGTCGAAATCGACCCGCCAGACGACAAGGCGGTAGCGCTTGTCACTACTGTAGCCGACGCCCCGCTCCCAATCCTCGGTCGCCTGCCAGCCGAGAGGCACTGCCAGGGTCACCCGGATTTGCTCGAAGCGGATGCGGGCAAACCCCTTGGCGCTGTCGATGCCGAGGACCTTGGCAACGGGCGGACTAGGCCCACCAGCGATGATGGGGTCGCCGCGGGAAAAGCTCGCTCCGTTGTCGAGGGTCGCGAAGTCTAGGAAGGTCAGGCCGCCGGCATCGAGCTTGTCGCTGGCGCGCGCCGGCGAGGCCAAACAGAGCGCCGCACCGGCGGTCGCCAGAAACAGCCTGCGGCCGGACTCTTTTTGTTTTACTTCATTTTCCATATGGGGATGTTCTTCCAAGCATTTGTTCTAGAAAGAATATCTCACTGCACTTCGATAGTCAGACCGTCCAGGCAAGGATGCACGTGCGGCGGCGTCAGCCGGTCGATCTCAGCATAGTCCATATCGACATGCAGGTTGGTCAAAAACGCCCGGGCCGGCTGCACCCGCGCAATCCACTCGAGCGCCCGGTCCAGGTGGGCATGCGTCGGGTGCGGCCGATATCTCATGGCGTCGACAATCAGCACCTCGACCCCCGCGATCGCCTCAAAGGCGCTCTCGGGCAGCGCCACGACGTCGTTGGCATAGGCCAGCTGCCCGAACCTGAAGCCCATCGACGGGGCCAGACCATGGTCCTGGACGAATGGGATCACCGGAACACCGGCGGCCTGGAAAGGCCCTTCGATCAGGTTGGCCTGATAGATCGGATTGTAGACCCCACTCCCCTCCGCCTCGAAGCAGTAGCCGAAGCGCCGTTGCAGGATCGCCAGCGTCCGCGGGTCCGCCCAGGCCTCTATTCGTCCCTGGCGGATCGCGTAGGGCCGCAGATCGTCGATGCCGTGCACCTGGTCGGCATGTTCATGCGTCCAGATCACCGCATCGACGCGTTCGACGCGGGCATCCAGCAACTGCGATCGCAGGTCGGGCGACGTGTCGACCAGCACGGTCTTGCCCTTGTCCTGAACCAGGATGGAGCACCGTCGCCGCCGGTTGCGGTCATCCTCGGGGTTGGCTGCCCCCCACTCGCCCTGCCCGTCCTTGCCGCCCGGCCGCGGAACGCCCGCCGAGGTGCCGCAGCCGAGGATCGTCACCCGCACTGCTGACGCTCCGCCTTGGCAAACAGCCGGAAGAAATTCTCGGTCGTCGCGGCCTCGAGCTCGCCGACACTCACACCCTTCAACTCGGCAACCTTGGCCGCGGTGTGGGCGACGTAAGCCGGTTCGTTGGTCTTGCCGCGCTTCGGTACGGGCGCAAGGTAGGGCGAGTCCGTCTCGACCAGCAGCCGGTCGAGGGGAATGTCACGGACGATGCCGCGCAGCGCCTCGGCCGCCTTGAACGTGACGATCCCCGAAATCGAAATATAGAAACCCAAGGCCAGCGCATGGCTCGCGACCTCGGGCCCGGAGCTGAAGCAGTGGATCAGCCCTGGAAAGGCACCCTTGCCCGCCTCCTCCTCGAGAACATCGATGGTCTCGCGGTCGGCGTCCCTTGTATGGACGATCAGCGGCAGGCCAGTCTGGCGCGATGCGGCAATATGGGCCCGAAAGCTCTCCACCTGCTCATCGCGCGGACTGTGCTCGTAGTAGAAATCGAGCCCGGTCTCGCCGATGCCCACGACCTTGGGATGCCGCGTGGCCTCGATCAGCCGGTCGGGTGTGCGTTGCCCTTCCTCCTTCGCTTCATGCGGATGAACGCCAACCGAGCACCAGACATGGTCGTGGCGCTCGGCAATGGCGCGCACGCGCTCGAACTGGTCGAGCCGCGTGCCGATCGTCAGCATGCCGCCGACGCCCGCCGTCCGGGCGCGTGCCAGCACCCCCGCCTCGTCGCCGGCAAGCTCGGGAAAGTCGAGATGGCAGTGGCTGTCGATCAGCATGTCAGCTCGCCGCCGCAGCCGGTTCGACGAACCGCGGGAACACGCCCTGTGGCTTGGGCAGCGTCGCGCCCGGCGCGAGTTCGCGATCGAACGCCGCGAACGTCCGTGCATCTGCCGGCACGGCGAGCTGGTCGAGGATCTTGCCCGTCGAGTCGGGCATGAAGGGCTGCGCAAGAAGCGTCACCCGCCGGATGGTCTCGGCCAGCACCCACATCACCGTGTCTCGGCGCACCGGATCGGTCTTGGCCAATGCCCACGGCGCCTGCGCGTCGACATAGCGGTTGGCGTCGGCAATGACCTCCCAGATCGAGGTGAGCGCGCGATGGAAGGCCTGCTCGTCAAACTCGGCGCGCACGACGGCAAGCAAGCCTTTTGCGCGATCGAGCAGCGCCGTGTCCGCCGTCACAAGCGCTCCCTTGGGAGGCACCTTCTCTCCGCAACTCTTGGCCACGATCGACAGCACACGCTGGCAGAGATTGCCGTAGGCGTTGGCGAGATCGGCATTGAGGCGGCCGATCAGGGCACGACGCTGGAAGTCTCCATCATTGCCGAAGGGAACTTCGCGCAGCAGGAAGTAGCGAAACGGGTCGAGCCCGAATTCTGCCGTCGCGGCCACCGGATCGATGGCATTGCCCAGCGACTTGGAGATCTTCTGACCCTCGGTCGTCCACCAGCCCGAGGCGAAGACCCGCTGCGGCGTCGCCACGCCGGCGGCCATCAGGAAGGCCGGCCAGAACACGCAATGGAAGCGGATGATGTCCTTGCCGATGATGTGCAGGTCAGCCGGCCAGAACCGCCACAGCGGATTGCTCTCGTCGGGGTAGCCGCATTCGGTGATGTAATTGGTCAGCGCATCCAGCCAGACGTACATGATGTGCTTGGGATCGCCCGGCACGGGTATGCCCCAGGAAAAGCTGGTGCGCGATACCGATAGATCCTGGAGGCCACCTTTTACGAAGCTGATGACCTCGTTGCGCCGGCTTTCCGGCGCAATGAAGCGCGGGTTCTTGTCGTAGAACTCGAGTAGCCGGTCGCCCCAAGCCGAGAGCTTGAAGAAGTACGACGGCTCCTCGACCCACTCGACTTCGTTGCCGACCGGCCCGGCCCGGCGCTTGCCGTCGGTGCCGACCTCGGTCTCACTGTCGGCATAGAAGGCCTCGTCACGGACCGAATACCAGCCGGCGTACTTGCCGAGGTAGATGTCACCCGCGGCGACGAGCTTCTCCCACAGCGCCTGGCAGGCGGCATAGTGGCGCTTCTCGGTGGTGCGGATAAAGCCGTCGGGGCTGAAATTCATGACACCGATGAGGTCGCGGAACGATTGGCTGACCTTGTCGGTGAAGGCTTGAGGCGACAGGCCGGCAGCGGCAGCGGCCTTCTCGACCTTCTGGCCGTGCTCGTCGGTACCAGTGAGAAAGTGCACGTCGTAGCCGTCGAGGCGCTTGAAACGGGCCATCACGTCGCACGCCAGCGTCGCGTAGGCGTGCCCGATATGGGGCACGTCGTTCACGTAGTAGATCGGCGTGGTGACGTAAAAAGTACTGCGACCCGACATGATGACCGAACTCCGAACCGTCGCCCTTCCTCCGGCACTCTTCCGGGGACGCCGGGTTCAGCGCTTCAGCGCATCGCCGTTTGGAGAGCCAGGAAGCTGCCGAGAACCGTTTGCTTGCGGTCAAGATTGACGGCATCGGCTCGGGACAACAGATGGGCGATCTTTTCCCACGCCTCCATCCAGCGATCAAGGCTGGTGGCAGCGAGCAAACGCCCGTTCAGGCCGCTCTCCGACGGCACGATGGCTGCAGCTTCCGCGCCCAAAGCCCAATGCCGGGCAAGCCCCTTCAGCCAACCATCGAACAGGTAGTTGAGAGACCGCCAGTCGGCGTTGGCCTCCTCGCCGCGCTTGGCGAAGCGCTCGGCGAAGGTGTGCAGGCGCAGCATGTCGAGTTCGGGCAACGTCGCCAGCACCTCGATCATCTCGCGGTAGAGATCGAGGCTCCCCGCGCCGGCGAGTTCCAGCGCGCGCCCGATGCTGCCTTCGGCGAGGCGTGCCAAGGCGAGCCTCTCCTCGGGCTTGGTGTTCGGCTCATAGTCGCCGACCAGGCGCACGACGGTCTCCTCGGCAAGCGGCTGCAGCGCCAGCCGCCGGCAGCGCGAGCGGATCGTGGGCAGCAGGCGGCCCGGCGCATGCGCCACGATCAGC
Organism: Reyranella massiliensis 521; assembly: GCA_945860205.1. Taxonomy (GTDB): domain Bacteria; phylum Pseudomonadota; class Alphaproteobacteria; order Reyranellales; family Reyranellaceae; genus Reyranella; species Reyranella massiliensis_B. Next base: position 4,712 of record CAMARK010000135.1, on the reverse strand, counting down.
AGGACGGCGTTGGGCGGCGGCTCCTCGAGGATTTTTAGGACCGCATTGGCGCTGTTGCGGTTCATCTCGTCGGCCGAATCGACGATGGCGACGCGCCACTGGCCCATCGCCGGCGTCATGTGCATGAAAGCGCCGAGGCCGCGGACGTCATCGACGGCGATCTCGGCCCGCATGCGGCCGGTATCGTGATTTACGGCGCGCCTGAGGTGGAACAGGTCGGGATGGGAGCGCGCGTCGACGAGCCCCCTGCCCGGCGCGTCCTGTGCGACGTCGAGGTTCGCTGGCCCATCGCCGAACAGGCCGCCCTGCTGCTGGCCGCACAGGAGGAAGCGCGCGAAGCGCCAGGCGAGCGTCGCCTTGCCGATGCCGCGTGGCCCTGTCAGCAGCCAGGCATGATGCAGGCGCCCGCTTTGGTGGGCGGCCAACATCGTCTTTTCCGCATCGTCATGGCCGACCAGACGCTGAGCGCGCCACGGCGGCGGCCAGGCATAGGGCCACTCCAGCTTTTCGAACTCGGCCGGATCCGCGCTGGTCTTGCCTCTGGCCATCGCCTCAAGTGTCCAGTCGGTCGGCTACGGCCTCGGCAATCGCCGCCGCGATGGTTTCGACGTCGCGGCTGGCGTCGATCACGACGCAGCGCTCGGAATCAATCGTGGCAATATCGAGGAAGCCCGCCCGTACACGCTCATGGAACGCGACCGGCAGGTTCTCGTAGCGCGTTTCCGTACCCCGCCGCGCCGCTGCCCGCGCCAGGCCGGTCTCGACCGGCAGGTCGAGGATCAGCGTGAGAGCGGGGCAGAATTCGCCGACGGCCATATCGTAAAGGCCGCCCAGCATCGTGCGATCGGCGCCGTGCCCGTAACCCTGATAGGCCATGGTCGAATCGGCGAAGCGGTCGCTGATCACCCAGGCGCCGCGCTTCAGGGCCGGCCACACGGTCGATCGCAGGTGATCGCGCCGGGCAGCAAAATGCAGCAATGCCTCGGTGACGCCGTCCCAGCGTTCGGCCGGCCCTTCGACCAGCAGCTTGCGCACCATCTCCGCGCCCGGCGCACCGCCCGGCTCCCGCGTGGCCACGGCTTCATGTCCTTTGCCTTCCAGCCACTTCTTGAGGCGCACGACCTGGGTCGACTTGCCGGCGCCCTCGCCGCCCTCCAGCGTGATGAAACGCCCCGACGCGGGGGCACTCACGACAGCCAGCCGAACAGATAGTGCTGGATCATCGTCGCGACGCGACCGACGACGCCCATGCGGGCGACATCCGACCCGATTTCGAGGGGATATTCGATGATCCTGCCATCGGGCAGCGTAACGGCGGCGACGCCGACCTTGGTGCCCTTCACGAGTGGTGCAGGCAACGGCCCTTCAAACCGCGCCACCACGCGGGGCGAGACGGCCTGTCCCGTGGGCGCCGTGATCTGCACCGGGCGTCCGACGACCAGCGCCACCTTGTCCTGGGCGCCGAGCCAGACCGGCGCCTCCACGACCGTATCGCCGGCGCGGAAGATCGTCGTGTTGGTAAATTCGCGGTACCCCCACTCCATCAGCCGCGAGGTCTCCTGCGCGCGCTCGGCCATGGAGGCGAGGCCATTGACCACCAGGATGAGGCGGCGGCCATCGCGCACCGCCGATGTCGCTTGGCCGTAGCCGCCTTCCTCGGTGTGGCCGGTCTTCAGGCCGTCGGTGCCAGGGGTGATCTTGAGCAGGCGATTGCGATTTTCCTGGCGGATGTTGTTGTAGGTCCAGTTGCTCTCAGCATAGTAGCGATAGAGCTTCGGATAATCGTCGATCGTGCGCCACGAGAGCACCGCAAGGTCGCGCGCCGTGGTGTACTGGCCTTCGGCGGGCCAGCCGGAAGAGTTCTTGAACACCGACTTGGTCATGCCGAGTTCGCGGCCGCGTTTGGTCATGCGCTCGGCGAAGCTCTCTTCGCTGCCCGACAGGCCTTCCGCGATGACGACGCAGGCGTCGTTGCCCGACAGGACGATAATGCCCTTGATCAGATCCTCGACCGAGACCTCACTGCCGAGTTCGAGGAACATGCGCGATCCACCCATCGCCCGCGCGCGCTCGCTCACCCTGAAGCGCGAATCCAGTTTGAGGCGGCCGGCGGCGAGTTCTTCGAAGATGATGTAGATCGTCATCATCTTCGACATCGACGACGGCGCCATCGGCTGCTCGGCATCCTTGAACAGCATCACCGTCGACGTCTGCGGGTCGACCATGAAGGCTTGCTTGGCATGGGTACCGATGCCGACCTGCGACGGCGGCAGGGCTTCGGCCTTTGCCGCGGCTGGCGGTGTCGCGGGCTTGCCTTGGGTCGCCGCCGGAGGCTTGGGCTTGGCGGGAGGCTTCGCCGGCTGCGTCTGCTGGCGCTTCGGAGGGTCCGCCTGTTGGGCGTAGGCCACTGTCGCGGCGCCGGCAAGGACGGCCGCAGCGAAAAGCGCCATCACAGGGCGCAGTCGATCAATCCCCAACAACACGGGCATCACCATAACCTGACCGCTTCAGCCGGTCGGCGACAATGCCGGCGGCGTCGGAGGTCGTATAGGGCCCCAACCGGACGCGATAAATATCGCGGCCACTGGCTGAAGCCTGTGAAATCTCCGAGGCCCCGTAGCTGCGCACCGCATCGCGCTGGCGTCCGGCGTTCTCGGCAGTCGAAAAAGAGCCGGTCTGGACGTAAAAGCCGCCTGCCGACGGTGCCGGCGCCGTCGATGCCAGGGACGCAATCGTAGGCCCGCTCGTGCCCGAAGGCGACGCCGCTTGAACCTGCGTCGACGGAGGTGCCGCTGCCGGCTGCGCTGTCGCCATGACCGGCTGCGGTTGCTGCTGTGGCGCGCGTCGGCCGGAGGCCAGCTGGGCGACCGCTTCGTTCTGCTCCGCCGGTCCGCCGCCGTTGACCGCCACATCCTTCACCGCAAGACTTTCGGCCTGGAGCTGTTCGATCCGCACGCGCGCCGTTCCATTGCGGATGACGTCGAGCTCCTGGGCGGCGGTGCGCGAGAGGTCGATCACCCGGTTGCTCGCAAACGGGCCGCGGTCGTTGATCCGGACCACGGTCGACAGGCCGTTGGAGAGGTTGGTGACCCTGACAATCGATGGCATCTGCAAGGTCCGGTGCGCCGCCGTGCGGTCGCTCTGATCGTAGCGCTCGCCGTTGGCGGTCGATTTGCCGTGGAAGCCCGGCCCATACCATGAGGCCACGCCGGTTTCGACATGGTTGAAATTTTCCTTGGGCGTGTACCAGACACCATCGATTTTATAGGGGTTGCCGATTTTGTAGGCGCCGCGCTGAGCGTTCGCGGCGCTCCCTTTGCTGCCCGGATTCGACCCGCAAGCGCCGAGGCAGGCGATCATCAGCAGGGCGCCGCAGATGCGAAGAAGTGCCATGGAATCAAAGCTTGAGCTTACTAGGGGTAGCCACATGATGGCGGCATCATACATCATCTTGGGCAGTGGGTGGAGCCACCCGGTTTCAGGTCATCAGGCGGCGATCCGGTCGGAGAGCAAGCCAACAGCCAGGGCGAAAAAGTCGGATTGGTTCCAGCGCAGGATGACGCGGAAGTTCTCGGTGGTCCGGAAGGCAGGTCCGCCGGCGCCTGCCGGCCGGACGATGCGGGTACCCTGCCCCGCCGCCGTTCCCGTCGGCACCTCCTCGCCCCACTCGAGGCCTGGCCGCCAGCCCACGCGACGGAGGTAGTTCACGATCGAGGCAAAGACGTCGGTCCTGTTGGTCCAGATGTCCATCCGGCCGTCGCCATCGCCGTCGGCGGCGTAAGCGATGAAGCTGGTGGGAATGAACTGGCACTGGCCCATCGCACCGGCCCACGAGCCCTTCATCGCCTGCAGACCGACATGGCCCTGCGACAGGATTTTCAGTGCCGCTATGAGCTGGGCACGAAAGAACTGGGCGCGAAATCCATTGTAGACGAGGGTCGCCAGCGCCGGCACGACATCGAAATCGCCAAGGCGCGTGCCGTAGTTGCTTTCGATTCCCCACAACGCCACGACGACCGACGCCGGAACACCTGCAGGTGCTGCGAAACGTTCGATGGCGCTCCGGTTCTCTGCTAGGAGCGTCCGGCCACGGCTGATCCGCTCGGGCGAGACGACGAGTTCTTGGTAGCGCTCGAACGTCATCTTGAATTCGGGCTGATTGCGCGCGAGTTCGAGGACCCGCGGGATCTCCTCGATGTTATCGAGCGCGGCCGCGAGCGTACCCTCGTGGACGCCGGCACGCGCCGCCTCGGCGCGCACGCCGCGCAGCCATGTGGCGAATTTGGCATCGTTCGTCTGGGCCAGCGCCGGCAGTGGCATGAGCGCTGCCAGGGTGCACAACATCCGTCGATTGATCATAGGGGCCCGTGAGGTGAAGCGGCGGGAGGAATCATAACCACATCCCTGCAATTCTAGCAGGATTCATGGCAACAATCGGGATATGTACCGGCTGCTCGGGACGGAGTAACAAGCGCATCCCGGATGGGTGGCCGAGCGGTTTAAGGCACCGGTCTTGAAAACCGGCGTGGGTTCACGCTCACCGTGGGTTCGAATCCCACCCCATCCGCCAAGCACCGCCGTGACGGCCTAGTTCACGCCGTATCGCGCGAATTCCTCGGCGACGTTGGGCTGCAAGCCCTTGGCCGTCAGGATGTCGGCCTCGCCGCCCGCCTTGTCGCCGGTCTTGACCTTGGCCAGGCCGCGTCCGTAGT
>CAMARK010000134.1 GCA_945860205.1 Reyranella massiliensis 521 | reverse complement strand
CGACGACAGCATCAGGGCAAGGACCAGGGACGTCAGCGACACGACAATGCCGGCCGACAGCTTGACCGCCGTGGCCGACCCCTCGCTCAGGTGATGTTCCGGCAGGGCTCGCGCAATAAAGATGCCGATCAGCGAGCCGCCGAACATCGCGGCAAAGGCTGCCAGGGAGATATACAGATAAGAGCTACCGACCATCAGACCTCACACCAAACACCAATGGTGTAGCTCTACTCTCTTCGCGGGGCGTCCGCGCCGGGGATTGCGGTCATTTCACCTCAGGCGGCGGGCAGCAAACTCCTCCGTCAGGAAGGCTAGCCGAAAACCCTTGGGCATCACGCCCCTGTGCCGGTCCCCGATTCGGCCAAACGCCGTCCATCGTCTGCGCTATCCTGCGGAGGATGAAGGATGGAGGACGGATGGTCGCCAGCGACAGCTTTGCCGAGTTTCTGCGCGAGCAGCTGGCGCCGCTCGGCCGCGTCACGCTGCGGCGCATGTTCGGCAAGACCGGCGCCTTCTGCGACGGGGTGATGTTCGGGATGGTGACCGACAACATGCTCTATCTGCGGCTCGACGACCGCAACCGGGCCGCTTTCGAGGAAGCCCTGTCCTCTCCGCTGCTCAGCTACGAGAAGAAGGGCAGCACCATCGACCTCGCCTTCTGTCGCGCGCCGGAGCGGCTGTTCGACGAACCCGACGAGCTTGTCGCGTGGGCGCGCCTGGCACTCGAGGCGGCGCGCCGGGTCGCGGCGAAGCGGAAACGCCTCACATCGCGCGCCGTCACATCGCGCGCATGAGGGCGGCGCCCTTGTCGAGCAGCGGCAGCACCTTCTCCTTGCCTTCGGGCGGCACGCCGAACACGACGCGATCGACGCCGGCGTCGCGGGCAGCCTTCAGCGCATCGCCGTTCATGCCGACCCCGAACAGCGTCACCGGCACATCCGCTTCGGCGCGGCCGGCCTCCTTCAGCATCGCACGGAACGGCGGCAGCATGGCGAGCGTGTCGCCGCCGCGGCCGCCGATCGGCATCCAGCCGTCGGCATAGGCCACGGCGCGGCGCGCGCCCTGCGGGAAGCCGCCGCCGACGATGATCGGCGGATGCGGCTTCTGCACCGGCTTGGGCCACTGCATCATCTCGTCGAACTTCACCATCTCGCCCGCATACTTCGGCTTCGAGTTCCCCCAGATCGCCTTCATCGCCTCGATGCGCTCGCGCATCAGCTTGAAGCGCGTACCGAACGCAGTGCCGTGGTCGGCCATCTCCTCCTCGTTCCAGCCGCCGCCGATGCCGAACAGCACGCGGCCGCCCGACAGGCGGTCGACGGTGGAGACCTCCTTGGCGGTGTGGATGGGATCGCGCTGGATCACCAGGCAGACGCCGGTGCCGAGCTTGATGGTCTTGGTGACGACCGCGGCGGCGCCCATCGCTACGAAGGGGTCGTAGGTGTCGTAGTACCATTTCGGCAGCTCGGCGCCGCCCGGCCACGGCGACTTGCGGCTGGTGGGAATGTGGCTGTGCTCCGGGAACCACAGCGATTCGAAGCCGCGCGCCTCGGCCTCGACGGCAAGCTCGTGCGGCTGGATCGCGTAGTCCGTCGAAAACATCGTGATGCCGATCTTCATGTCTCTTCCCCCAATGTCATTTCCGTCGGTTTATGCAGCCGCCGGCCGTTCCAGCACCGACATGCCCTGAACCACGGCCTTGATGTCCAGACGTTCCTCGGCCAGCGTCTCGGCGTTCCACATGCTGCGCTCGATCTCCATGAAGTTGCCGTCGTAGACGTGGATCGCGGCGCTGATCCTGGAGAGCGGATTGATGACGGAATGGACGATGTCGGGGCCAAGAAGCGTGACGTCGCCGGCGCCCAGCGCCTCGCCACCTGCGGCCTCGATCTGGAACTTCGCCGGGTCGGGAACGCGGCGCCAGAATATGTTGTCCTCGCGGCCGGCATACATGCCGATCGCCGCCGACATGCGATGATTGTGCGGCAAGGTGATCTGCCGGGGCGCCCACAGCAGGTTGAGCACCGTCAGATCAGGCGATTTGTACAGCACCTGGACGCCCGCTTTGTCCGGTTCGCCGATGCCTCGGACAAGTGCTGCGGGATCGGAGATGGCGCGGGCCACGACCTCCTTCATGGGTTGGCGGGATCGCTCGGGCAGCGTTGCCCGAAGATCGGCGATGAACTGATCGAGGTCGAACATGGTTGATCTCCTGTCGGACAACAGTCGGCTATAGTCCCATCCCAACTCTCGTCGCACCAACTCTTGTCGCAAAGGTCAGCACACCATGAAGGCTGCATACATTCAACAATACGGCGGACCGGAAGTCCTGAAATATGGCGATCTTCCCGATCCCTCGCCCGGCCCCGGCCAGATCGTGGTCGATACCGTGGCCGCCAGCGTGAACGGCGCCGACTGGAAGGTGTGCGCCGGCGAATACAATCATCCGAGCTTCCCGGTGATCCTGGGCCGCGATTTCTCCGGCGTGGTCGGCGCGGTGGGCGCCGACATCAAGGACCTCAAGGTGGGCGACGAGGTGTTCGGCGTACTGGAAGCGGGCCGGGATGGCACCTATTGCGAAAAGATCGCCGTCGGTGCCGCCATCGTGGCCAAGAAGCCCGCGGCGCTCTCGCACGTCGATGCAACGGCGCTCGCCCTCACCGGCCTTACAGCCATCCGGGCGATCGAGGACTCGATCAAGCTGAAGGCCGGCGAGACGATCCTGATCCAGGGCGGCGCGGGCGGTGTCGCGAGCTTCGCCATCCAGCTCGCCAAGCATATCGGCGCCCGCGTGATCACCACCGCAAGTGCTGCCAACCACGCCTTGCTCAGCGTGCTCGGCGCCGATCAGGTGATCGACTACAACGCGACCGACTTCAGGAAGGTCGTGAGCAATATCGACGCGGTGTTCGACACCGTGGGAGGCGACGTCGCCCTGCAGTCCTTTGCCGTCCTGAAGCCCGGCGGACGGGCGGCCTTCATCGCCTCTGGCGCGCAGGCGCCCAAGCCCGAGCGCGGCGACGTCGTGTCCCTGCGGCCGGCCGTCGGCCGCGACCGGCCGGCGCTCGAGCGCGTCGCCGAGCTTTATCGGACAGGCGTCGTCAAGGCACCGCCGGTCAGGCTCTTCAAGTTGTCCGACGCCGCGGAAGCGGTCGGCATCAGCAAGGCGCGTCACCTGAAAGGCAAGCTGGTGTTCAAGGTGCGCTAGGTGCCCCTCATCTGACGGGGGGCACCTTGACCCGCTCGGCGATGAATTTGGTCAGCACCGGCGCCAGCAGCAGGACCGCGATCATGCGGACGGTCTGCATCGCCATCACGAAGGAGACGTCGCAGTTGGTCGAGGCGGCGATGATGGCGATCGAATCGGAACCGCCCGGGCTGGTGGCGAGATAGGCGGTGAGCGGATCGACGTCGGCCACAAGAACGAACAGCGCCGCGATGCCGCCGCAGATCGCGATCAGGAGCAAAGTGCAGACGAGAATGCGCGGCAGCGCGCGCGCGGCATGGACGAGCAGCGGCCGCGTGAAGCGCAGCCCGACGTTCCAGCCGACCAGCGCGTAGCTGGCGGCCAGCAGCCAGGTCGGCAGCTCGATCGTCATGAAGACGAAATGCGTGAGGCCAATGCCCACGACCATCGGCACCAGGAAGGCGCCGGCGGGAATTTTTAGGACACGCGCGACCAGCGGGCCCACGATGGCGAGCGCCAGCGTCTCGCCGAGCGGCAGCCAGTGGACCTCGGGAAACCACACGATTGCCGCCGCGCCATAGGACGAGCTCACGCCGAACATCCGCGCAACAAGGGCCGCGATCCCCGCCACCAGGAAGATGCGGAGATACTGCATCAGCGCCACCAGCCTGATGTCGGCGCCGTAGGACTCCGCCATGAAGGTCATGACCGAGGCGGCACCCGGGCTGATGCCCCACAGTGCCGTGGTGCCGGGCAGCATTTTTAGGCGCGTCATCAGCCAGCCCAGTCCGCAGCTCGCGGCCAGCACGGAGACGACGCCGGTCGTGAACAGCACCCAGTGGCTAAGGATGTCGCCCACGATCGAGAGCGGCACCATCTTGGCGATCAGGCAGCCGACGATGCCCTGGGCGACGGCAAAGATGGACACGGGAGTCCGCACCTGCCCACCCCATGCGGCGAAGACGATGCCTGCCACCAGCGGGCCCAGCATCAGCGCGGCCGGCACATGCAGCCACAGCAGCAGCGCCGTCACCGGCACGGTGATCGCGATCAGGATCGGCCAGGACTTCAGACGACAAACTCCTCCGCCTCGCCGTTCATGCCGCGGATCGTGGTCATCAGTTCGGCGGCGGCCACGGCCAGCCGTGCATCATCCGTGCCGCGCAGCACCAGCGAGACGCTGGGCTTGCCGTTGCGAAACGCCGGGTAGCTGCCGATGTCGAGGTCCTCGTAGCGCTTCTGCAGCGCGCCCAGCGGCTCGGCGATGATGCCTTCGGGAAGATTGGTGCGCACGGTGCGCGACACCACGGGCGTGCCGCCGACCAGCCGGTGCTTCATCGACTGGAACATCGCCTCGGCCACCTTGGGAATGCCAGCGAAGGTGAAGACGTTCTCCATCTGGAAGCCCGGCGCCACCGACACGGGATTGTCGACCAGAATGCCGCCGTGCGGGACCCGTGCCATGCGGCGGCGGGCCGGCGTGAACAGCGCCACGTCGCCGTAGTGCTTCGTCATCCGGGCGACCGCCTCGGGATGCTCGGAGATGCCGACGCCAAAGGCCTTGGCGATGCAGTCGGCGGTGATGTCGTCATGGGTCGGGCCGATGCCGCCGGTGGTGAAGACATAGTCGAATTTCTGCCGCACCTCGTTCACCGTGGCGACGACGGTGACCTCGATGTCGGGGACGACGCGGCATTCCCGGACCTGGACGCCGAGCTTGCCGAGCTCGAGCGCGAGATACTGAATGTTGGAATCACGGGTGCGGCCGCTCAGGATCTCGTTGCCGATGACCAGGATGCAGGCGGTGACGATCTTGGTTTCTGTCATGGTATCAGCACCTTAGCATGGCCTTGTGAGCGCCGGTATCGCATGCCAAATAGGGGCCATGAGCAGCCCACGCGACTTCGTCGACGACAGCGACGACTACTGGCGGCGCGACGACCGCACCATCAAGCTTCATGGCCCCGAGGGCTTCGAAGGCATGCGCCGGGCGGGCCGCCTGGCCGCCGAAACGCTCGACTTCATCACGCCCCACGTCGTGCCGGGCGTCTCGACCGACGAGCTGAACAAGCTCTGTCACGACTATATCCTGGATCACAAGGCGATCCCCGCCCCGCTCAATTACCGCGGCTTCCCCAAGTCGATCTGCACCTCGATCAACCACGTCGTCTGCCACGGCATCCCGTCGGACAAGCGGCTGCAGAACGGCGACATCGTCAACATCGACGTCACCGTCATCGTCGACGGCTGGTACGGCGACACCAGCCGCATGTTCTATTCGGGCGATGTCGGCGTGAAGGCGCGACGCCTCTGTGACATCACCTACGAGGCGATGATGCGCGGCATCGCCGCCGCCAAGCCGGGCGGCCGGGTCGGCGACATCGGCCATGCCATCCAGAGCTACGTCGAGGGCCAGCGCCTCTCGGTGGTGCGCGACTTCTCCGGCCACGGGCTTGGCCGCATCTTCCACGACGCACCCAACATCCTGCATTACGGCAAGGCCGGCACCGGACCTGTATTGAAGCCCGGCATGTTCTTCACCGTCGAGCCGATGGTGAATGCCGGGACCTGGCAGGTTAAGGTGCTGAGCGACGGCTGGACCGCGGTCACGCGCGACAAGCAGCTCTCGGCCCAGTTCGAGCACTCGGTCGGCATCACCGAGACCGGCGTGGAGTTCTTCACCCTGTCGCCCAAGGGCCTGGTGAAGCCGCCCTACGATCTCAGCGAGACCGAGACGCTCGCGACCGCGACGGCCTGATCACTCTTCGACGTTAAACGTCAGCTTCTGGATCCCGGCCTCAGGCCCAGGGGCCAGGATGATCGTGGCCTGGAGCCGGCCGCGCTCGCAGGCGAGCGTGAAGCGGGCGGCGAGCGCATGGGCCGGCTTGATCTTCTCCAGTCGGCCCTCACCCAGACGCTGCTTGAGCGACGCGAGTTCGACGTCGCGCAGGCGGGCCGGCATGTCGAGCAGGAAGTTCACGGCGAACATCTTCTCGGCGACTTCGATGCGGCCCGCAGCATAGGCCACGACGATCGCGTCGATCGCGCGCGCAAGCATGGCCGACGGTTTCGGCGGTTCGGGTTTCGGCGCGGCTTCGTGCAGCAACTCCGCCACGCGCAAGGTGATGCGCGACATCTGGGCGTAGGTGCGGTTACCGAAGGCCATGACGCCCCAGCCGCGCTCCGGCATCAGCAGCACGTGCGAGCCGTAACCCGGCAAGCCACCGGAATGGTGCAGGCGGCGACCGAGGTCGATGTCGGCGGTGCTCATGAGTCCGTAGCCGTAGGCGCTGGGCGGCGTCACCCGGCCGTCGACCGGCTCGTTCGGAAACGGCGGTGCGTGCCAAAGCACCATCTCGCGCACGCTCGAACGCCGCACCGGACCCGAGTCGGGATCGGTGCGCGCCGGCCAGGCGCCGAGCAGGAAGGCGACATAGCGCGCATAGTCCGGCACCGTGGTGGCGAGGCCGCCCATGGCGCCGACCTCGCCATCGGGCTCGATGCGCTCACGCGACCACTGACCCTCGTCGAGGCGATAGCCGAAGGCATAGTCGCCGCGCGCCGCTTCTAGCGCATCGAAGGTCGTGCGTGTCATGCCGAGCGGCCCCAGGATCGTGCGGCGGACGAAGGCCTGGTAGGGCTCGCCGCTCACGTTCGTGAGAACGCGACCGAGCAGCGCGTAGCCCAGGTTGGAATATTCGAAGGCAAGGCCCGGCGGTCGGGCAAACAGGCGGCCCGTGGCGATCAGCGCATCGAGCTCGGCCGGCGTCATGCCCAGCACGCGATCGCCCCAGGGATCGTCGGTGACGAAGCCGGCCGTGTGCGTCAGCAGGTGGCGCAGGCTGACCTCAGGGCTGTCGCTGGTGGCGGCCGGCACCGAGGCGAACTGCGGCAGGTATTCGCTGAGGGGAACATCAAGCGCGAGCCGGCCCCGGTCGCGCAGCGCCAGCACGGCAAGCGCCGTCATGTTCTTGGTCATCGAGGCGATGCGGAAGGCGGTGTCGGGCCCGACCTTGCGCGCGCCCTCGATATCAGCGAGGCCGAGCGGCTTTACATGGACGAGGCGGCCATCCTGCACGATTCCGGCGACCAGGCCCGGGATCTGCAGCTCCTCGGCGAAGGCCGCGAGGGCGGCGTCGATTTCGGCAAACATCGCCCCACCTTAGCCGCCTTTCCGCCGCGGTTGCATCGGATCGTTGGCCGCATGGGGAAGGCCAAGCGCGCAGTTTTAGAGCCGGCGACGGGAGACGACGAAGCGCTCGTCGCATTGTTGGCTGCCGGGCTTCGCCTAAATGCATCGGACAATCTCTGGCGCGTCAGCGGCAACACGCTCCCCCACCGCGCGCTGCTGCGCGAAGCGGGCGGCGCCTGGAACAGGCTCGACCAGTGCTGGGATTTTACGGGCGAAGATCCGACGGTGAAGCTCGCAGCCGCGCTGGCGGCGGCACCGACGCCCGCGGCCGGCCACAACAGCGGCGAGGCCGCGCCCGAGACGCCGCACTACTGGGGCCATCGCGCCCGGGTCCGCGAGCGCGTGATGAAGTCGGGCGTCGAGGCGCTGGCCGACTATGAATTGCTGGAGCTGCTGCTGTTCTATGCCATCGAGCGGATCGACACCAAGCCGCTGGCCAAGCGGCTGCTGGAACGCTTCGGGACGCTAGGCGACGTCTTTGCGGCCGAGCCGGCGCAGTTGCGCGAATTCGAGATCGACCAGAAGACGTTGATCCTGTTCCGGACCGCACGCGAGGCCGGCCGGCGCCTCGCCGAGCGCAAGGTCAAGGACATGCCGGTGCTGACCAATTGGCAGCAGCTCATCGACTATTGCCACGCGGCCCTCGCGCACGAGAAGACCGAGCAGTTCCGCATCCTGTTCCTCGATCGCAAGAACGTGCTGATCGCCGACGAGGTGCAGCAGCGCGGCACCATCGACCACACGCCGGTCTATCCCCGCGAGGTGGTGAAGCGGGCGCTGGCGCTCAATGCCGCCGCCCTGATCCTGGTGCACAACCATCCCTCGGGCGATCCCAAGCCGTCGCGCGACGACATCGAGATGACGAAGGAAATCCGCAAGGCCGCCGAGGCGCTGGGCATCTCGATCCACGATCACCTGGTGATCGGGCGCAAGGGGCATGCGAGCTTCCGGAGCCTGGGACTGCTGTAGTCGTGCCCGCCGGCCGGCCTCGAATCTTGACGAACGGTACGACCTGGTACTACCGTCGATCGTTCCTGCTCCGACCGAAAGGTTGACCCATGACGGTAAAGTCCTCGATCTCGCTCACCGACGATCAGCATTCCTTCGCCAAGACACTCGTCGATTCGGGCCGCTTCGCCAGCGTCAGCGCCGTCCTGCAGCAGGGCGTGGAGCTGCTTCGCGACAAGATGGATGGTGAAGCTCTGGAGCGGGCCGCGCTGGCCGAGATCCTCGACAAGCGGCGTTCGGGCCAGTTCCTCTCGGCCGCTCGGATGGATGGCCGGCTCTCCAGAATGATCGACGAGAAACGCCGGGCGCGTGCGGTTCGCGATTGAATTCTCGGCGGACGCCGAACGCGACTTCGGCCTGATCTTCGACCACTTGTTCGAGAGCTATGTGGCCTTCGGCGAGGGCACCGAGGAAGCCTTGAACCATGCCGCGCGGCGCGTCATGGACATCCGCAAGGCCGCCGATCGGCTGGCAAGCTTTCCCTCGCGGGGAACGGCGCGCGACGACGTCTTGCCGGGGATCCGCTTTCTTGCCATTGCACGAGCTATCTACTGGTTCGACGTCGATCGGACAGCACGCAAGGTCCGCATTCTCGCCGTGTTTTTCGGTGGGCAGGATCATATCCGACACATGCTGGTGCGCCTCCTTGGCGGAGACGAGACACGCTGACCCGCCACGATAAGGGCCATGCGAACTTCAGGAGCCTGGGGCTGCTGTAGCGCAGGCCGATCTCCGCGTGCCAAGATCGGTGCTTGCGCATGATGCAAAAATGGGGAGGAAAGCCGATGTCATTTTACCGAGGCATGACCGCTGAGAACGTGACCATCAAAGGCGACAAGGGAACGCCGATCACCGCCTACTTGGCGAAGCCGGAAGGCAAAGGTCCCTTCCCCGGCGTTGTGTTGATCCATCACCTGCCGGGCTGGAGCGAACTCTACATCGAGACGACGCGGCGCTTTGCGCATCACGGCTACATGGCGATCTGCGCCAATCTCTATCAGCGCGAGCAGGGTGGCGGCAGCGATGCCAATCCCGACGACGTCGCGGCCAAGGTGCGTGCCGACGGTGGCATCGCCGATTCGCAGATGGTGGGCGACACCGCCGCCGCCGTGGCATGGATGCGCAGCCAGCCCAACCACAACGGCAAGGTCGGGCTATTCGGCTCCTGCTCCGGCGGCCGGCACGCCTTCATCTATGCCTGCCAGAAGAAGGACGTCGATGCCGTCGTCGATCTCTGGGGCGGCCGCGTGGTGATGCCCAAGGAGACGCTCAACGCCAAGACGCCGGTCCAGCCGCTCGATATGACCAAGGACCTCTCCTGCCCGCTGCTCGGCCTGTTCGGCAACGACGATCGCGCGCCCAGCCCCGAAGAGGTCAACCAGCACGAGGCCGAGCTCAAGAAGCTCGGCAAGAACCACGAGTTCCATCGCTACGACGGCGCCGGTCACGGCTTCTTCTACTGGCACCGGCCGCTCTACCGGCCGGAACAGGCCATGGACGGCTGGAGCAAGGTGTTCGCCTTTTTCAGCAAGCACCTGGCGAAAAAGTAGGAGGCGCGGCATGTGCACCTCCATCGTCGAGATCGCCCGCGCCGAAGGCATGGCCAAGCGCGGTGACGAGTGGTTTCCACTGACCCAGACCGTGGTCGCCTACGACCACGCCCGCCACGCGCCGCTGGGCGACGTGATCACGCTCGACTTCTTCAACACCAGCCTCGACGCCGGTGCCCGCGCCGCCGTCGAGATCACGCTGGAGTCCGCAAAGGAGCTGCGCGCCGCGCTCGATCGCGCGATTGCCGCCGCGGAATA
>CAMARK010000133.1 GCA_945860205.1 Reyranella massiliensis 521 | reverse complement strand
GTAGCGTGAGGGCAGGGCGCGCGTGGAATACGTGCGCACGTCGAGGCGAAACAGGTCGAAGCCTTGGCGCCGCATGAAGCGGTCGGTGTTGTGGAACGTATGCTCGTCGGTGGCGCCGGAGCCGATGAAATTGACCTCGAGCTGGACTGCCAGCAGGCCCAGAGGTTCGAAGCGCCCGTCGAACGAGCGGAGGATTTCGTAGTCCACCCCGTCGATATCGATCTTGAGGTAATCGACGTCAGTCAGGCCGCGCGCCGCTAGCAGACCGGGAACGACCACCGTTTTCGCCGGATCCGCCAGGCCAGTCATCTCCCAGGCGTTGTTGCGGAACTGCTCCTCGGCGGAGGCGCCCTTGAGGCGCGCCTCGCGGATCTCCCGGGTGCGCATAAAGCTCAGGCGGTCGCGCATGCGCATGATCAGCGGGGCGGCCGGGCCGGCGGAAAGATCGACGATCTTGTCGGGTCGTCGGCCGACGAAGGCTGCCAGATACTCGATGTCGGGGTTGGTCTCGCAGGCTGCCAGCCGCCGGCACTCGGCTTCGCTGGCATCGATGCCGAGTGCACGCAGCCGCGGCTCGAAGACCCGCCATTGCTGCTCAATGCCGCCGGAGCAACCAACATCCAGAAGGGTAAAACGCTCGTTCTTTAGGCCATCAGCGACGAGCGCCGGAAACGTGCCGGTCATCCCGAGAGTCAGACCGAAGCTACTGGTGTTGCTGGCGACCCGACGGCGCCGGGCAGGCGCAACGGCGGGGCTGTCAGGAGAAAGCGGGAGCGCTTCTTGTCGCGGAGCCACAGTGCCAAATCCTGCAACCACCAGATTTCTCCCAGATTCAGTCCAAGCTTGAAAAGACAGTGATTATGAATGGGCAGCGAAGGGTGCTCTGCATTCTCCGGCCCGGGCTTCGCAGGGACAGCCTCGACGCCGTAGTTGTCGGCGATGAGAGCGGAAATCTGGCTGTCGGTGATCCATTGCAGAAGCCTTTTATCGCGGCCGTCCAGGACACAGCACATGGCGTGAGCGCGGTCCGGGTCGACCTTCTTGTTCATTTTCATGATTTCATCGGTAAAGCCGGTATAGAGTAGCAGCATATCGCCCGGTTCGATTACCACCTTGTCGGCCTCAAGCACATGGCGCAAATCGTCGTAGTTCACATACTTATGGTCCCGCCCGTAGTGCTTCTCTAGGTCGACCATCACGCCGCGGCCCTGGATTGCCTTGGCGGCCATGTTCTCGACCCCAAGCTTGTGGGCGTAGCTGAGATGCCCGCAACCGTCCCGGCCAGCGTCGGGCAGGGGGCCGACGACATCCGAACCTGCTTTGAAGCCGTTGTAATAGAGCGCTTCGGGTACCCCGTCGCCGTCGGCGTCGAACATGCCGCCGACGTGGGCGAGGGTGTCCCATTGCGTGGAGTACTGCAGGGTCAGGATGACGCGGTCGTCGCTGGCCACGTCCATGAACAGGGGGTTGAGGGTCCGGGTATGGAAGTTGAAGCGCCAGCCGTTCTCGTCGCCGGTCGGCGACAGGACCGGAGGCAGCCGCCGAGGATTTAGGACGTTGCCGCCAGGAAAATCGAGGGGGATGCTGAGGCAGAAGGACAGGCCTTTCTTGACCTCGGCAACGCCCTCCAGAACCTTCTTCGGGGTGATGAGGTTGAGCCGGCCAAGCTGATCGTCGTCGCCCCAGTCCCCCCAGGTCGATCCCTCAGGCCGGTGCTTCCAGCGCTTCATGACGTTTCTCCCGTTCTCGCTGGGGACAGTAGCGCGCGACCCCATCGCACGTCATCACGCACGCATGGCTTCTGCGCTCAATTCCGCAAACGACCGCGCTGCGGATCGTCTATCATAGGCACCTAAACGAGGGTTCCATGTCCGCAATTGCTACCGCCCCCCTGGAGCGTGACGTCAGGGTCATCAGCCTGATCGGCGTCGCCCACGGCACCAGCCATTACTATCAGCTTGCCTTCGTCACGATGCTCCTGATCGTCCGCGAGAAGGCGGGTCTTTCGTTTACCGATGTCGGCGCACTTGGGGCCATCTACTACGGGGTTTCGGGGATCTGCCAGACGCTCGCGGGCTTTGCCGTTGATCGGTTCGGCGCCCGGCCGATCTTGGCCGCCGGGCTCGCGCTGGCGGCTATCGGGCTTGCGCTCACCGCCTTGGCCGATTCGTTTCTGACCTTTGCCGTCATTTCGGTCGTTGGCGCCATCGGCAACTGTGTCTTCCACCCAGCCGATTTCGCCCTCCTGAATTCGTCGGTGAACCAGCGGCGGCTCGGCAGGGCGTACAGCATTCACGGGCTGGGCGGTTCGCTGGGATGGGCCGCCGCCCCGATCATCTACTTCCTCGACGATCTCGTGGGGCGCACGGGTGCTGCTCTCATCGGCGCCGTGCCGGGGCTGATCCTGGCCGCTCTCGTCCTGGGCCATCGCGGGTACTTCGTCGATCACCGCGTCGAGGTTCGTGCCGCCGCTGCGGCAGAGGGCTCGAAGGCGGGACTGGCAGTCTTTCTGCAGACCTCGATCCTGCTCTGTTTCGCCTATTTCGCACTGATCGCCGTCAACACGGTGGGAATCCAGCAGATGGCCGTGCCGGCCTGGACGGAGATGTTCGGCGTGGCCGAACGCTATGCCGCCCTCTGCCTGATCGTCTTCATGGTTGGCTCGGCGGCCGGCATGCTCGCGGGGGGCTTCTTCGCAGACCATGTGAAACGCCATGATCTGGTGGCGTCGGGCGGGCTTCTCGCCGCCGCCGCTCTCACGGTGCCGATCGCCACTATGGCCGTTACGCCGGCGCTCCTGCTGCCTCTGCTGGCGCTGGCGGGCTTCGCCGGCGGCGCCACCAATCCATCGCGCGACATGATCGTCCGCAACGCCACGCCGCCCGGGGCGTCGGGCAAGGTGTTCGGCTTCGTCTATTCCGGCCTCGATGTCGGGTCCCTCATCGGGCCGCCCCTGTTCGGCTACTTGATGGATCTGCACCTGCCGGCGGCGATCTTCTGGATCGCGGTCGTGCTCTACGTGATCAATGCCGGGATGGTGCTGACCATCCGTCAGGCAACCGCGCCCCGCGCCGTTGCCGCGGAGTAACCTGGCTAGGCCGCCTTTTCGAAGGCTTCCTGTGCTGCCAGCCAACGCTGCTCGGCATTGGCGACCTCGCGCTCGAGGCGGGCCTTCTCGCGCTGCAGATCGGTGACGACTGTCCCTGGCCCCGCGTAGATCGCCGGGTCGCCGAGCTTGGCCATGACACCGTCGAGCTGGACGGTGAGGCGGGCCAGCATCTTCTCGGCGCTGTCGACTGCCTTCTTGAGCGGGGCCTTCTGGGCGCGGTTGTCGGCCGATGCCTTGCGCTGGTCCTTCTTGGTGCCTAAGTCGGCCGGGCGTTCGTCGCGCTTGGCCGGCTTGGCGCCGCGTTCCTTCAGGAGCTTGGCCTGGTACTCGTCGATGTCGCCGTCGAACGCCTTCACCGTACCGCCGGCGACCAGCCACAGCGTGTCGGCCACCATCTTCACCAGATGCGTATCGTGGCTAACCAGCACGACGGCACCCTCGAAATCGTTGATGGCGTCGACCAGCGAGGCGCGGGCGTCCATGTCGAGATGGTTGGTCGGCTCGTCGAGCAGCAGCATGTGCGGCGCGTTGCGGGTGGCGAGCGCCAGCAGCAGCCGGGTCTTCTCGCCGCCGGACAGGACACCGACCTTGAGGTTGGCGCGGTCACGCGAGAAGCCGAAGCGGCCGAGCTGGGCGCGCACCTTGGCCTCGGCCGCGCCCGATCCCAGGGCGCGGTTCATGTGATCGAACGGGGTTGCTTCGTAGTCGAGGCCTTCTTCCTGGTCCTGCGAGAAATAGCCGACGCGCAGCTTCGGCGTCTTCTTCAGCTTGCCCTCGCGCGGTTCCAAGCGCTGCGAGATCAGTCGGATGAAGGTCGATTTGCCGTTGCCGTTCTGGCCGAGCAGCGCGATGCGGTCTTCCATATCGATGCGCAGGTCGAGGCTGCGCAACACCAGCGGTCCGTCGGGATAACCGACGGAGACTTCGTCGAGCGTCTCGATCGGCGAGGCAAGAATCTCGGGCGAGGGAAAATTGAACGAGACGCGCTCCTCGATCGGCACGCTGGCGACGGGACCGAGCTTCTCGATCATCTTCATGCGCGACTGCGCCTGGCGCGCCTTGCTGGCCTTGGCCTTGAAGCGGTCGACGAAGGCCTGCATGTGCTTGCGCTGTGCCGCAACCTTGGCCTGCTGGGCGGCGTCGTTGGCCAGACGCTCGGCGCGGGTGCGCTCGAAGAAGTCGTAGTTGCCGGTGTAGGGGACCAGCTTCTCGTTATCGATGTGCACGATGTGGTCGCACACGTCGTTCAGCAGATCGCGGTCGTGGCTGACCATGAGAACGGTGTTACGGAAACGTTTCAGATGCTCGGTCAACCACAGCATGGCCTCGAGATCGAGATGGTTTGACGGCTCGTCGAGGATCAACAGATCAGGGTCGCTGAACAGCGTGCCGGCCAGGGCCACGCGCATGCGCCAGCCGCCGGAGAATTCACCGCAGGGCCTGGCCTGCTTTTCGTTGTCGAAGCCGAGGCCATGCAGGATCGAGGCGGCGCGGGAAGGTGCCGAGGCGGCGCCGATCTCGTCGAGGCGGGCATGGATCTCGGCCAGCCGCAGGCCGTCGTGACAGGTCGCGTCCTCGGCCATCAGGGCGCTGCGCTCGACGTCGGCCGCCAGCACGGCGTCCAGGACGGTGATGTCGCCGCCGGGTGGGTCCTGCGGCACCGAGCCGACACGGGTCCGGCCCATCAGGTTGATTTCGCCGCTGTCGGTCTCGATCTGGCCCTGGATCAGGCGCAGCAGCGTCGATTTGCCCGCGCCGTTGCGGCCGACCAAGCCGACCTTCCAGCCGTCGGAAAAGGCCGCGGAAGCGCGGTCGAATAGCACGCGCTCGCCGTGGCGGAAGGAAATGTCGCTGATGTGGAGCATGGGGCGGCGGCCTTTAGCATGCGATACCGGGCCATTCCAAGCCGGATCGGCCGACTTGCCGGGCCGAAACCTCGCGTCTATAAGGCGCGCCCACTCGCCAAGTGTTTGTCTTCAAGAGGATTCCATGGCCGTCGAACGCACTTTCTCGATCATCAAGCCGGACGCGACCCGCCGGAACCTGACCGGCAAGATCAACGCCCGCTTCGAGGAGAAGGGTCTGCGGGTCGTGGCCCAGAAGCGCATCTGGATGACCGCCACGCAGGCCGAGCACTTCTACGGCGTGCACAAGGCGCGGCCGTTCTTCGCCGACCTCTGCAAGTTCATGATGTCGGGCCCGGTCGTGGTCCAGGTGCTGGAGGGCGAAAACGCCATCGCGGCGAACCGCGAGATCATGGGCGCGACCAATCCCGCCAATGCGGCCGCCGGCACCATCCGCAAGGACTTCGCCGAGTCGATCGAGGCCAATTCCGTGCACGGCTCGGACTCGCCCGAGAATGCCGCGATCGAGATCGCCTACTTCTTTGCCGGCTCCGAAATCGTCGGCTGAGACGATCTGCGGACACAAAGTCGGCGGACACAAAAAAGCGGCCCCTGATTTTCATCGGGGGCCGCTCTTCTTTTTGGAGGTGCCGGCGTCAGCCCAGGACGGCGAAGGCCACCAGCAAGGCCACGGAGCCGCCGATCCCCAGCAAGAGCGCCAGGATCGACATATTGCCGACCAGTCCCAAAGCCATGGAAGCCAGGATCAGCACGATCCAGAGGAGCGTGAACGTCACCAGCTTGTTGAAGGAATTGTAGGATTCCAGGTGGGCGGGGTAGTCGTCTTGCGAGTCGGCCATGTCGGATCCTCGTTGAGATTTCGCGGCAATCTTATAGCGAATTAGGGTTCGGCGGAGAAGAGGCGGGTGGCATCGGACGGAATGTCGCGGATGTTTACGCGCCCATCGACGATCGCGATCCGGCCCTCGGCGAACCAGCGCACGACCAGCGGATAGAGCCGATGCTCCTGGCGCAGGATGCGGGCCGACAGCGACTCCTCGGTATCACCGGCCAGGACCGGCACGGCAGCCTGGGCGATGATCGGCCCGGCATCGAGGTCCGGGATGACGAAGTGGACGGTGCAGCCGCTTAATCGCACGCCGGCATCCAGCGCCTGCTGCTGGACGTGCAGGCCCTTGAACGACGGCAACAGCGACGGATGGATGTTGATCACCCGGTCGGCCCAGCGGATCGGAAACCACGGGCTGAAGATCCGCATGAAACCGGCGAGCACGACCAGCTCCACGCCATGTCGTTCCAGCTCCGCCGACAGGGCGCGATCGAACGTCTCGCGATCGGCGTGGTCGCGATGGGACACAACCGCGGTCGCGATGCCGGCCTCGGCCGCGGCCTTGAGCCCGGGCGCAGCTTCCCGATTGCTGACGACGCAGGCGATCTCGGCCGGGTAGTCGGCGGCCTGGGCGGCCCGGGCCAGGGCCGCCATGTTGCTGCCTCGGCCTGAAATCAGGATGCCGACCTTCAGCTTCGCCATAGGCTGTCGGCATGCTCGACGATGCAGTCGGCTTCGTCGCCAGGGGCACTCTCAATGACGCCGATCTCGTGCACGATCTCGCCGGCGTCGCTCAGCGCCTTGGCGACGCTCGTCGCATCGTTCTTGGCAACCACGGCGATCATGCCGAGGCCGCAATTGAAAGTCCGCAGCATGTCGTCAGTCGGCACGCTGCCCACGTCGTGCAGCCAGCCGAAGACAGGCGGCGCCGACCACTGCCTTGCATCGAGGCGGGCGCGCGTCCCGTTGGGCAGGCAACGCGGGACGTTGCCGGGCAGGCCGCCGCCGGTGATATGGGCGAGCCCCTTGATGGCGCGGGTCCCTCGCACGACACCGAGCACCTGCTTCACATAGATGCGCGTCGGTTCGAGCAGGGCGACACCGAGCGAGGTCTTGGCGAACGGCGCCGGAGCGTCGTAGGCCAGGCCACTTCGTGCCACGACGCTGCGGACCAGCGAATAGCCGTTGGAATGAGGGCCGCTCGAGGCAATGCCCAGCACCGTGTCGCCGGCCGCGATGTCGGCCCGCGGCAGCAGCTCGTCGCGCTCGGCGGCGCCGACGGTGAACCCGGCCAAATCGTAGTCGCCGTCGGCATACATCCCGGGCATTTCCGCCGTCTCACCGCCGATCAATGCACAGCCCGCGCGCCGGCAGCCCTCGGCAATGCCGGCCACGACACGCCGCCCGACGTCGACGTCGAGACGGCCGCTCGCATAGTAGTCGAGGAAGAACAGCGGCTCGGCGCCCTGGACCACGATGTCGTTGACGCACATCGCCACCAGGTCGATCCCCACCGTGTCCGGGATGCTGGCCTCGATCGCCACCTTGAGCTTGGTGCCGACGCCGTCAGTGCCCGACACCAGGATGGGGTCGCGAAATCCCGCGGCCTTGAGGTCGAACAGCCCGCCAAAACCGCCCAGGCCCCCCATGACACCCGGTCGATTGGTGCTGCGGGCCAGCGGCTTGATGTGCTCGACCAGCGCGTCGCCGGCATCGATATCGACGCCGGCGTCCTTGTAGGTCAGGGGCGGCCGGTTGTGGCCCCCCTTGTTGCCGTTCGGTGCGTCGGGCTTCAAGCCATGCTCATTCGTGCTAGATCGGGTGGCGTGCTAGATAGTTGGCGCGAACATAGCCAAAAACCGGACCCCCGCAATGCCGATAGGCCGATGGTTTTCCACGATCGTCGCATTTCTGCTGACGACCCTTGCCCTGTGCGGCGCCGCCGTTGCCCAGGGGGCCGGCGGCAATTCCTATACGATCACCGGCATTGACGTCGATGTCGCCGCCGTCGACGCGATCAAGGCGCGGGAGCAGGGCATCCAAGAAGCCAAGCGCCGGGCCTCGCGCATGCTGGTCGACCGCCTCGTGGCGGCCGAGGATCGCGGCCGCGTGCCGCCGCTCGACGATGCCCGGCTCGACGCCATGGTGCGTGGCGTCGAGTTCGTCCGCGAGCGTTCCGCGCCCAGCCGCTTCATCGGCACATTGAACGTCGTGTTCGCCGCCGATCTGGCGAAGGCCTGGTTGAGCGACAGCGGCGTGAAGGTGGTCGAGACGGTCGCCCGGCCGGCCCTGGTCATCCCGGTATGGAAAGGCAAGGCCGGCGTCGAGCCGTTGGACGATCGCAATGCGTGGCGCGAGGCGTGGCGAACTCTCGACACGGCCGGCAGCGCCGTGCCCGTGACGGTGCTTCGTGCCGATCCCACCGATCAGGGAGCGCTGACGTCGGAACAGGCCTATGTCGGCGACGTTGCGGCGCTGGCGCGAATGAACGAGCGCTATCGCGCACCGACGATCATCGTGGCCATCGTCGAAGGCGACAAGGAGACGGGTGCGCTCAGCGTCGGCGGCGTTCGCTACGACATGCAGACCGGCGCCCGCAGCGAGATCCCCAGGGTTCCGGTCGAGGGTGCGGCCCAGCTCCCCGAGGCCGCCAAAAAAGTACATGCGCGGGTGAACGACGAATGGCGCAGCATCGCCACCGTCCGCCGCGACTCCCAGGACGCAATCGACGTCTTCGTGCCGATCCGCGCCCTCGGCGACTGGGTCCAGGTGCGCCAGCGCCTGGGCGGCGTGCCGGCGGTCAAGAGCGTGGCCGTGCGCTCTCTGGAGTCCGACCGAGCCGAACTGCGGCTCGAATATTTCGGCTCGGCCGACGAGCTTCAGCGCACCCTGGCACAGGCTGGCCTGGTGCTGGACAAGGAAGCCGATCAGTGGCGGCTGCAGCCGCGGTGACGAATGGAAGCGGCCCGCGTGACGTGATTGAGCCGGCTATTGGCGGTCGCTGGCGATTCTGGCTGGCGGCGGCGGCCGTCTTCCTGCTCGTCCTCTGGCTCCTGAACGACATCCTGCTGCCGTTCGTCGTCGGGATGGTCGTGGCGTATTTCCTCGACCCCGTCGTTGTGCGCCTGCAGCGGCTCGGGCTTTCGCGCACGATGGCGACGACCGCCGTGACGGTGGTGGCCGTCCTGCTGAGCGTCGGCATCGCCATGGCGATCCTTCCGCCCTTGTTCGGGCAGCTGCAGGCGCTGATCGTCAAAGCACCGGAGTACGTCGTGAAGGCGGCTCTGCGCATTCAGCCGCTGCTCGAGCCTTTGCTCGCGCGGCTGGGGCTGCAGCCGCTCAGCGTCCAGGACCTGCAGTCGCAGGCAGCCCAGTGGGCCGGCAAGGCATTCGCCATCGCCGGTGGGGTTGCCGGCGGAGTCGCGCAGGGGGGCGTGGCGATCATCAATCTTCTTGGCCTGTTGTTCATTACTCCAGTCGTGACATTCTATCTGCTGCGGGATTGGGAGAAGATTCTTGCCGCGGTCGATAGCGGGCTTCCGCTCGACCACGCCGACACCATCCGCAAGCTCGCGCGCGAGTCGGACAGTGCCATCGCCGGGTATGTGCGTGGCCAGGCGCTGGTCTGCCTCTGCCTCGGTTCGATCTACGCCATCGGCCTGTCGCTTGTCGGCTTGCAGTTCGGCCTGGTTATTGGGCTTGTCGCGGGCGCCATCTCCTTCATTCCCTTCGTCGGCACTTTCGTCGGCGCCGTGATGGCGATCGGCATGGCGCTGGCGCAGTTTCCACCGGAATGGATGGGCGTGGTCAAGGTCGCGGCCGTGTTTCTCTTCGGGCAGGTGCTTGAAGGCAACGTGCTGTCGCCCAAACTGGTCGGTGACCGCGTCGGACTGCATCCGGTGTGGATCATGTTCGCTTTGCTGGCGGGCGGATCGTTATTCGGATTCGTCGGCATCCTGGTCGCGGTACCGACGGCGGCAATCTTTGGCGTGATCGTGCGCCATCTGCTCCGTCGCTATCGCGAGAGCGCCATCTACCGTGGCGAACAATCGGGCTAGTCATCCGATGCCCAATCAGCTCACCCTTGAACTCACGTTGCCGCCGCCAACCTATGCCCGCGAGGATTTTGTCGCGGCCGGCGGCAACCGGGAGGCACTGGCCTGGGTCGAACGCTGGCCCGACTGGCCGGCACCTGCGCTGGCGTTGAGCGGTCCGACCGGCTGCGGCAAGACCCATCTCGCCCGGATCTGGGCGGCGCGTGCGGGAGCTTCCGTGATCGATGGCACCGACCTCGAGGGCAAGAGCGTGGCCGATCTGTCCGATATGGCCGCGGCCTCACCCGCGATCGTTGTCGAGGGCGCGGATCGCGCGCCGGAGCGAGCCCTGTTTCATCTTTACAATCTGATGCGCGAACGTGGCGCCTCCCTGTTGCTGACGTCTGCCTTGCCGCCGGCTCATTGGTCGATCGCCTTGCCCGACCTGGCGTCGCGGCTGCGGGCGGCACCTGCCGTGGCCCTGGCGCCTCCTGATGACGAGTTGCTGGGATCGATCATCCTGAAGCAGCTCGGCGACAG
>CAMARK010000132.1 GCA_945860205.1 Reyranella massiliensis 521 | reverse complement strand
GCTTCTCGTCTTCAGGGCGCACCCGCCGCCGGCGTCTAGCGGCGGAGTCTGGTCTCGAAACTGACATCTACGATCGTGTCCATCTGGGCTACACGGACACGATCATCGTGCCCGCGGCACCCTCAATATTCACGATCACATCTTCAGCGTACAGGCGGCCCTCGCCGGAGGGGTACGTCGCGCAAACGCATCGCGGTCTTCATTGGCCCCATCGCGTGCGAGGACGACGGACCGATGCCGCTCTTTAGCAACTCGAAGACACTGATCATCACACGACCTGATGAATGGGAAGAACCCTCAAGCGAATTCGCCGCGGGCCTCGTCGAGCAACTGCCAGACATAACGCGCGAACGAGCGCCACACGTCGATATGGAAACTTTCCGGTGCTGGACGCGACAGCATGATCGTCGCCTTGCCAAAGATCGTGCGCGTACACATGCCGACCGGAAAAGTCTGGAGCGAAAGGTCGAGCGGGCAGCCATGATTGAGAATGTAGGCAGCTTCAGGCCCCGACAGCGCAAAGGCATCGGAACGATGACTGACATCAACCAGCGAATAGGATTGACCGACCAGTGCCGCATCGAGGCTTGCAAACAAAGCCGCAGGCGCTTCACCACCCGCCTGCAGAAGCCACTCATCAGGGCCACACCAGTAGGCGGTACGGTCGCCTTTCTCCGAAAACCGGCACGCATCCTGCGGTAGCGGGACGCCAAAAGCCTGCCCCACAACATCGACCGCCGCTGGACGGCCGCGGAACACCAGCTTCGCAGTATCGGGAAGCACGGCCAGCGTCGCCGACGGAATGTTCTGTATGGCGGTCGCAAGGCGGCCTACCGAATTTGCACGTATCGCGAGATCAGACATCGAGCCGCGCTCCCTTCGTGTCGTAGAATATCGGCTCCACCGGTTCAACGGCGATCGGTCCATCTGGCATCGGCACCGACAGACACGTACCGATGCGTGCACGCCCGCCGCGCACCAGCGCCAACGCGATGGAGCGGTCCAGCGTCGCGCTCCAGTACGACGACGTGATGTGGCCGAGCATGGTCATCGGGATCGGCTGGTTTGGATCGGCGACAACCTGCGCGCCTACTTCCAGGACGGTCTTCGGGTCCACCGTAAGAAGCCCAACAAGCTGTTTGCGATCGCCCGCCATCATCGCCGGCCTCGCCAGCGAGCGCTTGCCGACGAAGTCCTTCTTTGCCTTGCCGATAGCCCAGCCGAGACCGCAATCGTAGGGGGTCACCGTGCCATCAGTTTCCTGGCCGACGATGATGAATCCCTTCTCGGCGCGCAGGACGTGCATCGTTTCGGTACCGTAGGGCGTAATGCCGTAAGCCTGGCCAGCGGTAAATATCGCTTCCCACACCGCACGGCCATAGCCCGCAGGCACGTTGACCTCGAAACCCAGCTCGCCGGTAAAGGAGACCCGGAATAGTCGTGTCGCCACGCCGCAGATCTTGCCCTCGCGCACACTCATATGCGGCATCGCCTCGCGGGAAAGATCGATCCCCTCCACCAGCGGCTCAAGGACCTTTCGCGACAGCGGACCCTGCACCGAGATGACGGCCCATTCCTCGGTGGTCGAGGTCAGCCAGACATCGAGGTCCGGCCACTCGGTCTGGATGTAGTCTTCCATCATCGCCAGTACGCGCGATGCGCCGCCGGTCGTGGTGGTGATGTGGAAGCGATCAGGCGCCATGCGGCCGACAACGCCATCGTCCATCACAAAGCCGTCCTCGCGCAGCATCACGCCGTAGCGAGTCCGCCCCGGCTCAAGCCTGGTCCACGCGTTGGTGTAGATACGGTTCATCAGCTCGGCGGCATCCTTGCCGACCACCTCGATCTTGCCGAGCGTCGTGGCATCGAAGATACCGACGGCCTGCCGTGTCGCCTTGCATTCGCGCACCACGGCCGCGTGCATGTCTTCGCCGGGTTTCGGAAAATAATGTGCACGTCTCCACAGGCCGACATCTTCAAAAACGGCGCCCTGCGCCGCGGCCCATTCGTGGACCGGAGTCGTGCGCAGCGGATCGAACAGATCGCCGCGCGATTGACCGGCGAAGATACCGAATGTCATCGGCGTATACGGCGGACGGAATGTCGTAAGGCCAACCTGAGGCACCGGAATATTCAGCGTCTGCGCCACCAGGCCGAGCGCGTTCATGTTTGAGGTCTTACCCTGATCGGTCGCCATGCCGGTGGTGGTGTAGCGCTTAACGTGTTCGATCGAACGAAAACCCTCGCGGATCGCGAGCCTGACGTCCTTCTCGGTAACGTCGTTCTGGAAATCGATCCAGGCTCGCGTCCCTGATGGATCGCCGCCATGCGGCGTCACACCAATGAAGCCGTCCGAGCCCACGCTGTCGCTGGTGACCGCGAAGGCGCGGTTAGCGGCGCCCGCAAAATCCGCGGCCCGCGCCGCACCGCTTCCGCCGACAGAGCCGTCATTCAAGACGGCTTCGAGATCAAAGATGCCGCGACAGGCGCCGACCGATCGTTCGCGCTCAACCGACGTACCGGGTAGAAAGACCCGCAGCGCCTCGTCGTAGATGAGTTTGCCGCGGGATTGCGAAAACAGATGGACGCTTGGCGTGAACCCGCCGGACATCAACAGCAAATCGCAGGCGATGGTTTCGGATGAACCGACGCGCCCATCGGTGCCGAGTTTGCCGAGATTGACGGAGCAGATGCGCAGGCGACCGCTGGTGCCTGTCACCACCGTCGCCCCGCGAACCTCCATACCGGCGGCTCGGGCGCGATCCACCCATACGCCACCTGGCGCCGCGCGCAGATCGGCGATAGCCGCGACGGCGACACCGGCCGCCTTGAGATCGAGTGCGGTACGATAGGCGCTGTCGCAGGCTGTGAAGATCACCGCCGTGTCGCCCGGCACGACGCCGAAGCGATTGACATAAGTTCGCGCGGCTTCCGCCATCATGATGCCGGGTCGGTCATTACCCGGAAATACCAGCGGCCGCTCCAGCGCGCCGGTCGCCAGCACGACCTCTTTGGCCCGAACCTGCCACAGCCGCTCGCGCGGCAATTTCGGATCAGCCTTGACGAGATGATCCGTGATGCGCTCGCAAAGCCCGAGAAAGTTATGCGGATACCAACCGAATGCCGTGGTGCGCGGCATCAGCTTGACGTTGGCGCGCGCGGCAAGACCGCCGAGCGTCCTGGCTGTCCACTCACCTGCCAATAGGCCGTCGATCATCGCGGTTTTCTCGGACAGCAGCGAGGCGCCCATCTCGGCCTGCTCGTCACAGAGGAAAACCTTTGCGTCGGTTGCCGAGGCAGCGAGGGCTGCCGCCAGACCCGCGGGGCCGGCACCAATGACCAACACGTCGCAATGCGCATAGACCTGGGTGTAACGATCGCTGTCCGGCTTTACCGGCGCGCGGCCGAGACCGGCGGCGCGGCGGATCAGCGGTTCATATATCTTCTTCCATGCGGCGGGCGGCCACATGAAGGTCTTGTAGTAGAAACCTGCGCTCAGGACCGGCGCGAACACCTCATTGATGGCGCCGACATCGAAACTCAGCGATGGCCAGCGGTTCTGACTTTCCGCGACCAGCCCTTCATAGAGCTCGATCTGCGTCGCGCGCATGTTCGGCGTGTAATGCGCATCATCGGCGCCGACTCCAACCAAAGCGTTGGGCTCATCGGAGCCGGCGGTGACGATGCCGCGCGGACGATGATATTTGAACGAACGCCCAACCAGATGAACGCCGTTGGCGAGCAACGCCGAAGCCAGTGTATCACCAGCAACACCCTGGTAGCTCTTGCCATCGAAGCTGAAGCACACGGGTTTGTCGCGATCGACGCAGCCTCCCGAGGGAGTGCGGAAACGGCCGCTCACCGCGTGGTCCCCTTACCATCGTGCGACAGCGCGGGCCGCGGCTGCCCCGCGGGATAGCTCGCAACGATGGTGTCGCTGAAGGTGTCCCGCAGCACGTTGAAGAACCGGCCGCAGCCATGCAGATGCCGCCAGCGCTCGGCGTGGACACCCCGCGGGTTGGAACGCACATAGAGAAAGGTCGCCCAGGATTCGTCGTCGAGACTCGCGGGATCGACGGCGCGCGCGATATGCGCCTCACCGCCATAGCTGAACTCCAGCTCGGCGCGCGGGCCGCAATGAGGGCAGGTGATGAGAAGCATGATCGCGAAATCCTGCGCTTAGTGGGCGACGGCGGCAGCGGCAGTCTCGTCGATGAGAATGCCGTCGCGGAACCGCTCGATGGTGAAGGGCGCATTGATCCGGTGCGGCTCGTCCTTGGCGATCGTCCAGGCGAACACGTTGCCGGATCCCGGCGTCGCCTTGAATCCGCCGGTGCCCCAGCCGCAATTCACATAAAGGCCGGGGACTGGCGTCCTGGCAATGATCGGCGAACGATCCGGTGTCACATCGACGATGCCACCCCAGCTGCGCAGCATGCGCAACCGGCGAAACATCGGTACCAACTCGCAGATCGCATCCAGCGTGTGGTTGGCGATATGCAGCGCCCCACGCTGTGAATAGGAGGTGTAGGCATCGGTGCCGGCGCCGATCACCATCTCGCCCTTGTCCGACTGCGAGATGTAGGCATGGATGGTGTTGGACATCACCACACAGGGAAACGCGGGCTTCACTGGCTCCGAGACCAGCGCCTGCAGCGGATAGCTCTCCAGCGGCAGGCGAACGCCGGCCATGCCCAGCACGACACTGGTGTGGCCTGCGGCTGCGACCCCGACCTTCCCGGCGCGAATGAAGCCGCGCGAGGTTTCAACACCTTCGACAGCGCCCTTCACGCTGCGACGAATGCCGGTAACCTCGCAATTCTCGATGATATCGACGCCGCGGGTATCGGCGGCGCGGGCATAGCCCCAGGCCACCGCGTCATGGCGCGCGGTGCCGCCGCGTCGCTGCAAGGCCCCGCCGATGATCGGATAGCGCATCGCGCCGCCGACATTCAGCGGCGGACAGAATGCCTTGCACTCCTCTGCTGTCAGCCATTCATTGTCGATGCCGTTGAGGCGGTTGGCGTGTACGTGGCGCTTGAAGATCTGCACATCATGGATGTTATGCGCCAGCATCAACACGCCGCGCGGCGAATACATCACGTTGTAGTTGAGATCCTGCGACAAGCCTTCCCACAGCTTCAGCGCATGCTCGTAAAGCGCCGCACTTTCATCGAACAGATAATTGGAACGAATGATGGTGGTGTTGCGCCCGGTATTGCCGCCGCCGAGCCAGCCCTTCTCCAGCACCGCGACATTGGTGATGCCGTGCTCCTTGGCGAGATAATACGCGGTAGCGAGCCCGTGGCCACCGGCGCCGACGATGATGACGTCATATTCCGTCTTGGGCTGCGGCGAGCGCCATTGCCGTTGCCACCCAGCATGACCGCCGAGCGCCTGCTTGAACAACGAAAACGCGGAATAGCTTTGCATCGGAGCGGCTCTCACCATGGGGGACCATGCTGTCGCCTCACCGGCGGTTCGGCGAGGCTGCAACAGCCGTGCGGGCAGGACGAAAGCGACATCCGGCGCTATGCCGGCATGACCTCGAACAGGCAGTGGTCGTGGTTGCCTTCCGCCTGGCAATGGACTTCGCGAGCCGTCAGGCTCTGCTTTCGGTCGGCATTCGCCGCAACATATTCGAGTGAGCCTTCAAGCCAGGCCGCGAACATGTAGCAAACCTTGCGGCCACTGTTGCGATGCGCCTCGTCCACCATGGCGGAATTGCGCAACCGCACATGCGCGGTGCCGGCCTCCGGCATCACGTCGAGCACCTCGAACTGACCCCAGCCGCGCTGTGTGATCCGCCGCATATAATGGTGGAACACATCGATGCCGCTCATGCCATGATGCGCGGCTTCCTTCTCGCACCAAAAATAGGCTGAGCGGTACCCAGCAGGCCGCAATATCTCTTCGAGCTTCAGCGCACCCAGCGCCGCCTCCACGGCATAGTGGTTGTTGAGGTAGAAATGCTGCGGCATCAGGATCATCGGCAGCCCGTCGACCGACCAGCGTCCGGTTATGTCGTCGACCTGGATATCGACCTGTGGCTTGCCCATGATTCAAGCTCCCCAGACGGTGCGCAGTAGATTGAACCAGTTCTTGCCGATCACTGCCTCGATGCGCGAGGGACTCCAGCCGCGCTTCTCCATCGCCGCGGTCAGATTCGGCCATTCGCCGATGGTGCGAAGTCCTTCGGGATTGATGACGTCGCCGAAATTAGTCAGGCGGCGGGCATAACCCTTGTCGTGGGTGATCCAGTCGAAAAATTCTCGGCCGTAGCCCTGCGTGAAGTCGGTGCCAATGCCGACATTGCCCTCGCCGCAGATCTTGATGACGTATTCGATCGCTTCGACATAGTCATCGACGTTGGCGGCAGGGCCGCGTTTCAGGAACGGCGGGAACATGGTGACGCCGACAAAGCCGCCGTGATCGACGATGAATTTAAGCTGCGCATCGCTCTTGTTGCGCGGATGTTCTTTCAGACCGGCCGGCAAGCAATGCGAATAAGCCACCGGCTGCTTGGAGGTGACAATGACGTCCTCGCTGGTCTTGGCGCCGACATGGGAGAGATCGCAGAGGATGCCAAGGCGGTTCATCTCGGCGACCACCTCACGACCGAAATCGGAAAGGCCGCCGTCGCGGGTCTCATAGCAGCCTGTGCCGACCAGGTTCTGCGTGTTGTACGCCATCTGGATGATGCCGACGCCGAGTTCCTTGAACAGGCCGAGATAGCCGATCTGGTCCTCAATCCCCGTGATGTTTTGCCAGCCGAGGATGATGCCGGTCTTGCCCTCTTCCTTGGCCTTCAAAATGTCGGCGGTGGTGTAAACCTGCTTCAGGATGTCGCCGTGCTCGCGAAACCAGGCCTTCCAGCGCATGACATTGCGCATCGTCTCGGTAAAACCTTCCCAGACGCAGCAGGTGCAGTTGGCCGCGGTCAGCCCCCCTTTCCGCATATCCTCGAACACCGAACGTCCAAAATCGGAGATGATCAGTCCGTCGATGACAACCGACGCCGCATGCAGATTGGAGGCCATTTGCTTTCCTTTGGCATTGTCACGGCATCCCCAGTGTAGCGGTGCTTTAGACGGAGTGGTAGCCACTGGGATGAACAACATCGGCTACGTGTCCTTGCTCAAAACTCCAAAAAGCAGAGAAAGCATAGCGTTTCTCGTGCCAAAGCCATACCGTCACCGGCATGCTCACGCTTCTGTCCGCTATCGGTTCCTTGCTCTCGTTTCGGGTTCGTAGTCGCCTCACGCTGGAGCTCGAACTCGTCGCCCTACGACATCAGGTGACCGTCCTGCGGCGGCAACGCCTTGGCCGGCCTCGGCTCTTCTCCGCCGACCGGCTGCTCTGGGTGGCCGGATGGCTTTAAGAGCAGGGACCACCCTAGCATTCGGACGCGCGATTGCTCTAGCGGCCATCGTCGGCGCTGTGCCATGCTGCGGAAGCGATCAATTAGGCCGCTGCCGTACAGGCGGCCAAGTCGCGAAGAGCGGCGCCAACGAGCGCCACCCAGTGAAAGGCATCCCGGGAGGATCAGCCATGATCACATCCAAGTTGCGTCATCTGTTGCCCGCCGGCCTCGTGCTGCTTGCCGCTGCGCTGGGATCGGATCGGGCCGCCCAGGCCCAGGGCAAGGACCTCAGCATGGGCAACGTCAATCCGCCCAAGCACGGCACATCGGTGGCCTCGCAGCAGTTCATCGACAAGCTTGCAGAGTTGTCCGGCGGCAAGATCAAGGTCGCCCATCATCATTCCGGCGCGCTCGGCGGCGAACGCGAGGTCGCCCAACAGGTTCAGCTCGGTGCCGTCGACATCGCGCCGGTCACGACCGCGCCGCTGTCGACGGCGATCCCCGAAATGTCGGTGTTCCAGCTTCCCTACATCTTTCGCGACTACGACCACTTCTTCAAGGCACTCGACAGCACCGACACGTTGAACAAGTATTACGAAGGAGTGCTCGACAAGAAGGGCCTCAAGCTGATCGGGTTCTTCGCCGCCGGCTATCGCGGCATCTACGGTCATTCCGCCATCAACGGATTGGCCGACATCAAGGGCAAGAAAGTGCGTGTTCAGGAGGACAAGATCCTGGTTGCCACGTTCAAGGCGCTGGGCATGATCTCGACGCCGATCGCCTTCCCCGAAGTGGCCACGGCCTTGCAGACGAAGGTGATCGATTTCGCCGAAGGCGGAGTCAACACCTTCTATCACAACAAGTTCTACGACATCGTGAAGTATGTCGCCGACGTGCGGCACACGCACCAGGCGGTGGCGCTCATCATGTCCAAGGCATCGTGGGCCAAGCTCGACCCCGCCGGCCAGAAGGCGGTCATGGATGCCTGGGTCTATGCCCGCGACTTCAATCGCAAGTTCATCCGCGATGAGGACAAGGAAATCCAGGGCCTTGTGCTGGCCAAGGGCGTCACCATCACCAAGCCGGACCCCGCGCCGTTCCTCAAGGCGACGGAAGGCGTCTACAACGAATTCTACGCCACGCCGGCCGGCAAGGACTCGAAGAAGATGGTCGACTACATCCTGAGCATCAAGTAGCGCGACCGGCAGCATGGCGGTCCCCGACGAACAAGGCCCCGAGGACGCACAATCCGCGCCCTCGGCGGGCGCGCGACTCTACGAGGGCCTCGCCTACGTCGGCGGCGCGATCCTCGCCGTCATGACCTTGGCGGTGTTCGCCCAGGTGGTGCTCCGCTACCTCGGGCTCACCGGCATCGATGGCCTCGAGGAGATACCGCGCTATCTCTTCGTCTGGCTGATCATGCTCGGTGCTGCCGCCGCCATGTGGCGCCACGAGCACACGGTGCTGGACTACTTCGTGAATCTCACTGGCCTGCGCGGGCGCGCCGCGATCTCGATCCTGACCAATGGGCTCGGCATCGTGCTGTTCGGCTACCTGATCTGGCTCAGCTTCACGCTGGTGCCGAACGCCGGGTTTCAGACCAGTGCCGGATTGGGCCTCACCCTCGACTATGTCTTCGCCGCCGTGCCGGTCGGTTCGGCGTTGATGATCGTGCCGATGCTCCGCAACATATACTTCACGGCGAGGGGGCTATGGCGGAAACCCTGATGGTCGTCTTCGTCCTGATGATCGTGCTCGGCATGCCGATCAGCATCGCCATGGGTGTCGGCGCGCTGGCAACGGCGTTTCTCTATCCCGCTCTCAACCCGATCATTATCCCGACGCGCTTCGTCGGGCTGTTGTCCGACTCCTACCTGCTGCTGTCGGCTCCGCTGTTCATCCTGGCCGGCAACGTCGCGGCACGCGGCGGTGTCGCGCGCGTCCTGATCGATCTCGCGACCGCTCTCGTCGGCCGCTTTCGCGGCGGCCTCGCCTACGTCAACGTGCTCGACAGCATGTTCTTTGGCGGCATTTCGGGCTCGGCCGTGGCCGACGTCTCGGCGCTCGGCACGTTCCTGATCCCGCAAATGGTGCGCAAGGGCTACGACAAGGATTTCGCCACCGCGCTCACCGTCTCGACCGCCGTCGTGGCACCCATCATTCCGCCGTCGATCATCGCCGTAATCTACGCCTGGATGGCCGACGAGTCGGTGGCGGCCATGTTCGCCGCCGGCGTCATCCCCGGCCTGCTCGTCGGCCTGGGCATGGCCGTCCCGGTCTTCATCATCGCCCGCAAGCGCAACTACCCCAAGGAAGCGCCGCCGACGCTGCCGCAGTTCATGCGGGCCCTGACCAACGCCCTGCCGGCGCTCATGATCCCGGTCATCATCATGGGCGGGATCATTTTCGGCGTGTTCACGCCGACCGAGGCCGCCGCGGTCGCCGTCGTCTATGCGCTCGTGGTCCCGCCGATCTTCTACCGCGAGCCGGCGTTGCGGGAATTGCCGAAGATCTTCGCCGACAGTGCACGCCTGTCGGGGGTGATCGGGCTGATCATCGGCTTCGTCGGCGCCTTCGGCTGGGTGCTAAGCTATTCGAAGTTCCCCTTTCTGGTGGCAAGCGCGATCGCTGCGATGACGCCTGCGTGGTGGGTGTTCATAATCATGATCATCTTCCTCTACCTGGTCCTGGGCACTTTCCTGACGCCGTCGGAGATCATCCTCGTCACGGTGCCGGTGTTGTTGCCGGTGGCGACCGCCGTCGGCGTCCATCCGATCCATTTCGGCATGGTCTGCGTCATCGCCTCGGCGATCGGGCACATCACGCCGCCCGTGGGGCTGTGCCTGTTCGTCGGCATGGCGATCAGCGGATTGTCGATGGATCAGCTCATGAAACCGTTGCTGCCGTTTCTGGCGTCGATCGTCGTCACCCTGTTGCTTATTGCCTTCATGCCCGACCTCGTGCTCTTCCTGCCGCGGCTGCTTGGGTTCACGCAGTAGACGTACTTGAGATCACCTGCGCATGCGCTAGAGCATCGGACGCTCAAGAAGAGGCAGGGGCGTAGCCGCAATGCCGGAAGAAGCTCCAACACTCGTC
Source organism: Reyranella massiliensis 521 (assembly GCA_945860205.1). Taxonomy (GTDB): domain Bacteria; phylum Pseudomonadota; class Alphaproteobacteria; order Reyranellales; family Reyranellaceae; genus Reyranella; species Reyranella massiliensis_B. Next base: position 539 of record CAMARK010000132.1, on the reverse strand, counting down.
TGGCGTGAAGACAGAACAGACGCTGCCAATGGCACGCCATAGCTGGTCGATGGTCCTTGCGTTGAGGCTGCGCAGCAGTTGTTTGAGCTTGGCGAAGGCCATCTCGATGGGATTGAGGTCCGGGCTGTAGGGCAGCAGGAACAGCGGCCAAGCCTGTGCGTACTCAAAACTCCAAAAAGCAGAGAAAGCATAACGTTTCCGGCGCCGCAGTTATACCGTCATCGGCATGCTCACGCCTCTGTCCGCCCTCGGTTCGCTTCTCTATTGGGGCGTATAGGTGTCAAGCGCTTTCAGATTTCTCCATCGATCCGGTGTTGATGTCAGTCGCAGGGTCCGCGCTTCTCTTCGGGATCGGCACTGAGGCCCTCCCATGATGGGATCAGGAGGCTCGGGTGGAACGATCTGCTCTACGTCCTTGCCGTAAGACAGACGGCAGGCACAAGGGAACCGACGGACTCACCTCAACCATCGTCCCTGCGAGGGACATCATTCCACCAGTCGGCGGAACTCTGGTTTTCTCCTCTTCGTTTCGCCTCGTG
>CAMARK010000131.1 GCA_945860205.1 Reyranella massiliensis 521 | reverse complement strand
ACATGGGATTCGAGGCTGGCCTTTGCGGGTCTGGTTGTCTAGTAAGCCCCGTCGCATGACAGAGCAAACACTGCCAGGAGGAATGGCCCCAATGCGTGTCTATTACGATCGTGACGCCGACGTGAACCTGATCAAGGGCAAGAAGGTCCTGGTCGTGGGATACGGCAGCCAGGGCCATGCCCACGCCATGAACCTCCGCGATTCGGGCGTGAAGGACGTACGCATTGCACTGAAGCCCGGTTCGCCCACGATCAAGAAGGCCGAGGGCAGCGGCTTCACGGTGATGAACCCGGCCGATGGCGCCAAGTGGGCCGACATCATCATGGTGCTGGCGCCGGATGAACTGCAGTCCGACATCTACAACGCCGATCTCGGCCCCAACATGAAGCCGGGTGCCGCACTCGCCTTCGCGCACGGGCTCAACGTCCATTTCAACCTGATCACGCCGCGCACCGACATCGACGTGTTCATGATCGCGCCCAAGGGCCCCGGCCACACCGTGCGCTCGGAGTACGTGCGCGGCGGTGGCGTGCCCTGCCTCGTGGCGGTTGCGCAGAACTCCTCGGGCAACGCGCTCGAGATCGGCCTCAGCTACTCCTCGGCGATCGGTGGCGGCCGTGCCGGCACCATCGAGACGTCGTTCAAGGAAGAGTGCGAGACCGATCTGTTCGGCGAGCAGGTCGTGCTGTGCGGCGGTCTTGTCGAGCTGATCAAGGCTGGCTTCGAGACACTGGTCGAGGCGGGCTACGCGCCGGAGATGGCCTACTTCGAGTGTCTGCACGAGGTGAAGCTGATCGTCGACCTCATCTACGAGGGCGGCATCGCCAACATGAACTACTCGATCTCCAATACCGCCGAGTACGGCGAGTACCGCTCGGGCCCGCGCATCGTCACCGACGAAACCAAGGCCGAGATGAAGCGCGTGCTGGCCGACATCCAGTCGGGCCGCTTCGCGCGCGACTGGATGCTCGAGAACAAGGTCAACCAGGCCTCGTTCAAGGCCATGCGCAAGAAGATGGCCGAGCATCCGATCGAGGAGATCGGTGCCAAGCTCCGCGACATGATGCCGTGGATCAAGGAAAAGGCCTTGGTGGACAAGACGCGCAACTAGGCGCGGCTTGGACACCGGCGGGCGGCAGCGCTTGTAGTCAAGCGCGGGAGCTCGCACGATTCAGAAAAAAGCGAGGCGCCGAAACCCGGCGCCTCTTTTCTTGTTTGCTCCGCACGGTGCGGGCTCACGTGCATATGAATGTGCTGCCGCCCGCCGGCGCGCGTGAACGCGCCTAGATTGTGTACCCGCCGCCAGCCGCGTCGAGCATGGCGCCGGTGATGAAGGAGGCTTCGTCCGACAGCAGCCACAGGATCGCGTCGGCGATTTCGTGCGACTGGCCGACACGCCGCATCGGGATCGAGGTTTCGATGTGGCTGCGGAAGGCCTGCTCCTTCAGCCTGGCCTCGGTCATTTCGGTCAGCACCATGCCGGGCCGCATCGAGTTGACCCGGATGCCCTCGGCCGCCACCTCGCGGGCAAAGCCCTTGGTGAAGGCATCGACCGCGCCCTTGCTGGCGGCATAGGCCGACGAGCCCGGGCGTCCGCCCAGCGTCGCCGCCATCGACGAGACATTGACGATTGCGCCGCCCTTGCCGCCGTGCCGGGTCGACATGCGCCGTGCCGCTTCCCGGCAGCACAGCATCAGCCCCGTGACATTGGTGGCGAGCAGGTTGGCCAGCATTGCGGCGTCGTATTCGTCGACGCGGGCGCGGGCGCTGATGCCGGCGCTGTTGACCAGATGCGTGATCGGGCCCAGCGCGCGTTCGGTCTCCTCGAACAACCGCACGATGTCGGCTTCGCGCGCCATGTCGCCGGGCAGGGCGATGGCCCGACCGCCCTTGGCCTCGATGTCGGCCACGACCGCCCTGGCCTGGCTGTCGCGGCTCCGGTAGTTGATCGCGACCTTGTAGCCGCGCGCGCCGGCGCGGCGGGCGGTCTCGGCGCCGATTCCGCTCGCGCCACCGGTGATCAGAAGTACCTTGGTCATGACGACTATCCTTTTAGCGCGCCACCGGTGAGGCCGTGCACGAGGTACTTTCGCACGACGAACGAGAAGACCAGCACCGGCAGCATGATCATGGTGCCGCCCGCGGCGATGCGGCCCCATTCCCAGCCTTCGTAGTTCATGAAGTTGACCACCGCGACCGGTGCGGTCATCGCTTCGGTGCGTGTCAGGATCAGGGCGAAGAAGAAGTCGTTCCAGGCGAACAGGAAGCAGAGGATGGCGGTCGCCGCCAGGCCGGGACCGGACAAGGGTAGGATGATCCGGGTGAAGCCCTGCCACATCGTGGCGCCGTCGATCCAGGCCGCCTCTTCGAGCGAGCGCGGCAGCTGGTCGTAGAACGGGCGCATCATCCAGATCACCAGCGACAGGTTGAAGGTGAGGTAAATGATGATCAGGCCAGTCAGCGTATCGAGCAGTTCGAGGTGCCGGTAGACCAGGAAGTAGGGGATGGTGAAGGCGATCGGCGGGGCCATTCGGCTGGCCAGGATCCAGAGCGTGATCGCTCCACTGCCGCGCGCGTTCCACCGCGACAGCGCGTAGGCCGCCGGCACGCCGATCAGCAACGACAGGGCGGTCGAGACGACGCTTACCACCAGGCTGTTGATGAAGGAATTGCGGAACTCCGAGGTCCAAAGGGCGGCGTAGTTGGCGAGCGTGGCGTCGAACAGCAGTCGCGGCGGAAAGTGGAAGATCTCGGCGTTGGTCTTGAACGACATCAACAGCAGCCACAGGAACGGGCTGAGCGCCAGGAGCGCCAGCACGACGACCAGGACGTGCAGCAACAGCCGGTCGCGGCGCTGGGCCCTAGTCGACACGGACACCCCATCCGACGGCGCGCACGATCACCCAGCTCAGCACGATGGACGCGGCAAGCAAGGCAACGGTGATCGCGCTCGAGAATCCTAGATACGAGAAATTGAACGCCTGCAGGTAGGAGTAGTAGTTGGTCACCTCCGTCAGGTTGCCCGGCCCGCCGTCGGTCAGGATGAAGATCAGCGGGAAGGCCTTGATCGAGTCGATGAGGCGAAAGAGCCCGGCGACCAGCAGGATGCCGGTGATGAAAGGCAGCGTGACGTGTCGGGTGACCTGCCAGGGCGAGGCGCCGTCGACCTTGGCGGCGTCCAGAAGTTCTTGCGGTATCATCTGTAGCGCCGCCAGTACCATCAGCATGGTGAAGGGGAACCATTCCCAGGTGTCGGCGATGATGATCGAGGTCAGCGCCCAATTAGGATCGGTAATCAGCGCCGGCACGTTCCAGCCGATGGCGCGAAAGATCCCGTGCATGGGGCTGATGTCGGGCGTGTAGATGACCTTCCAGATGATCGCCACGACGATCGGCGGCAACACCATCGGGATCAGGAATACGGTCCGCAGCGCCTCGAGCAGGCGTGACTTCATGTTGAGCAGAAGGGCCAGGCCAAGCCCGATCAGGAGCTGCAGCAGCACGGTCCAGAACGACAGCTTGACCTGCACCCACACCGAATTGTGCAGCCGCGAATCGGCCAGGAGCTGACGGTAGCTTTCGAGCGGCTGGGAGAAGTCCCACAGCGTCTCGGGGCGCGTCAGGCTGAGCTGGGTGAAACTGGTGGCGAGCAGGTAGAGCGACGGCAAAAGCGTGATGACTGCCAGCACCGCCAGCGACGGCGCGACGCAATACGCGAAGAAGCGGTGCTGCTGGCGAGCGAACCCCGCCGCGGTGCCGGCGAGTCGCTCAGAGATCAACCTTGATCCCGGCTTTCTGCAGATCCTGGATCGCCTCGGTCTGCGCCTGCTTCATCGCCGCGGGCGCGGCCTGCTGCTTGGTGGCGATGCGCTCGATCGCCTTGTTGATCTTGTCGCCGACCTGCGGGTAGACCGGAACGGTGCGGTACTTCATGTAGCCGGTCTTTCCGCCAAGTTGGAGCACATCAAGAAACAGGGAGGCCACGTCCTGCCCATTCAAGGTCAGGACCTCCCTAAATTGCGGACTCTTGATGATCGAGAGCCGGCAAACGCTGGGGTAGCCATGGTTCTTGACGACCATGGCGATGGTTTCCTTCGACAGCGCCCACTTGATGAATTCCCACGCCGCCTCTTTCTTCTTCGAGCCGACAGGGATGCCCAGCCCATGGCTGTTCGAGCCGGGAAAATTCCCCTTCGGGCCTTCAGGCATGAAGCCGTAGCGGACGGTCTTCTGCACCGTGCTTTCGGCATGCTTGGCAAGCGGCACCATCCAGGTGATGGCTTGGGTGCGGATGTTGGCGCGGCCCGACATCTGCGAGCGCATCGCCTGGTCGTCGGAGTATGACAGGATACCATCCGGACCATACTTCATCAGGAGATTGGCGTACCACTCGGCCGACGCCGCGGCCTGTGGCGTGTCGAGCGTCGGCGTCAGGTTTTCCGGCGGCGCCTTGAAGACGTTGCCACCCGCGCCCATCAGATAGGGAATCCAGTTCCAGTGGTGCAGCTTGTCGGCAGTGAAGGCGGCCACGCCGTCCTTGTTGTGGACCGCGTCGCATACCTTGATCAGATCATCGAAGGTCTTGGGCAGCCCGAGTCCGGCCTTGTCGATCAGATCGAAGCGCGCGGCGCCCAGAATCATGGCGCCCGCCTCCCAAGTGAAACCGAAGGTCTCGCCCTTGGCATTCTTCATCGCCGATTGGGGGCCGCCGGCGAAATCCTCCGGGTCCCAGTCGGCCGGAGTCATCTTCGAATCCTTGGTGAAAGTGTCGAGGTTGGTCATCCAACCGGCACCGATCCAGCGCCCTGAATAGATGAAGGTGACGTTGCATACGTCGAGAGCGGACCCCTTGGTCGAAAGCTCGAGGTCGGTGCGCTGGTTATAGACCGGGAAGGCCTGCATGGTGAAATTCACCTTGATGCCGGTCTTCGCCTCGAACTCGGGAAAGTAATTCTTGAGATATTCGAAGTAGGTCGTCTGGAAGCATGACGCGTTGATCGTGGTTCCGGCGTGGGGTCCTTTCGTCTGGGCGAAGACTGAGGGGGCATGCAGCACGCCCGCTGCGAGCGCCGACGTGCCGCCCAGAATCGTGCGGCGATTGATCTTGCTCATCTCGTTCCCCTCCCTAGAAGATCTGCCGTTCGGCATTTCGTCGAGTTGAACGTGCTTCCCGCAGGTGGTCAAGCGGCTGCTATAGTCGGTCGGCGATTTGGGAGGAAAAATCATGAAAGCCGCCGTCCTGTTCAAGCCGAACGAGCCGCTGCAGATCGTCGAGTGCGAGCTCGACCCGCCCAAAGCGCTCGAAGTGCGCGTCAAGATGAAGGCGTCGGGCGTCTGCCAGAGCGACTGGCACATTATGAATGGCGATTGGCCCTCGCCGATGCCGATCGTGCCGGGTCACGAGGCGGCGGGCGAGATCCTGGAATGCGGTCCTGGCGTCACCACGGTGAAGCCGGGCGACCATGTCATCTTCTCCTTCCGTCCGCATTGCGGGCGCTGCCGCTACTGCACCCAGGGCCGCACCGTGCTCTGCATCGGCCGCGCCGCGGTGCCGCCGGGCTCGCTCTATGACGGCACGCTCCGGATCAAGCACAAGGGCCAGGGCATCAATCAGATGGCCCGCATCGGCACCTTCGCCGAGGAAGTGGTCGTGCCGGAAGAGATGGTCGTGCCGATCCGCAAGGACATGCCGTGGCCGCAGGCGGCCCTGGTCGGCTGCTGCGTGGCCACCGGCGTCGGCGCCGTCACGCGCCACGCCAAGGTCGAGGCGGGCTCCACCGTGCTGGTGATCGGCTGCGGCGGCGTCGGTCTCAACGCCATCCAGGGCGCCATGCTGTCAGGCGCCGGCATTATCATTGCCGCCGACATCCTCGACAACAAGCTCGAGATGGCGAAGACGTTCGGCGCCACCCACACGATCAACACCGCCACCGACAACGATCCGGCAAAGAAAGTGAAGCAGATCGCGGGCGGCCTCGGCGTCGACTATTCCTTCGATGCCGTCAGCGTCGACAAGACCCAGGCGCTCGCCTTCGACGCTTTGGCGCCGGGCGGCCATGCGGTTGCCGTCGGCATTTCGGCGGCAACGGTGCGGGCGCAATACTCGCCCATGATGATGGTGTTCGGCGAGAAGACGATGAGCGGCACTTTCTATGGTTCGGTGCGGCCCAACCTCGACTTCCCGATCCTGGTCGACCACTACATGGAAAAGCGGCTCAACATCGACGGGCTGATCAGCCGCACTTATAAGCTCGACGAGATCAACGACGGTTTTAAGCGCATGATGGCGGGTGAAGTGGCGCGCGGCGTCGTGGTGTTCGATTGAACCTCGACGATTTCGGCCTCACCGACGAACAACTCCTGATCCGCCAGAACGTCGCCGCGCTTCTGGCGCGCGTGTTGCCGGCGGAAGAAATCCGACGGCTCGATGCCGCCAGCGAATTCCCGCACGCCGCGTTCAGGGCGCTGGCCGAGGCCGGGTACATGGCACTGCCCTACGATCCCGCCTATGGCGGCATGGGCGGCAGCCGCAAGGATCTGGTCGTGCTGGTCGAGGCGCTGGCCCGGCATTACAGCGGCGCCTCCTCGCTCTATCTGCCGACGGTCGTCTATGGCGGCATGCACCTGCAGCTCACCGCCGGCGAGCACCTGCGGCAGCGCTACCTGCCGGAGATCTGCGCCGGGAAGCTCAAATCCGCCTTTGCACTAAGCGAGCCCGACACCGGCTCCGATGCCTCTGGCATCAAGACGCGCGCCGTGCGCGACGGCAACGGCTACCGGCTCACCGGCCAGAAGCTCTACATCAGCGCCGCCCACGTCGCCGATTATCTGATGGTGGTGGCCAAGACCGACAGCGAAGCCAAGCACAAGGGCGTGACGCTCTTCTGGGTCGATGCACGGGCGGCGGGCCTCACCATGCAGCCGCTGGAGACGCTCGGCCGGCGGACCACGCATGCCAACGAGATCTTCCTCGACGGCGTGTGCGTGCCGGCCGACCATGTGATCGGCGAGGAGAACCGCGGCTGGTCCGGTTTGATGAAGGGCCTCAACCTCGAGCGCCTGTGCCTGGCCGCGCAAGCCTGCGGCAACATGCATTTCGCGATCGAGTATGCGAAGGCCTACGCCGTGGAGCGCGTGCAGTTCGGCCAGCCGATCTCCAAGTTCCAGGCGATCCAGCACAAGTTCGCCGACATGCGGATCATGCTCAAGACCACGCAGGCGCTGACCTATCGCCTGGCCGACATGCTCGATGCCGGGCTTAATCCGGTCGAGGAAACGGCGATCGCCAAGATCCAGGGCACCGACGGTGAGTTCAAATGCGCGCATCTCGCCATGGAGATCATGGGCGGCGCCGGCTACACGATGGCGCACGACATCCAGCGCCTGTTCCGCGACGTGCGCGTGGGTTCGATCGGCGGCGGCACCAACGACATCCATCGCAACACCATCGCCAAGCTGATGGGGCTCTGAGTTGCGCAAGATCGGCGACGCGTCGTTCTTCCGCATCGTCGACCGGCTGCTCGAGGCCGGCACGACACGTATGCCGAAGACGAGCTGGAGCATCGATGGCGTCGATTGGCGGCGTGAGCGCCACAGCTATGCCGGCGCCAGCCATGGCTTCACCATCGAGGTGACCACCGGCACCAGGGCGGCGAAGCCGGCGTGGACATTGGTGGTGGTCAAGGAATACTGGCGCGATGCCGGCGGCGAGAGCATGAAGTCGCCGCAATGGGCCCATATCGAGACCGGCAGCCGGGCCGACGTGGTCGCCTGGCTGGAGCGGCAGGAACGCAACCTCGAGCGCGCGTGAGGGGGACATGGACATCTCCAAGATTTCGGTCGGCCGGCATCCGCCGAAAGACCTCAACGCCCTGATCGAGATCCCGCTGGGCGGGGTGCCGGTGAAGTACGAACTCGACAAGGAGTCGGGCGCTCTTTTCGTGGACCGCTTCCTGCACACGGCGATGTTCTATCCCGGCAACTACGGCTTCATCCCGCATACGCTGTCGGCCGACGGCGATCCCTGCGACGTGCTGGTGGTCAGCCAGGTCCCGGTCGTGCCGGGCGCCATCATCCGCTGCCGTCCAGTGGGCGTACTGCTGATGGAGGACGAGGCTGGCCTCGACGAGAAGATCCTGGCCGTGCCGATCGACAAGCTCTATCCCTTCTACACCGGCATCAAGACCTACAAGGACCTGCCGGGCGTGCTGTGCGAGCAGATCGCCCACTTCTTCCAGCACTACAAGGATCTGGAGAAAGGCAAATGGGTGAGGGGGCTGCGCTGGGAAGGACCGGCCGATGCCGAGCGCCTGGTGAGCGAGGCGATCGAGCGTGCCGCCGCGAAGCACTAGAACACCTAGGCAACCCGTTGAATCGCCTTGCGAGACCCTCCCGGGCGGTCTAAACCGACCGCACCCTGGTGTCGGGCTTTGAGCGGACGCCAATCCGGACACTTTTTGCTTTAATCACAGAGACTTAACTCAATGCTGTCGCGTGTCATCGGGCTATTTTCGGCGGACATGGGCATCGACCTCGGCACGGCCAATACGCTGGTCTATGTGAAGGGTCGGGGCATCGTTCTCAACGAACCGTCTGTCGTGGCCTTGACCACGCAGAGCGGCAAGCGACAGGTCCTCGCCGTCGGCGAAGAGGCCAAGATGATGCTGGGCCGCACGCCCGGCAACATTCAGGCGATCCGCCCGCTGCGCGACGGCGTCATCGCCGACTTCGAAGTCGCCGAGGCGATGATCAAGCACTTCATCTCGAAGGTGCACAACAGGCGCTCCTTCGCCCATCCCCAGATCGTGGTCTGCGTGCCTTCCGGCTCCACCGCCGTCGAGCGCCGCGCCATCCAGGAGTCGGCCGAGAGCGCCGGCGCCCGCAAGGTCTGGCTGATCGAGGAGCCGATGGCCGCCGCGATCGGCGCGGGCCTGCCGGTCACCGAGCCCACCGGCTCGATGGTGGTCGATATCGGCGGTGGCACGACGGAAGTGGCCGTGCTGTCGCTGGGCGGCATCGTCTATCCGCGCTCGGTGCGCGTCGGCGGCGACAAGATGGACGAGGCGATCATCGCCTACATTCGCCGCAACCATAACCTTCTGGTCGGCGAGAGCTCGGCCGAACGCATCAAGAAGGCCATCGCCTCGGCCTGCCCGCCGGAAGACGGCGAGGGCCGGACCATGGAGATCAAGGGCCGCGACCTGATGAACGGCGTGCCGAAGGAACTGGTCATCACCGAGCGGCAGATCGCCGAGAGCCTGCAGGAGCCGGTGAGCGCCATCGTCGAGGCCGTCAAGGTGGCGCTGGAGAACACCGCGCCGGAACTGGCCGCCGACATCGTCGACAAAGGAATCGTGCTGACCGGCGGCGGCGCCATGCTGTCGAACATGGACACCGTGCTGCGCCAGGCCACCGGCCTGCCGGTCTCGGTGGCCGAGGATCCGCTGCTGTGCGTGGCCCTGGGCACCGGCCATGCCGTGGAAAACATCGGCCGACTGCGCGGCGTCCTGTCGTCGATGTACTAAAGCGCCTTTCCTCCCCGTCGCGGAATCCGCGAAGGGGAGGTGTCGCCGTTATACGGCGACGGAGGGGTCAGGAACCTAAGCCCTGCTCTCGACCCCTCCGTCGGCGTAAGACGCCGACACCTCCCCAGCAAAGCTGGGGCGGAGAAGTCGGGGGACTTGGAGTAGAATAGCCAAGCATGGCGATCCGGGACGACTTCGAGGTAGTCGCGAGCCAGGTGCGCACAGTGGTGCAGCGCTTTGCACTCGGCCTGCTCGTAATCGCCTCGTTCGGCGCCATGCTGGTCGGCAAGGCCGACACCGTCCTGGTCGAGCATGCCCGCGTGCTGGCCCTCGACCTCGCCAGCCCCGTGCTGGAAGCCATCGCCCGGCCCGTCGCCGCCGCCAACCGGACCATCGCCGACCTCCAGGAATTCGCAAGCTTGCGCGAGGAGAACGCCCGCCTGCGCGAGGAGAATGCCCGGCTGCTGGCCTGGCAGACCGCCGCCCGGCGGCTGGAGAACGAGAACGAGCGCATGCGCGGCCTCGCCAATTTTCGCGAGGGGCCCGAGGCTTCCTTCATCACAGCCCGCATCGTGGGCGACAGCGTCAGTGCCTATGTGCGCGGCGCGCTGCTCAATGTCGGGCGCAAGGCCGGCGTCGCGTCGGGCCAGGCGGTGGTGACCGGCGAGGGCCTGGCCGGCCGCATCGCCGAGGTCGGAGACAACAGCGCGCGCGTGCTGTTCGTCACCGACGTCAATTCGCGCCTGCCGGTGTTGATCGAGCGGACGCGCGAGCGTGCCATCCTGGCCGGCGACAATTCCCCGCAGCTTCGCCTCACGCTGCTGCAGAGCGTGGCCGGCGTCCAGCGCGGCGACCGCATCGTGACCTCCGGCCACGGCGGCAGCTTCCCGGTCGGCATCCCGATCGGCGAGGTAGTGGAGACCGGCGAGGGCAGCGTCCGCGTCCGGCCGTTCGCCGATTTCTCCCGGCTCGAGTTCGTGCGCGTCGTCGACTACGGAGTCACCGGCCTGGTGGGCGGCGGCCCTGTAGCGCCCGCGGTGCCGCCGGCCGGCGTCAGGATCCGCTGAGATGAGAGCCGCACCATGAGGGCAGACGGCCTGCTCGCTATGCTCGACCGCTGGGGACGCTGGGCGCTGCCGGGCGCCGTCCTGCTGTTCTTCGTGCTGCTGACCCTGGCGCCGCTGCGCGCCCCCTACCTCTCGGGGGCGCTGCCGCTCCTGCCGGCGCTGGTCGTCTTCCAGTTCAGCCTGGCCACGCCCGAACGGCTGCCCGGGCCGCTGCTGCTGGCGATGGGCATCCTGCTCGACCTGCTGCTGGGTGGGCCCGGCGCGCCGGTCGGCATCAGCGCGCTGGGCTTCGTGCTGATCCGGGCGGCCGTGGTCAACAACCGCCGCTACCTGGTGGGGGTGCCGTTCCTGTTCCAGTGGGCAGGCTTCTGCATCCTGGCGCTGGGCTTCGTGATCCTGATGTGGTTCTTCACCGCGCTCTGGACCTGGACGGCCATCGATCCCGTGCCGGCATTGATGCAATATGCCGTGGTGATCGTGCTCTATCCGCTCCTCGCACCGTTGCTCGCCCGCGTGCGCGCCCGCGACCCGCTGAACGTGCCCAACGAATCGCGTGGCACGGCGCGGCCGGGAGAGACCACCTCATGAAGCCCTTCCGCAAGGGCGACGGCGAACGCAGCGGCCTGTTCACCCGGCGCGCCCTGCTGCTGGCCGGCGTGCAGGGCATCCTGCTGTCGGCGCTGGCCGGGCGGCTCTATCAGCTCCAGATCCTCGACACGCAGCGCTTCGCCACGCTGGCCGAGGAGAACCGCATCAACCTCCGGCTGCTGCCGCCGTCGCGTGGCCTGATCTTCGACCGCACCGGCCAGTCGCTGGCCGTCAACCGCAACAATTTCCGCGCCATGGCGACGTCCGACCGCGGTCGCGGCGCCGACGTGCTGGTCGAACGCCTGGACCAGATCCTGAACCTCGGCGAGACCGAACGGGGGCGCCTGCTGCGCGAGCTTCGGCGCAGCCGCAACGCGCAGCCCGTGGTGGTGCGCGAGAATCTCGGCTGGGAGGACGTGGCGCGCCTCGAGTTCAACGCGCCCGACCTGCCCGGCGTGTTCATCGACCTCGGCCAGTCGCGCGACTATCCCGAGGGCGAGCTGATGAGCCACATCGTGGGCTACACCGGCCGCGTCGCCGACGAGGATCTCGCCGGCCGCGACGACC
>CAMARK010000130.1 GCA_945860205.1 Reyranella massiliensis 521 | reverse complement strand
TCCAGTGGCTCGAAGCAGGCGACGCGGGCCGACGGCCAAACGCGCAAGGCGTCCCGGGCAAAACCGCCGCGGTACGCGCCGACATCGAAGATCAGGTGAGGGGAAAATCCGCGCTGCGCCACACTTTCCAAGGCGAGCGGAATCTCGGGAAGCTGAAGACGGCGACTGACAATTCGGCGGGCCCAAGAACGCAACGTCCACATTTCGCCAGTCCGTTCTCGAGGAGGTTCATAGCCCATGCCGCCGGCCCGTTGTCGGTTCGGAGGCAAGAAAAGGCAAGCGGACCTTGCCAGATCGCCCTTTCGTCACCGTGTGGGTGGTTGCCGGTTTCGGTCGGGGCCGCCATATTGTATCACTGATAGTGCGATGTGTTGACTGTCGCCAGTGATGACGGAGCCAAGTCTTGTGGAGGGCCATCCCGGTCGAGCCTATGCCAATCGAAGCGCTGCCTGAACGGGCGCCGGCCATGCCGTCGGCACCGCAGCGGTTCATCGAGGCGTGGATCGATGCCTCCCTGGGATTCGTTTTCTGCGGCGTCCTGCCGATCCCCCTCTATGCGACCGCCGGGCCGTTCGCGAAGGATTTCGGCGCCACCGAGTTCACCATCGTGGCGACGGCCGTCGCCTATGCGATCGTCTGGTACTGCGGCCGCCGGCTCGACGCCTTTCCCCGCGCCACCCTGCAGGGCAACATGGGCTACGTCGCCCCGATCGCGGTCCTCACCTATGCCCTGATCGCGGCCCTCCTGCTGTTGCTGCGCCAGGACTATTCGCGCTTCCAGCTCTTCGGCAGCGGCATCCTCACGGTGCTCTGGATGGCGGCGGCGGCCCAGTTGCGGGCCCGCTACCTGATCCGCAACTACGCGGTGATCCCCAAGGCGTCGATCGCCACGATGCCGGAACTGCACGCCTGCCGGTGGCTCGACTTCGACGAAGTCCTGCGCCGCCGAACGCGCGTCGACGCCATCGTGGCCGACCTCAGCGCCGATCTTCCCGACGACCAGGTCGTGGCGCTGGCCGATGCGGCGATCGCCGGCATCCCGGTCCTCGACCGTCGCTACATCGTCGAGTCGTTGACCGGCCGCACGCCGCTGGGCGGGCTCACACCCAACGAATTCGGCGCCCTGCTGCCGTCGCGGCAATATCTCGTCGTCCGCCGGTTCATCGAACTCGTCCTGACGGTGGCGGTCCTGCCGGTGCTGTTGATCGTCCTTGGTGTGATTGCTGCCGTCGTCCGTTACGACAGTCTGGGTCCGGTGCTCTTCGTCCAGAGCCGCGTCGGCCGCCGCGGGCGTGTGTTCCGCATGATCAAGTTCCGCACCATGTATCACGGCGTCAACGGGCCGAGCTTCACCACGGCCGGCGACCCCCGCATCACCCGCGTCGGTGCCTTCCTGCGGCGCTGCCGGCTTGATGAACTGCCACAGGTGGTCAATATCCTGCGCGGCGAGATGAGCTGGGTCGGCCCGCGGCCGGAAGCGCTGTCGCTGGAGAAGGGATATGTGCGCGACATCCAGCACTTCGCGCTGCGCGGCATCGTCCGCCCCGGCCTCACCCGCTGGGCGCAGATCAACCAGGGCTATGCCCACGAAGCCGACGCCATGCGGGCGAAGCTGGAGTACGATCTGTATTACCTCAAGCATTGTTCTCTGTGGCTCGACCTCGTGATCATCCTGCGCACCTTTGCCGTGGTGTTTCGCGGCACCGGCGCGCGCTGATCGCCACGCTGTCCTCATCCCTGGCCACCTGATCCTCGCATGTGCGGAATAGCCGGCATATTCGCCTACCTCGATGTCGCCCCGCCGGTCGACCGCGCCGAGCTCATGCGCATCAACGATCGCCTGGCCCCGCGCGGACCCGATGGCAACCGCCAATGGTTCAGCCCCGATGGTCGCGTCGGCTTCGCCCACCTGCGGCTCGCCATCATCGATCTGTCCGAAGGCGGGGCGCAGCCGAAGGCCAGCGCCGACGGCTCGCTGGTCATCACGTTCAACGGCGAGATCTACAATTATCGCGAGCTGCGGGCCGAGCTGCAGGCCAAGGGGCGCGTCTTCCAGAGCGAGTCCGACACCGAGGTGCTGCTGCAGCTCTACGCCGAGTACGGCGACGCCATGGTCGGCCGGCTGCGCGGCATGTTCGCGTTCGGCCTCTGGGACCTGGCGCGGCGCCGGCTGCTGCTGGCGCGCGACCCGCTGGGCATCAAGCCGCTCTACTGGGCCGACGACGGCTGGACGCTGCGCTTTGCCTCGCAGGCCAAGGCGCTGCTGGCCGGCGGCGCGGTGTCGAACGATCCCGATCCGGCCGGCATCGTGGGTTTCCATCTCTTCGGCAGCGTGCCCGAACCCTTCACGGTCTGGCGCGCCATCCACACGCTGCCGGCCGGCACGACGCTCGTGGTCGATGCGGCGGGACCTGCTGCGCCGCAGCGTTACTACGATGTCGCCGGTGCGCTCGCTGCCCGGGCAACAGCCGCGCAGGTCGAGCCGGCTGATGCGCGCCGGCAAGTGGTGGCCGCCGTGCACGATTCCGTGCGCTATCACCTGGTGGCCGACGTACCGGTCGCCGTCTTCCTGTCCGCCGGTCTCGATTCCGGAGCGCTGCTCGGTACGATGGCGCAGCTGGGCGTGCGCGACATCGTGGCCGTGACGCTTGCCTTCGAGGAATTCCGCGGCGCCAACCTCGACGAGGCGCCGCTCGCCGTCGAAGTCGCCGCCCGCTACGGCGCCCGCCACATCGTGCGCACCGTCGATCGCGCCGAGTTCGAGCGTGACCTGCCGGCGATCCTCGACGCGATGGACCTGCCCAGCATCGACGGCATCAACACCTGGTTCGTGGCCAAGGCGGCGCGCGAGGCGGGCATCAAGGTGGCGCTGAGCGGCCTTGGCGCCGACGAATGCTTCGGCGGCTATCCCTCGTTCACCGACGTGCCGCGCAGCGTCCATTGGCTGCGGCCGATGAATTGGCTGCCCGGCCTTGGCGCTTTGCTCCGCCGCGGCCTGTCAGCGGCGATCCATGGCGGGCTCGGCATTCATCCCAAGGCGGCGGGCCTGCTGCAGTACGGCGGCAGTTGGGCCGGTGCCTATCTTCTGCGCCGCAGTGTCTACATGCCCTGGGAGCTGAAGGATCTGCTCGATCCCGCCGTGCTCAAGGAAGGCCTGCGCCGGCTGGTGCCGCTGCAGCGGATCGGCGCGGTGCTGGAGGACGGTGGATCGCTCGGCGACTTCGACCGGGTCGCGGCCCTGGAGACCTCGCTCTATATGCGCAGCCAGCTCCTGCGCGACGCCGACTGGGCGGGCATGGCGCATGGGGTCGAGATTCGCGTGCCGTATGTCGATCCTTTCTTCCTCGCGGCACTGCCACCGGGCGGTGCGCTGGCGGCGATGGACGCCAAGGCCGCGGTCGCCGACATTCCCGATCCGCCGCTGCCGGCCGCGAGCCGCGCCAGGCGCAAGACCGGATTCGTGACGCCGGTCGGCCGCTGGCTGCACGAGGCGAGTGGTGGGGCGAGCGGGGGCGCGGGCGACGCCGCCGACGGCAAGAACCTCTCGATGGCGTCGCGCAACTGGGCACTGCGTATCTGGAAGGCGGGCTGGACCGGCCCCTTCGTGGCCTGACGCGGCGATGACGGTCCGTATCCTTGCTCTGGTCGGCGACTGTTACGGCGCCCGTGGCGGGATCGCCCGCTACAACCAGGATTTGTTCGAGGCCCTGGCGGGAGCGGGGGCCGATATATTGGTGTTGCCGCGCCTGGGCGATGCCGCTGGCCTGGCTCTGCCCCAAGGTATCCGTCAGCGGCCGCCCGTGTTCGGCCAGTTGAAATTCTCGATAGCGGCGATCTGGACGGCCTGGCGCCATCGCCCGGTCGATGTCGTCTTCTGCGGTCATGTCTTCATGGCGCCGCTCGCGTTCGTGATCGCCCGCCTGGCAGGCGCGCACTATTGGCTGCAGGCGCACGGCACCGACATCTGGGGAGATCGCCGGGCAATCGTTGGCGCGTCGATCGAAGCCGCCGACATGGTCACCACCGTCAGCCGCGCGACGCGCCGCATCCTGCTCGGCTGGGCCGACCTCGCGCCGGAGCGCGTCCGCGTCCTGCCCAACACGGTCGGCGATCAATTCACGCCGGGGCCTCCGTCGCCGCTGTTGCGCGAGCGGCTCGCACTCGGCCCCGGCCCCATCCTGCTGACTGTCGGGCGGCTGTCGGCGAGCGAGCGCTACAAGGGTCATGAACAGGTCTTCGCCAGCTTGGCCGGGCTCCGCGCCGAGTTTCCCACTCTGGTCCATGTAGTTGCGGGCGAAGGCGACGACCGTGCCCGCCTCGAAGCGCGCGCGGCCGAGCTTGTGCCGGCGACGGGAGCGGTTCGCTTCCTGGGCTATGTTCCCGACGAGGATTTGCCCGATCTCTATCGGCTGGCCGATCTCTTCGTCATGCCGAGTTCGGAGGAAGGATTCGGCATCGTCTACCTGGAAGCCGCCGCCTGCGGGCTGCGCGTGGTCGGCGGCGCCGGGGGCGGCGCCGGCGATGCCATTCCCGATGCCCGCGTCGGCCTCACCGTCGATCCGCTCGACCGAAACGCATTGATCGATGTGGTTCGGCGGCTGCTGCGGCAAGGCCGGGTCGAGCCGGCCGCGATCGAGGCCTACCGGCGGCCGCATTTTGCCGCCGCCGCGCGTCTACTCCTTGCTCGCCTTCGGGGCCGGCCGCGTCGTAAGAGGGGGGCGTCATGACCGCTTCCGCCAACAATTCGCCTCGACACCTCGTTCTCGAGGCCGGCCGCGCCGACCGGCAATACTGGCGCGACCTGTGGCGCTATCGCGAACTGTTCTTCATCCTCGCCTGGCGCGATGTGGCGGTGCGCTACAAGCAGACGGTGATCGGCCTCGCCTGGGCATTCGTGCGGCCCTTCATGACGATGGTCGTCTTCACTATCGTCTTCGGCAAGATCGCCAAGCTACCGAGCGAAGGGAACGCGCCCTACGCGGTGATGGTATTCGCCGGCCTGCTGCCGTGGACGCTCTTCGCCTCGGTGCTGAGCGACGCCTCGACCAGCATCGTCGGCAGCTCCAACCTGATCAGCAAAGTCTACTTTCCCCGGCTGATCGTGCCGCTCTCGACCATCCTGGTGGCGTTGATCGACTTTCTGGTGAGTCTCGTCATCCTGGCGGGCCTGATGCTGTGGTACGGCATCGTGCCCGGTTGGCAAATCCTGCTGCTGCCGGTGTTCGTGTTGCTGGCGCTGCTGTGCAGCATCGGTCCGGCGCTGTGGGCGGCGGCGGTGCTGGTGAAGTATCGCGACTTCCGTTTCATCATTCCCTTCGTGACGCAGATCGGCCTCTACATCTCGCCGGTCGGCTTCTCGGGCAAGATCGTGCCCGAGCAGTGGCAGCTCCTCTACAGCCTCAATCCGATGGTCGGCATCATCGACGGTTTCCGCTGGTGCATACTGGGTGGTGACAGCCCGATCCAGGGACCGGGATTTGCCATCGGCATTGTCGTCACCTTCATCCTGCTGTGGTGGGGCATTCGCAGCTTCCGCCGCACCGAACGCGCCTTCGCCGACCTGATCTGAAGATGAGTGACGTCGTCATCCATGCCGAGAAGCTCGGCAAGAAATTCCAGATCGGCCATCACACCGCACGGCAGGAGAACTTCCGCGAGGCGATGATCCGTGGCCCGCGCAACCTGTTGCGCGGCGCGGTCGACATGCTGAGGGGCCGGTCGGTCATCGCGGGCGACACGATCGAGGAATTCTGGGCGCTACGCGACGTGAACTTCGAGATCAGGAGCGGCGAGGCCGTCGGCATCATCGGGCGCAACGGCGCCGGCAAGACGACGCTGCTCAAGATCCTGTCCAGGATCACCGAGCCGACCGAGGGCAAGGTCGAGATCCGCGGCAGAGTCGCCAGCCTGCTCGAGGTCGGCACCGGCTTCCATCCCGAGTTGAGCGGACGGGAAAACATCTTCCTCAACGGGGCGATCCTCGGCATGACGCGGGTCGAAGTGCGCCGTCGCTTCGACGAGATCGTCGACTTCTCCGGCGTGGAGAAGTTCATCGATACGCCGGTCAAACGCTACTCCGTCGGCATGTATGCGCGGCTGGCCTTTGCCGTCGCGGCTCATCTCGAAGCCGAGATCCTGGTCATCGACGAGGTCCTCGCGGTCGGCGATTCGGAATTCCAGGCCAAGTGCCTCGACCGCATGTCCAAGGTGGCGAATGCCGGCCGCACCGTGCTGTTCGTCAGCCACAATCTCGCGGCCGTCATGGCGCTGACGCGCCGCGCGCTGGTCTTCGGCGATGGCCAGCTTCACTTCGACGGCCCGATCGAGGCGGCGATCACGCGCTACGCCGCGTCGCTCAGCAAGACGAGCGAGGACAGGAACTGGGGCCGAGGACGGAATGCGACGCTGATATCGGCCAACCTGGCTGATGGACAGGATGGACCGACCGACCGATACGAGCCCGGTGAGCCGTTGCGTGTCCGCGTCGTCATCGAGACGGACGGAATGCCGGGCATGTCCCTGGAACTGCTCCTGCGCGACGAACTCAACCTTCCGGTCGCCTTCTATTCGTCGGCCGTCTTCAGCCAGGTGTCGCTGCCGCCGGCGGCCGGTCGGTACGAGTGCACGATCTCGCTCCAACCCTACGACCTTGCTGCTGGCGAATACTGCTTCGATCTCAAGACGACCTACACCAACATCGGCGAGGACCATCGCGTCGACAACGCACTGCGATTCGTCGTCGACGCCTGCAGCCCGGGCGGCATCCCCTACAATTTCAAGCAGGGATCGGGGCAGGGAACGCTCGCGCTCCGGCTGGAGGCGCCGCTGCGGTTCGCAGCACTCCCGACTCCCGATCCGGGCTGAGCGCCACGGCATGCCAAAGACGGTCTGTATTGTCAGCCCCGGCAATCTGGCGTCGAATCCCCGCCTGGTGAAGGAAGCGGATGCCCTGCATGGTGCGGGCTACGACGTCACGGCCATCGCGTGCGACTACAGCGAGGAACTGCGCCGCACCGACGACGAGATCGCGGCCAGGGTGCCGTGGACTGTCGTGCGCATGCCGCGGCCGCTTGGCGAGCGGGCGGTCACCCCGGCGGCAAGACGGCTTGCCCGCATGGTCGCGGCAACCGGCGCGGCTGTTCCAGCTGGCTTGGCTGCTCGCGCCACTGGCGGGCCGATCTCCACCCTGCGGCGGGCCGCGCGCGGCATCAGGGCCGACCTCTACATTGCCCACTATGTCGCGGGCCTGGCGGCCGTGGCGCCGGTGGCGCGGCAGCGCGGCGCGATGCTGGGTTTCGACGCCGAGGATTTCCATTCCGGCGAGGGCACCGGCGGCGCGGACGAGGACTTCCGCATGAAGTTGATCGAAACGGTCGAGCGGGCTGCGCTGCCGTCGTGCGCCTATGCGACGGCTTCTTCGCCGCTGATCGCCGAGGCCTATGCCGGTCGCTATGGAATCGCTCCGACCACGGTGTTGAATGTCTTTCCACTCGACACGGCGCCGGCCGCTCCGCAACAGGGCGATCCGACGCGGCTCAAGGCCTACTGGTTCTCGCAGACAATCGGCCTCGATCGCGGGCTGCAGCCTTTCCTGCAAGCGATGGCCCGGACGCGGAGCCGCGTCACGCTCGACATTCGTGGCGGCAACCAGTGGGGCGGCGGCGACCGGCTGATGGCGTTGGCGCGTGATCTTGGCGTCGCCGACCGCGTCGCCATCCTGCCGAAGGCGGCGCCCGACGAGATGGTGCGGCTGTCGGCGGCTTACGACATCGGCCTGTCGACGGAGACGGCGACCACCGAGAACCATCAGATCTGTCTCGGCAACAAGATATTCACCTACCTGCTGGCCGGGGTTCCGGTGTTGCTGAGCGATACGCGGGCGCAGCGCGAACTTGCATCGGCTCTGGGCGCCGGCGGCATACTGATTTCGTTGGCCGATCCCGCAATGATCGCGGCTGCGCTCGATGGCCTCGGCGAGGCACCAGCCCGGCTGGCGGAAGCCAAGCGCACGGCCTGGCGGCTTGGCCGCGAGCGTTACAATTGGGACGTGGAGAAGGACTTCTTGTTGAAGGCGGTCGACCGTGCCTTCACGCTTCGCGGCCCCGGCAAGGCGGTGCGGTAGTGCGCTTGCTGATGACCGTGGATCCGGAGATCGAAGTGCCGCCGCTCACCTATGGCGGCATCGAACGCATCGTCGATGCGCTGGTGCGCCGGCTGCGCGTAGAAGGCCACTACGTCGGTCTCGTCGCCAAGACGGGCTCGACCTGTCCGGCCGATGAGATCTTCGCCTGGCCCGGTGCGCGCTCGCAGTCGGTCACAGACACGCTGGCCAACATGTGGATGTTGCGCCGGGTGGTGCGAGACTTCCGTCCCGACGTGATCCACAGCTTTTCGCGCATCGCCTACCTGTTGCCGCACCTGCGTGGGCCGGTGCCCATCGTGATGTCGTTTCAGCGCGAACCGACGCCGCGTACGGTCGGCCTGGCCGCGCGCCTGGCGGCAGCCGATGTGCTCACTTTCACGGGCTGCAGCGAATACATCGCCAGCCGCGGCCGGCCGGCCGGCGGCGTATGGCACGGCATCCCGAATTTTGCCGATACCGATGCGCTCACCTTCAGTCCGAGTGTGCCGGCCGACGCGCCGTTGGTGTTTCTCAGCCGGGTCGAAAGCATCAAGGGCGCGCACTGGGCCATCGAGATCGCCCGGCGGACCGGGCAGCGCCTGGTCATCGCCGGCAATCACGCCGAGGCGGGCGAGGAGGGCGCCTACTGGCGCGAACAGATCGCGCCGTGGATCGGACGCGACGGCATCGACTATGTCGGGCCGGTCGACGATGTGCAGAAGAACGCGCTGCTGGGCCGCGCCCGGGCCATGGTGGTGCCGATCCAGTGGAACGAGCCGTTCGGCATCGTCTTCGCCGAAGCGCTCGCCTGCGGTACCCCAGTCGTTTCCTGTCCGCGCGGCGCGTTGCCGGAGATCGTCCGCCCGGGCATCGACGGCTTCCTCATCGAGAGCATCGAGGAAGGCTGCGACGCGGTGGCGAAGCTCGGCACCATCGACCGCGCCGTCTGCCGTCGCCGGGCGGAGGACCATTTTTCGGCGCGGGCGGTGGTCGCGCGCTATCAGGAACTGTACGCTGGCATGCGCGCGAAAATGGAGCGTCGATGACCCGCCGCGTGGCCCTGGTGAGCGGTCACTTCTTTCCCAGCAATCTGGTCGGCGCGCAGCGCGCGCGGCTATGGGCGCAATATCTTCCGGAGTTCGGCTGGGAACCGATCGTGGTGGCGGGTGACCCGGAGAGCTATGAGGAACGGCCGGATCCCGAGCTCATGCGGCTGCTTGCGCCGAAGTTGCGGGTCATTCACGCCTCAACGATGTCGACGCGACCGATCCGCTTGGTCGGCGACATCGGCGTACGCGCCTTCTGGGGCTGCTACCGGGCGCTTTCGGCATTGGCGGCCGCCCGCGAGATCGACTTCATTCATGTCATCATCCCGTCCAACTTCCTGGGTCCGGTCGGGCGCCTCGTCCATCGGCGTTACGGCATCCCCTATGGCATCGATTACGTCGATCCCTGGGTCAATCGTTGGCCCGGCGTCGAGCGGCCGTTCAGCCGCGCCTGGGGCTCGTATCATCTCGCGCACTGGCTCGAGCCGTGGGCGGTCCGAGAGGCGGCGCTGATTACCGGCGTCGCGCCCGGCTACGTCTCGGGCATGCTGGAACGCAACCCCGAGGTGGCGAAGAACGCCGAGCTCGCCTACATGCCGTTCGGCATTGCGCCCGAGGATTTCGCGCCGGTCCGCGACATGCATCGTGCTCCCTTTCTGTTCGACCCCGGCGACGGCTGCTTTCACATGATCTACGGTGGCGCCCTGCTGCCCGCGGGCCTGGTCGTTCTCGATGCCTTCCTGTCCGGCTTGCGCGTGCTGCGCGAGACCGCGCCCGACCTGGCGAAGCGGCTGCGCGTGCATTTCACCGGCACCGGCACTTCGCCGGACGACCCGGAGGGGTACCAGGTGATGCCGCGGGCGCAGCGCTTGGGCGTCGACGAGATGGTCCGCGAGAATCCGCATCGCATCGGCTATGTCGACATGCTCAACCACCTGATGCAGAGCAATGCGGTCCTGGTGCTGGGCTCGACCGAGCCTCACTACTCACCCTCGAAAGTGTTTCAGGGAATGCTGTCGCGCCGGCCGGTTTTCGCGCTCCTGCACGAGCAGAGCACGGCGGTGGCGATGATCCGCGCCGCGCATGCCGGCCGGGTGACCACCCTCACGGAAGAGGTGCTGCCCACCCCGGAGATCATCGCGGCGGCGCTCCGTGCCTTCATCGAGGAAAGCGCCGCCTTCGATCCCGATAGGGTCGACCGGTCGGGTTTCGAGGCTTTTTCCGCGCGCCATTCGACCCGCCTCCTGGCCGAGGCGCTCGACCGCGCCTGCGCGCGACATCAACCCCGCTGAGGACGCCTTGCGCATCGGGTTCCTGATCAGCCATCCGATCCAGTACTTCACGCCGCTCTTTCGCGAGCTCGCGAAGCACTGCGACCTGACCGTGTTCTATGCCCATCGCCAGACGGCCGAGCAGCAGGCGCGCGCCGGGTTCGACGTCGCCTTCGAGTGGGACGTCGATCTCCTGTCGGGTTACCACAGCAAGTTCCTGCGAAACGTGGCGCGGGCGCCGTCGACCGACCGGTTCTTAGGCTGCGACACGCCCGAAATCGCCGGTGAAATCGCCGGCGGGTCGTTCGACGGCTTCGTTGTGCCGGGATGGGCGCTTCGCGCCTACTGGCAGGCCGTGCAAGCCTGCCGGCGTGCCGGAGTCCCGGTGTTCGTGCGCGGCGATTCCCAACTCGTCGGGCCGCGAAGCGGCGCGGTCCGGCTGGCCAAGGCTATGGCCTTCCGTGGCGTGCTCCGGCGGTTCGACGGCTTCCTCTACGTCGGGCAGAGGAACCGCGACTATCTCCTTCACTACGGCGCGCCATCGCAGCGGCTGTTCTTCTCGCCGCATTGCGTCGACAACGACGCCTTCAAGGCCGCAAGCCAGGCCGCTGGCCGCGCTTCCCTCGGCTGCAAATCGGGGCCGGCCCGGCGCGTGCTGTTCGTGGGCAAGCTGATCGAGCGCAAGCGGCCGTTCGACGTGCTGCAGGCGGCCGCGCGGCTGGCGGCGGACGGCCGTCCCATCGACGTGGCCTTCGCCGGATCCGGCGACCAGCAGGACGCGCTCGCGGCCGCGGCGGCGACCTCGGGCGTGAGCGTACATTTTCACGGCTTCGTCAATCAGAGCGAACTGCCTGGCATCTACGCCGCCGCCGATGTCATCGTCCTGCCGTCCGACGGGCGCGAGACCTGGGGCCTGGTCGTCAACGAAGCCATGGCCTGCGGCGTACCGGCGGTGGTTTCCGACGCCGTCGGCTGTGGCCCGGATCTGGTCGAAACGGGCGTCACCGGGGCGGTTTTTCCCCTCGGCAACGTCGCGGCGTTGGCCGAGGGAATCGGCAAGGTGCTGTCCTTCGACCCCGCCCGGACCCGGCAGGCCCTGGCGGAGCGGATGGAAACCTACTCGCCAGCGCGGGCCGCCCAAGGTATTGCAGGCGCGGCAAGCGCCTTGAAGTCCCGAAGCAGGACAGAATGAAACGCTATCCAGTGCGAGGCCACTCGTGGTGACCGTGAACTCCCCACTTCGTGCGCGAGCCGCCCGGGCGCCGAGCATGATGCTGGACTACGGCTTTCTGCGTCGCACGTTTTTCGGCGTGGGG
>CAMARK010000129.1 GCA_945860205.1 Reyranella massiliensis 521 | reverse complement strand
GGCGAAGGCGTCGATGCCGGCCTGCACCGCCTCGTCGAGCGACAGTCGCTCCCAGCGGCGCATCAGGCGCTTCTGCGCCCGCACCGCCAGCGGCGTTCCTTCGACAATCGAATGCACACAGCGCTCGACCGCCTCGGCGATCTTCGAAGCCGGCACGACCTCCTCGACCAGGCCCCAGGCCTCGGCCTTGGCGGCGCCGATGTTCTCGGCCGTCAGCAGCATCCACGAGGTCCGCCCCCAGCCGATCAGGCGCGGCAGCAGGGCCGCCTCGACCACCGAAGGGACGCCGACCTTGACCTCGGGCATACCGAAATGGGCGTTGTCCGCGGCGATGCGCATGTCGCAGGCCGCCGCCACTTCGAGGCCGGCGCCGAGCGTATAACCTTCGAGACGGCAGATGACCGGCACGGGGCAGTCGCGGATCGACTGGCAGAGCTTGTGGACCAGGGTGATGAAGGCGCGGCCATCCTCGGCCTCGCGCATCGCCGCCATGTGGTTGATGTCGGCGCCGCCGATGAAGGCCTTGCCGCCGGCGCCCGAGAACACGACGACGCGCAGGTCGTCCTCGCGGGCGAGCGAGCGGAACGCCTCGGTGAGGTCGAGGAGCGCGGGGGGATTGAGCACGTTCAGGCGGCGCGCATTGTCGAACACGACATGCGCCACCACGCCGGACGGACGGCGATCCCAGGAGATATCGACCTTGTGAGCGTTGCTCGCCATGACGTTTCGCTCCGTGGCTCTTTGTTTCTTCAGGGAATTTCCCCTATTAGAGCCGCCGAACAACTCTCCACAAGAGCCAACCGGAAGGCCCGCCCCGTGCCCGACATCAATCTTGCGGCCTATTCGGTGTTCGTGCCGCCCGATCCGTTCGAGGACCACATGGGTCCGATCTATTACAGACTGGACGGCGATGCGCGGAAGGCGGGCAGCGTCCATTGCGTGCTGCCGACCCATGCCGCCCACGGCAACTACGCGGGCGGCGTGCATGGCGGCGCGCTCCTCACCTTCGCCGACTATGCGCTCTGCCTGGTCGCCGGCCGCGCCGCCGACGGCGGTACCAACACCTCCTTCGCCATGACGGTGAGCATCGCGGCCGAATTCCTCGACGGCGCGCGCATCGGGCCGCCGCTGGAAGCCCGTGGCGAGCCGCTGCAGGTCACTGGCCGGCTCGCCTTCGCGCGCGGCAGCCTTACCCAGGAAGGCAAGACGATCGCCTTGTGGTCGGGCGTGTGCCGCCACGTGGCGCGCGCCAAGGCGATGGCGCGCAAGGACGAAAACGCGCCCCGCCATCTCGCGGCAACTGATCAAACCGTGCCGGCCGGCTTCGAACTGTTCGCCACCGCCAGCGCCTACTCGCGCCATATCGGTCCGATTTATCTCAAGCCGGAGTCCGAGGGCACCGCGGTGGTCCAGCCGACGCTGCCCAGGATGTGCAATTCCGGCGGCGCTCTGCACGGCGGCTACCTGATGAGCTTCGCCGATTCGGCGATCACCCGTGCCGCAGCTCTGGCGACCGGCATGGCGCCCTCGACCGTTTCCTTCGCGGCCGAATTCCTCTCGGCTGGCGATGCCACGGCGCCGCTCACGACGCAGGTAGAAATCCCGCGACGCGGCAAGTCGATCGCCTTCCTGCGCGGCCTGGTCGAACAGAACGGCCGCGGATTGCTGTCCTATTCGGCAACGATGATGCTGCGGCCGCGCGGGTAGCGCCGAGGCAGTCAGTCGACGGTGACGCCCGCCTGTTCGGCGACGCGTCGCACTTCCTGGCTGAACATGCCGTGCAGGCGCCGCACGCTCGGCAGGTCCTCGGCCTTGGCCGCGCGTTCGACCGCTTCGGCGATCTGGCGCAGGGTTGCCGCTCCGATCATGCCCGACGCGCCTTTCAGCCGATGGGCCACGCGGGCGATGGCGGCGAGGTCGTCGGTGCCGGTGATCTCGCGTTCGGCGCCGCGCGCGGTATCGAGGAATTCGCGCTCGACCTCGGCCAGGGTGCGGGGATCGTCGCCGAACAATTCGACGAGCTTGTCGCGGTCGTAAGCGCTGCTCATTTCGTCTGTTCTCCCCCGGTCTCGCTGCGGGCATCCTTCAACCAGACGTCGAGCGTCGCCTTGAGCTGCTCGATGCCGATCGGCTTGGTGATGAAGCCGTCCATGCCGACCGCCCGGCTCTTTAGCTCCTGCTCTTCCAGCGTGCTCGCGGTGACGGCCAGGATGGGCGTGCGCGCACGCTGGCCGGTCGCTTCGCCGTCGCGGATCCGCCGCGCCAGCTCGAAGCCGTCCATGGTCGGCATCTGGAGATCGGCCAGCACGAGGTCGTAGCCACCCTGGCTCCACAGCGCGAGCGCTTCCTCGCCGCCAGCCGCCGAGTCGGTCGAGACGCCGGTCAGCTCGAGCTGGCGCGCCAGGATCTTGCGGTTGACCGAATTGTCGTCGACCACCAGCACGCGCCCTCTCAGCCGGCCGGGGCTGCGCGATACATCGGGGACGGCAGGTGCTGCCACAGCCGCCCGTCCCACGGCGCGGGCCACCGCCCGGATCAGCACGTCGCGCCGCCACGGTCGCGGCAGGCCTGACACCGTGCCCTCCGCAACGGCGGGCCCGTCATGCAGGGAAATCCGCCGATCGATTCCGGCTGCGCCGACCACGATACCGAGGAACGAGGTGGTCGGCGCCACGACGTGGACGCTGGCGCCGGCATCGCCGAGATAGCGGGCGATTGCGCGCGCTTCCTCGGGATCGGGCAGCGCAAGATCGAGCGACAGGCCTTGCAGCAGCGGCTCGGCCTTGGATTGAATCGCACGGGATTGGATCGCAGGGGACTGGATCGCAGGGGATTGGCCCGCAGAGGCTTGGAACACAGGCGGGGCCGCAGCGAGCCCGACGGAAACGATGAAGGTCGAGCCGACGCCGGCTTCGCTTTCGACCACGACATCGCCCCGCATGGCCTCGGCAAGGCGACGCACGATGGAGAGGCCGAGGCCGGTGCCGCCGAAGCGTCGGGTGGTCGAACTGTCTGCCTGCACGAAGGGCTGGAACAGGCGCTCGCGCTGTTCGGCGGTGAGGCCGATGCCGGTGTCGGCAACACGGATGCGGAGCCTCACCGCGCCATTGCCGTCGTTTTCGCCCGGCGCCTGCTCCAGGATGAGGCGGACCGAGCCCTTCTCGGTGAACTTGATGGCATTGCCCAGCAGGTTGAACAGGATCTGCTGCAGGCGCAGCGGATCGCCAATCACCCGGTCGGGCACGCCGGGCGCGACATAGGCCGCGAGCTTCAGGCCCTTGGCGGCAGCCTGCGGCGCCAGCGTCTCGGCCGTGCCCTCTATCAGCTCCACGGTCGAGAGCTCCAGGGTCTCGAGGTCGAGGCGGCCGGCCTCGATCTTCGAGAAATCGAGGATGTCGTCGATGATGCGCAGCAGCGAGGACGCCGAGTAGCGCACCGTGCCCAGCGACTCGCGCTGCTCGAGCGACAGCGGCGTGCGTTCGAGGACGTCGATCATGCCGAGCACGCCGTTCATCGGCGTGCGGATCTCGTGGCTGACGGTGGCGAGGAAGGTCGACTTGGCCTGGTTGGCGTCCTCGGCCTCGCGCTGCGCCGCCAACGCCGCGTCACGCGCCAGACGCGCCTCGTCGTAGGCGACCTGCAGACGCCGCGCGAGGTCCTCCTTCTGGAAGGCCAGCGCGATATTGTCGTACTGCCAGCGGTGGACGTCGCGGACATAGGCCATCAAATGGCCGACATAGGCGCCGCCCGCGATGCCGACCAATTGGAAGAAGGGATCGACCGAGGTCAGCAGCACGAGCAGGAGCGGCGCGGTGGTGGCGACCGCGAAGGCATAGAAGGTCGGCGGATGCGCGGACCGGATCGGCACGGCGGTGGTGATGGTGGCGAGCAGAACCAGGCCGAGCAGCATGCGCTGCAGTTCGAAGTCCTTGGAGGCGAGCATGAAGCCCGCCACGCCCCAGCAGGCGCCGGCCAGGAAGGAAAGACCGGCGAACCACCAGCCCCAGCGGACCACGTCCTGGTCCGCGGGCCGCGCGCGGGTGAAATTGCGCCGCAGCACGTCGAAGCCGAACGTGACGGCGAGATGGGCCACGAAGGGCCCGCCGAGTTCGAGCAGGTTGACCTGGCGCCAATAGATCGCCGCGATCACCGGCCACAGCACGAACGAGAAATAGCGCGACTGGGCCGAGCCATCGAACAGGCGCCGGATGAGTTCGGCGCGGACGAAAGCCTCCTGCCGGGCCGAGCCGAACTCCCCCACGTCTGCGGTGGCGGGATCAGCCGCGGCGACCGACATCGTCCTTCATCCGCGCCGGCACGTCCCCACGAGGTCCGTCTGCAGACCTGCGGCCGGGATCGGATCCGGTTGGTGGGGAAGAGAATGAAAACAACATGTGGTTAGCCTGCGGCCGCGAGACCCAATTACTGTATCAAAGATGTCAAGATAGAGCTATAATTCATTGGAAATAAATGGTATTTTCTCTGTATTAGAAGTCATCCATTTTTGGAATATTAATTATGCAGCAACCCTCCATCCTTCTGGTCGAGGACGACGCATTTCAGCGCAAGGCGGCCGAGACCTATCTCGTCAACCACGACCTGCGCGTCATCGCCGTCGAAAACGGCGCCCAGATGCGCCGCCAGATTTCCCGCGCCATGCCCGACCTGGTCTTGCTCGACGTCCAGCTCCCGGGCCAGGAGGACGGCTTTGCGCTGGCCCGCTGGCTGCGCGAGAGCAACACAAGGGTCGGCATCATCATGCTGACCGCCGCCGGCGACGCCGTCGACAAGGTGCTGGGACTGGAGAGCGGCGCCGACGACTATGTCGCCAAGCCCTACGAGCCGCGCGAGCTGTTGGCCCGCTGCAAGAGCGTGCTGCGGCGCTCGGTCAACAAATCGACGCCGTCCCGCCTCGAGCGGGTCCGCATGGGCGACTTCACCCTCGACCTGCCCCGCCGCCTGCTGCTCGACCAGGCCGGCAAGGACGTAGCCCTGACGTCGGGCGAGTTCGATGTCCTGAAAATCTTCGCCGAGAACCCGAACCGGCCGCTCAGCCGCGACTGGCTGCTGGAGACTACCAGCCACAGGAGCCGCGACCCGTTCGACCGCGCCATCGACCTCCGCATCACCCGCATCCGGCGCAAGATCGAGCCCACCCCGGAAAAGCCGACCGTCATTCGCACCGTGCGCGGCATCGGCTATATGTTCGTGCCGCCCACCGAATAGGGTAAAAGGGCCGCGCTGGAACCATCGAGGTCGGTGGGGGCCCGTAGTTCAGTGGTTAGAACGAGCCGCTCATAACGGTTATGTCGCAGGTTCGAATCCTGCCGGGCCTACCAACCACTTTTAGTTGTTTTACCCATTTTTCCTAGAGAGCCGATAAGGGCCGCATTTGCGGCCCTTTTTGCGTTAGGAGTGACACCAGAGACCGGGCTATTTGAGCCTAAATCAGCCAAATATCCGCTTTCTGGCCATAAGTCTCTGGGCGGCCAAAAGGCAGACACTACTCGACTAATGATTGTATTTCATAAAATACTCGTCTTTCGAATCCAGTCTGCACCATTCCTGGAAGTCGACGGCGATCGAATGGCCTAGTTGGCACTGTTCGAATCCAGCCCGCCCAACCAGTCCCGCCGCAAACTAGTCTCCCGCCTCTGGGGCACCCGACCGGCGAGCCACGAACAAATCGATTGATATGTGAGGCCCCTAAAGGTCGCGACGACACAGTTCCCGCGCAAGCTCGACAGCGACACGACTTTTGCCAAAGCCCACAGGCCCGACGAGGATCGCCCAGCCGAACGGGGTCCGAGGTTCGTGACGAAGAAAACCAATATGCTTCGACGCGAGGGAAGTTTCGACAAACGCGCGCGCGTCTTCCCATATCTGGCGTCGCGGGCCCGTCACAGGATTCAACCAAGGGAGCGGGATGTCGGTCTCGTCTAAGCCCGCGGCCCCGCGTAGTGGATCAAAGGCGCGCGGTGCTTTTATAGGCGTGAGGACATCATCATCAAAGGGAGCAAAAAATCGATCGTGAAGACGCCCCGCATATTTGAGGCTTGCAAGAAATGCGATGAATGCACCAAGCATCGCCGACGCTTGGACGGGCGACCCCAGCAAGAGTTCGCGCACTAGGCCGACAACATACCCGCCTAACCCATCCTCCTTCTGAAGCTTGAGGATATATTCGCCAACGTCCTTAGCATTGCACGTGTCACACCCGAGCAACTGAAGCAACGGCAAGACAAGAGTGGTTGCCAATGTGAAACTGAGCGCGCCCGCAACTGCTAGGCCGGCGTGTAGGAAGTAGATTCTCTCTTTGCGTCGCTGTGCCTTCATAGGAGCATGTTGCTGTAGCCTAGGCTGGCATACCACCGTCAATTGCACGAGATATGATACCTACCCCTCCCGATCCCTGTTCTGCCGGGCGGATTCCCTGTTCTTATGACAGAAATTCCCTGCTCCGGAATCAGTCCATTGCCCTGAAAAGGCTCGCAGACCGCACCCTATCGCACTCTAGGCCTGATCAAAGCGGCACTAGTTTGGCAAATTCCCTGTTAAACTCCCTGTTAGCAGGGAAATCCAGCCTGAGACTGGTTAGCGGCCGACTGCCCCCACTACCAACCGCTTGAGGCAGACATACAGAGACAATCCGGCGTCAGCCCGCCCGGATGTCCTGGTCCTCGAGTATCTCGAGAATTTCCAGATCGCGGATCGGCACCCAGGTGACGCCGCGGGGCCAATGCGGCGGACATTGCATCATGGCCTGTGTCCCGTGGGATGCCACATCGGCTTCGCCCAGGTGTCGAAAAATGTCCTCGCTGCCGATGAAGCGCTCGAGGCCCGGCGCCAGCTTGTCGCTGCGCGTCGGACGGTAGATGGCGCGCACGCGGTCGAGATACTGGACCGCGCTGCGGTCGATCGCCGGTTGTCGATCGGAGGTGCCGGCAGGCACGCTCCTCCGAGCGGGCCGGTCGGGGTCCGTCATCGAGGGCACGCTCGGCACGCTGAGCGTGTGCCGTCCAACCCGCACGCGATTACCGGCTGGGAAAGAGCGCCCCTTCAAACTCATGAGGCGATCCTGGCACGTGGCCTCGGATGGAGCCAGAGATCGACGAAGGCGTCACTTCGCGGATCTCCTCCTGGACGCGACGCCGGACGGCCCCGTCCAGCGCGGAAAGCTCTTGGTGTCGAGGCCGAACAGGTCGAGGGCGCGGGCGACCGAATGGTTGACGATCTCGTCGACCGTGCGCGGGCGCGTGTAAAACGCCGGGACCGGAACGGCGACGACGGCGCCCATCTCGGTGACGGCCAGCATGCTCTTGATGTGTCCGGCGTGCAGCGGCGTCTCGCGAAACATGAGCACCACGCGCCGGCGTTCCTTGAGACACACGTCGGCTGCGCGCGAGACAAGACTCGAGGTCACGCCTGTCGCGATTTCGCTCAGCGTTCGCACCGAGCACGGCGCCACGATCATGCCCATCGTCTGGAACGACCCGCTCGAAATGGCCGCGGCAATGTCCTCGGGCGCGTAGACCTTGTCGGCGAGAGCGCGAAGCGCCGACGCCGATACGTCGGTCTCGAGCGCACGTGTCTGGTCTCCGGCCTTGGAGACGACGAGATGGCTCTCGATCTTCATCGCGCGCAACGCTTCTAGCACGCGGATGCCGTAGACCGTTCCCGAGGCTCCGGTGATGCCGACAACCATGCGGCGAAAGGGCGGGCTCGTTGCCATGTTGGTCGCCTAATCCGTGATGTTGATGTGCCGCGCGGGATTAACATTCGCAGCATAGCAGGCTAAATGTCGCGCTCGCCAACAAGGAAGATCAAGATGCCCGCATCCTACGCAACCCATCGCAAACAGCTTGAATTGATCCTGCGGGCCTGGGGCATGCCCGAAGCAACCGCCGCCAGTACGGCGGAGATCATGAGCTGGGCCGACCTGCACGGTATCGACACGCATGGGATCTCGATGATCCCGACCTACGACGAACGCCGGCGCGGCGGGAAGATCGACATGCGCGCCCAGCCCGTCGTCTCGCGCGAAACCCCGGTCTCGGCACTCGTCGATGGCGGCGGCGGTCTCGGCCATGCCAATGCGCGGCGCGCCATGGAACTCGCCATCGAGAAGGCAAAAGCCGTCGGCATCGGCGTGGCGGTCGTGCGCAATTCCGCGCATTTCGGCGCCTGCGGTTTCTACGCGCTGATGGCCGTCGAAGCCGGCCTGATCGGCATGGTCACCACCTCGGCAAGCGGCATCCAGGTCTCGCCCACCTTCGGCGCGCAGGCCCGCCTCGGCACCGATCCCATTGCCTTCGCAGCCCCTGGCCTTCCCGGAGAACCCTTTCTGCTCGACATGGCGACCACGACGGTGGCCGCCGGAAAAATCCGCAACAAGGCCAACGAGAACTTGCCGACGCCGGTCGGTTGGCTCGTCACCGCCGACGGCTCGCCCAGCACCGACCCGCGCGAGGTCAGCAAGGGCGGCTTCATGACGCCGCTCGGCGGCACGCCGGAGGGCAGCAGCCACAAGGGCTACGGCCTGTCCGGCATGGTCAACATTCTCTCCTCCGCCCTCGCCGGAGCGACCATGGTGACCGACCCGCAGCACACCAAGAAGCCCGGCACCATGGATATCGGCCATTTCCTCCTGGCCCTCGACCCCGGCCTGTTCCGCGACGCCGCCGATTTCCGGGCCGATGTCGCCGCCTTCTGCAAGACGCTGCGCGCCACCAAGCCTGCCGACCCTGCGCGGCCGGTCCTCGTCGCCGGCGACCCCGAACGCCGTAATGCCGCCTGGCGCCGGCAAGAGGGCATCCCCGTCGGCGCGAACCTCCTGGCCAAGGTCCGCGACGTCGCCGCCGCCTCCGGCGCGGCATGGATCATGGACGGCTGAGGGGCAAACTCCCTGCCCCGCGTCCCCGGCCAAGTCCCGCATGACTTTTCATGGCCTGAAAGGCCGTTCGACGCCGTGTTTTCATGGCCTTCTCGGATTATTTGAAGACGCTCGGATGTAACGCGTTCTGTCCGGAAACCTGTCCGGAGTCGCGTCGCAAACCGGTCGCCCGAGCCGACGTTCGCCGTCGGCATTGATTGCTGTTTGAGTCTCGTTTTCGTTGTCGAGGACATGGTCAGGACCATGCCAGGCGCAGCGCTCTCTGAAGAGCTTTGGGGGCACGCCGGAGGGAGTTCCGGTGGCACGGACGCCTTTTATGATAGCGAAAACATAGGGCGATTCCGGCTGAACTTGTGAATCGCGGATTGCAAATCAGCCTCGCGGATTTCGCCGGGCTGCTGGCACTGCTATCAATGATGCCGCGCACACCGGGGAGAGGACATGAGACATCGGGCAGGTTTGGCGATCCTCGGCGGCGTCTTCCTTACAGTGTCCGCTGCCTTTGGGCCCGCCTTTGCCGCCGGCCCGGACACGCCGGCGCTCGATGGACGCCACCTCGGTCTGCTGTGGATGGTACCGTTCGCCGGCATCCTGCTGTCGATCGCCGTCATGCCGCTCGCCGTGCCCCAGTTCTGGCACCACCATTTCGGCAAGGTATCGGCGGCATGGGGCCTGATGGTCATCGTGCCCTTCGCGGTGATCCATGGCGTGCCCACGGCGGTCTACGAGATCATCCACCTGATGCTGCTCGACTACATCCCCTTCATCGTGCTGCTGCTGGCGCTGTTCACCGTCACCGGCGGCATCCACATCAGGGGCAACATGCATGGCTCGCCGTCGATGAACACGGCGTTGCTCGCCATCGGTACGGTTCTGGCGGGCTGGATGGGCACCACCGGCGCCTCGATGCTGCTGATCCGCACCGTGATACGGGCCAACGACGACCGGAAGCACAAGATCCACGTCTTCGTCTTTTTCATCTTTCTGGTGTCGAACATCGGTGGCGCACTGACGCCGCTCGGCGATCCGCCGCTGTTCCTGGGCTTCCTGAAGGGCGTCAGCTTCTTCTGGACCACCACAAACCTGTTCAGCGAGATGCTGGTCTGCGCCATCGTGCTGCTCGCCCTCTTTTACGCCCTCGACAGCTACTGGTACCGCAAGGAAGGCCGTCTCAAGCGCGATCCCACGCCGGAAACGCCGATCCGCATCGAGGGCGGCGTCAATATCATCCTGCTGGCCGTCATCGTCGGCGTGGTGCTGGCGAGCGGCACCTGGAACCCTGGCGTGCACTTCACGGTCTTCCACGTCACGCTCGAGTTGCAGCACGTCCTGCGCGACGTGTGCCTGGTGGCGATCTGTGTGCTGTCGCTGAAGCTCACTTCGCGCCGGCTGCGGTCCGAAAATTCCTTCAGCTGGGGCCCGATGGCCGAGGTCGCCAAGCTGTTTGCCGGGATCTTCATCACCATCGCGCCGGCGATCGCCATCCTGAAGGTCGGCAAGGACGGTGCCTTGGCGCCGCTGGTGGCGCTGGTCACCAATCCGGACGGCCAGCCCAATGACATCTGGTACTTCTGGCTGACCGGCATCCTGTCGAGCTTCCTCGACAATGCACCGACCTACCTGGTGTTCTTCAATCTCGCGGGCGGCGATGCCAATGTCCTGATGGGGGCGCTCGCCAGCACGCTGGCGGCGATCTCCTGCGGCGCGGTGTTCATGGGTGCCAATACCTATATCGGCAACGCACCCAACTTCATGGTCAAGGCCGTGGTCGAGGAATCCGGCATCCGCATGCCGAGCTTCTTCGGTTACATGGCCTGGTCGTGTGCGATCCTGGTTCCGCTGTTCGTCTTGCTCACCGTGATCTTCTTCCGATAGCGCCGTGCGCGCTAGAGCATATCCCGTAGTGATAGACCCACCTCATCCTGAGGAGCACCGCGACAGGGGCATGTGAATGCCCCGAAGCGGTGCGTCTCGAAGGATGGGCAACAGACGAGGTGCGGGCGCCCACCCTTCGAGACGGCTGCTTCGCAGCTCCTCAGGGTGAGGGTTGTGCGATTCCATACTCACGGGACGTGCTCTAACGCACGATCCAGACGAATGCCGCGCCGATGCTCAACGACAAGGCAATGACGCCGCTGTACTCGGCGTAGCGCGTGTAGGTCTTGCGCAGAACCTCGAGCAGGAGCTCGGGCGGATAGTCCGGTGGCAGGTCAGCGCCCTTGTTCAGGAGCGTCCACAACTCCGTCGAGCGGTGATTCCAGCGCGGGGCGTTGTAGGCGAAAATCGCCAGCACCGCGCCGTGCAACGCCTCCAGAATGGCGCCCGACTTGAGGCACAGCATCAGGTCGTAGGAGAGACCGAGCATCACGGTGGCTATCGCCAGCAGGGCAAAGCCACAGCCGCGTTTCACGGTGAGGTCGGCCAGATACTCGATGCGGTCCATCGCGCCTCCGGACGCGAGGCTATTGCACCGCGCCGGACATCAGCAAGAGCCGAATGAAAGCCGGGAAACACAGGACCAGAGATACGAGCGCCCAGATCCAGTTCGGCCCCGGCGCCTCGCGCGAGGCGGGAAGAAGATGCTCGAGCACGGCGACGGGAATACCGGCCAGCAGGAGGGTCGTCGTGGAGAGAATGAGGCTCGACAGGTAAAAGATGACGGACGGATCGGCCGGCAGCCACGGCGGCGCCCACATGAAGTTGTAGGCGGCCACCAGCTGGACGAGCGGCGAGAAGATGCCGTTGAACACCGCGAGGCCCAGAACCAGGGCGAAGACCTGATGCTTGACCATCTCAGGCCCCGCCCGCGATATTTGGCGTCATGCCGACACCCGCCATGAGGAAATAGATCCCGAGCCGGAGCCAGAAGATCCAGAACGAAGCCACCAGGGGCATCCAGCGCGGGCCGATCGAGCTGGGTGAAATGAAACGCGCCGACACGACGGCCCACTCGGTGAGCCAGACGAAGGAACGCCAGATATAGTTGCGGGGCTGTACCGCCGGCATGAAGAACGCCAAGGCCCACCGCCCGAGGCATGCCCAGGCGACCAGC
>CAMARK010000128.1 GCA_945860205.1 Reyranella massiliensis 521 | reverse complement strand
TAAAAGCCCAGCTTGACGAAAATACTATCGAAAACCTGCTGGACTTGCAAATTGGACTGCGGATCTGCCTTTGAGTACGCCATGGGCGTACTTATCCTTGCCGAGGATACGCCAGAGGCGTATCTTCGGCCCCGTGAAATATGTCTTCGACCCCGCCAAGGACGCCGTCAATCAGGCGAAGCACGGCGTTTCTCTCGCGTTGGCCGAAGTTTTGTTCGCCGGGCCGCAGGTGTCGGTGGCCGACGACCGCTTTGAGTATGGAGAAGGTCCGAAAGATCGCTTTCGGCCTCATCCGCGACCGTCTTTTCGTTTGCGTGTACGTCGACCGGCAAATGGAGCGACGCGTGATCTCGCTCCGCAAGGCGAATAAAAGAGAGGTGAAGCGCTATGGCGAAGATCTTGAGTAAGGCGGCGCGCCGCGCGTTGGCGGCGACGGATTGGCGCAAAGTGGATGCGATGACGGACGAGGACATCGCCCGGCAGATCGCGGCCAATCCCGAGGCCGCGCCCGACATGGCCCCTGAAGTCGATGTGCGGGCGATCCGGCGAGCGACGGGCATGACGCAGATGCAGTTCGCTGCCGCTTATGAATTCAGCGTGCGGACGGTGCAGGAATGGGAGCGTGGCGCCAAACGTCCCAGCGGGCCCGCGCGCACGCTGCTGCGTGCCATCAAGGGAGACCCCGAGGGTTTGCGCAAGGCGCTCGCCGCAGCGTAGGCCGTCTCCGCAAGCCGACTTCTGCGGTCGGCGCGTCAGGGCCAGCGTGCCTCCGGCGGCAGCGACATCAAGATCGCCTCGACGTTGCCGCCGGTCATCAGGCCGAACTTCGTCCCGCGATCGTGCAGCAGGTTGAATTCGACGTAGCGGCCGCGGCGCACGAGCTGATGCTCGCGCTCGGCTTCGGTCCACGGCTCGTTCATGTGGCGGCGCACCAGCTTCGGATAGATGTCGAGGAAGGTCTCGCCGATGCCGCGGGTGAAGGCGAGGTCGCGGCCATGATCGCCGCTGTCGAGATAGTCGTAGAAGATTCCGCCGACACCCCTGGGCTCGCCGCGATGGGGCAGATGGAAATATTCGTCGCACCATTCCTTGAAGCGCGGATAGTAGGAGGTGTCGTGCCGGTCGCATGCCGCCTTGAACGCGGCGTGGAAGTCGCGCGTATCGGGTTCGTGCGGCACCATGGGCGTGAGGTCGCCGCCGCCGCCGAACCAGGCGCGTGTCGTGGCGATGAACCGGGTGTTCATGTGCACCGCCGGCACCTTGGGCGAGCGCAGGTGGGCGACCAGCGAGATGCCCGAGGCGAAGAAGCGCGGGTCCTCGGCGGCGCCGGGAATCTGGTTTCGGAATTCCGGGCTGAATTCGCCGAACACGGTCGAGACGTTGACGCCGACCTTCTCGAATACCCGGCCGTGCATGATCGCCATGGTGCCGCCGCCGCGATCCTGGCCGGCGGCGCCGGCCTCGCGCTTCCAGTCCTTGCGGACGAAGCGGCCAGGCGGGAGATCAGCATGGGGGCCGGTGAGTTCGTCCTCGATCTTCTCGAACTCGGCGCAGATACGGTCGCGCAAGATGGCGAACCAGGCCCGCGCTTCTTCCTTCCAGCGCAGCACGGTCGCCTCGTCGGGCAGCGGCGAGGGGCCATTGGGGCCGGTCGCGTGGCGGGCAGGCTGGCTCATGACGGTTCGGCAAATCCCTGGGTCTGGCGGAGGCCCTCGCTCAATACCATTGCCGCGGCCAGCGCGACATTGAGCGACCGGGCGCCGGGCCGGAGCGGAATGCGGACGCTGAGGTCGGCGGCTTCGTGGACCTCGGCCGGTACGCCGGCACTTTCGCGGCCGAGCAGCAGGATATCGCCGGCCCGGAAGGCGACGTCGGGGAAGACCGTAGTGCCGGCCGTCGACAGCAGGACCAGCCGACCGGCCGGCCGGCTCTTGAGTTGGGCGCGCCGGAAACTGGTCCAGGAGGCATGCCGGACGATGGTCGCCAGGTCGTAGTAATCCATGGCGGCCCGGCGGATGCGCTTGTCGTCGACCGGGAAGCCACAGGGTTCGATGATATCGAGGGGGACGCCCAGGCCGGCGGAGAGCCGGATGAAGGCGCCGAGATTCTGCGGGATATCGGGCTGGAACAGGGCTAGGCGCATGGGCAATTCTACTCCCCGTCCGCGTCGCGAAAGCACCATCCGTGCGGCACGCTGTCACAGAATGCCGTGCCCCATGCTGCGTTGTGGGCCTGCGACCAACAGAGCCTTGAAACATAAGGGGCTTTCGCGGTCTAAAGGCGGGTATCTCCTCGGGGGGATGGAAAGAGAAGACAATGGCGACAACAAGCGTACCAGCCGGCGGTCACGGTGATCCGACCCGGCGCGACTTCCTCATGGTTGCGACCGGCGCCCTCGGCGCCGTAGGCGTGGCGGCCGTTGCCTGGCCGTTCATCAACAATCTCAATCCTGCCGCCGACACGCTGGCGCTCGCCTCGATCGAGGTGAACGTGCAGCCGATCCAGGTCGGGCAGGCGATCACCGTGAGTTGGCGCGGCAAGCCGGTCTTCATCCGGCATCGCACGCCGCTGGAGATCAAGGAAGCGGAGGCCGTGCCGATGTCGGAGCTGCCCGATCCGCAGACCGACGATTCGCGCGTCACCGACATTGCCAAGAAGGTGCGCCGCGAGTGGCTGATCATGATCGGCGTCTGCACCCATCTCGGCTGCGTGCCGCTCGGCAACAAGCCGGGTCAGGACAAGGGCCCCTACGGCGGCTGGTACTGTCCCTGCCACGGTTCGGCCTACGACACGTCCGGCCGCATCCGGAAGGGACCGGCTCCGAAGAATCTGGTGATCCCGGATTATCTGTTCGCTTCGGACGCTCTCGTCCGCATCGGCTGATCGCTCAAAGATCGCCGCCCCAGATCGCGCAGGAGTTCGCAGCATGGCCTCGTCTCACGGCACGCCGCCGGTTTTCAACAACAAGGTGATCGCGTGGATCGATCACCGCCTGCCGATCTTCTCGTATATCGAGAAGGAGTATCACACCTTCCCGACGCCGCGGAATTTCAACTACTTCTGGAATTTCGGCGCGATCGCCACGGTGATGCTGGTGCTCATGATCGCTACCGGCATCGTGCTGGCGACCAATTATACCCCGCATGTCCTGATGGCCTTCGACTCGGTCGAGCGCATCGACCGCGACGTGCCGCAGGGCTGGCTGATGCGCGACCTGCACATGAACGGCGCGTCGTTCTTCTTCATCGCCGTCTACGTCCACATCTTCCGCGGCATGTACTACGGCTCCTACAAGGCGCCGCGTGAACTGCTCTGGATTCTGGGCGTCGTCATCTTCCTGCTGATGATGGCGACGGCGTTCATGGGCTACGTGCTGCCATGGGGCCAGATGAGCTTCTGGGGCGCCACCGTCATCACCAGCCTGTTCTCGGCCATCCCGGTGGTCGGCCAGTCGGTCGTCGACTGGCTGTGGGGTGGCTTCTCGATCGGCAACCCGACGCTCAACCGCTTCTTCGCGCTGCACTACCTGCTGCCGTTCGTCATCGTCGCGGTCGTGGCGCTCCACGTCGTGGCGCTGCACGTCCACGGCTCGAACAACCCGCTCGGCATCGACCCCAAGGGTCCGCAGGACACCGTGCCGTTCCATCCCTACTACACGATGAAGGACGGCTTCGGCGTCGTCGTCTTCCTGATCGTGTTCGCGGGGTTTGCGTTCTTCGCACCCGACTATCTGGGTCATCCAGACAACTACATTCCGGCCGATCCGCTGGTAACGCCCGAGCACATCGTGCCGGAGTGGTACTTCCTGCCGTTCTACGCGATCCTGCGCGCGGTGCCGGACAAGCTGGGCGGCGTGATCGCCATGTTCGGCGCCATCGCGGTGCTGTTCATCCTGCCGTGGCTCGACACCAGCCGGGTCCGCTCGGCCACGTTCCGGCCGATCTACAAGTGGGCCATGCCGGTTCTGGTGGTTGACGTGGTCGTGCTCGGCTTCTGCGGCGCCAACCCGCCGGCCGGCTTCTGGATCCCGTTGTCCCAGGTCGCCACGCTCTACTACTTCTTCCACTTCCTCATCTTGCTGCCGGTTCTGGGCAAGGTTGAACGGCCATTGCCGATGCCGCCCAGCATCGCCGACGCAGTGCTCAAGAAGAAGGCAGGGTAAGCGCCATGCGTAGACTGATCGTTTCCGGCGCGCTTGCGCTCGCTGCCCTCGTCACCGGCGCCGGTGCCCTCGTCATCGGCACCGGGGCCATCGCGGCCGGCACGACGCCCGAGGCGCCTGCTCGTCAATGGAAGTTCGAGGGACCGTTCGGTACCTATGACCGTGCCGCCGCCCAACGCGGCTATCAGGTCTATCAGGAAGTCTGCTCGGCCTGCCACTCGCTGTCGCTGGTGGCCTACCGCAACCTCACGGAGCTGGGCCTCACCGACAATCAGGTCAAAGGCCTGATCAAGGACATCACGGTTCCCGACCTCAACGACGACGGCGCACCGGTCGACCGGCCGGCGCGCCTGTCGGACCGCTTCAAGAAGCCGTTCGCCAACGAACTCGCCGCCGCCGCCGCCAACAACGGCAAGGCGCCGCCCGATCTCAGCGTCATCGTCAAGGCACGCGCCAACGGTCCCAACTACATCCATGCGCTGCTGACGGGCTACGTTCCGTTCGACAAGCTGACGCCCGACCAGATCAAGGCCTACTCGGTCACCAAGGACGACAACTACAACACCTACTTCCCCGGCCACCGCATTGCCATGGCGCCGCCGCTGGCCGACGACAAGGTGACCTACGCCGACGGCACCAAGGCCACGCTCAGTCAGCAGTCTTCCGACGTCACCGAGTTCCTGGCCTGGGCTTCGGAGCCGCACATGGAAGACCGCAAGCGCACCGGCGTCCGCGTCATCCTCTTCCTTCTGGCAATGGCCGGCCTGATGTACGCGGTGAAGCGTCAGGTCTGGTCCGACAAGCACTAAGACTTTGCCGGGGGCGCGCCCCCGGCGGATTACTTCTTGAGCCGCTTCTCGATCGCCTCGTAACGCGCGATCAGGCGGCGGGCGCGGTCGATCACCGGAATGTCGATCATCTTGCCATCCACCGAGAACGAGCCGCGGCCCTCAGCCGCGGCTTTTTCGTCGGCCAAGATCAGCTTCCTCGCATAGGCCACGTCCTCGGCCGGGGGCGTGAAGGCCTCGTTCAGCGTCTGCACCAGCGCCGGATGGATGCAGGTGCCGCCGGCGAAGCCGAAGCGGCGCGCCCGCTCGGCGCTCTTGCGATAGGCGTCGGGATCGGAATAGTCGGCGACGGTACCCATGACGCCGATCATCGACAGGCCATGCGCCTGGGCCGCAAAGGCAACCATGCGCTTGGGCAGTTCGAGCGCATCGGCGGTCGGCAGCGAGCCGGTCTCGAGGGCGAAATCCTCGCCGCCCAGCATCATGGCGATGACGCGCGGCGCATGCTCGGCGATGTCGTTGATATGGGCGAGCGCACGCGGATGCTCGATCATGGCGCCGAAGCCTACGCCGCCCACTTGCATGCCGCGGGCGCGTTCGAGGTCGCTCACCACCTCGTCGAGCAGCTTCAGGTGCTGCACACCCTCGGTTTTGGTGATGAAGAGGGCCGTGAGGCCGGGCCGTACCGCTGCCTCGATGTCGGGAATCGCGAGCTGCAGCGGCCGGTTGATGCGCACCGCCACGTCGGCGCCGTCTTTGGCGACCGCCTTCATGGTCTCCGGCAGCATGGCGCGCGCCTCGGGCTTCTGGGCCACCTGGACGCTGTCCTCGAGGTCGACCAGCACGCAGTCGGCGCCGCGCGTGTGCGCCTTGTCGATGAACTTCGGCACGTTGCCGGGCACATAGAGGATCGAGCGCCAGACGGGCGGGACGGGCCTCATGGCGTTGAATGTCACTTCTTCTTCCCTTTCGAAATGGCGCCGGTCGCGCACAGCTTGTCGTATTCGGCCGCGCCCAGCAGCGGCTTCAGCAACGCTTCGTTGTGTTCGCCGATTCTTGGCGCGGCGCTCTTGAGGGCGCCCGGCGTGCCGGACAGGCGCGGCACCACCGGGTGGGTCGGCAGCTCGCCCATGTCGTCGTCGGGAATCTCGATCAGCGACTCGCGCTCCAGCACGTAGTCATCCTGCACGATCTGCGAGATGTCGTAGACCGGCCCTATGGTGACGCCGGCCTCGTCGAAATAGCGCAGGTTCTCGTCGAGATCGCGCTCCGCGATGAAGCCGCCGATGATCCCGTCGAGTTCGATACCGTTTCGGACGCGCTCGATGTTGGTGGAAAAGCGCGGGTCCTTCACCAGCTCCGGTCGGCCGATCTTGATCAGAACGCGCTCGGCCATGCCCTGGGTCGAGGCCGAGAGACAGACCCAATGGCCGTCCCTGGTCTTGTAGACGTTGCGCGGCGCGGCATTGGTCGAGCGGCTGCCGCTCCTCACCTTCACCTCGCCGGTGAGCTTGTGGTTGGCGGCCTGCGGTCCCAGCACGGAGAACAAAGGGTCGAACAGCGGCAGGTCGAGCGTCTGGCCCTTGCCGCCGTTCACCTCGACCTCGCGGAGCGCCACCATGACGGCGCCATAGCCGTTCAACGCCGCCGTGGCGTCGGCGAGATACATCGGCGGCAACACAGGCTCGCGGTCCTCGAAGCCGTTCATCGAGGCGAAGCCGCTATAGCCCTCGATCAAGGTGCCGAAGCCCGGCTTGTGGCGGAAGCGGCCGTCCTGGCCCCAGCCGGAGATGCGCACGATCACCAGCCTGGGATTGATCTCGTGCAGCTCGGCCGGCGAGAGGCCCATGTCCTCCAGCACGCCCGGCCTGAAACTCTCGACCAGGATCGCGGCGGACCTGGTGAGTTCGCGCACGATCGTGCGGCCGGCGTCGGAGCGCAGGTCGAGCGCCACGCTCTTCTTATTGCGGCTATAGACTTTCCACGCCGTCTCGATGCCCTTGACCCGCCACGAGCGCAGCGTGTCGCCCTCGGGAGGTTCGATCTTGATCACCTCGGCGCCGAAATCGGCGAGCTGCAGCGTCAGCACGTTGCCGGCGACCAGGCGCGACAGATCGACGACGCGGACCCCGTTCAAGGGGCCGCGCGCCGCGGGATCGAAGGCTTTCTTGGCGGGTCTCTTAGCCAACGTGCTTGCCGAAGAACTCCAGCGTGCGGGCCATGGCCTGCTTGGACGCCGCCGCATCCCAGCTGCCGCGCTCGTCGCAATGGAAGCCATGGTCGGCGGGATAATCGAAGATCTGCACGCCGGGATGGAGCGTCCGAAGCTCGTTCACATGCGTCATCGGGATGTGCATGTCCTTGTCGCCGAAATGCAGTTGTGTCGGCACCGTGGGCTTTTCGTTCCTGGCGCCATGGATGCCGCCGCCGTAGTAGCCCGACACCGCGTCGGGCTTGAGCCGCGTCGCCGCCAGCCAGGAGATGGTGCCGCCCCAGCAATAGCCGGTGACCGCGACCTTCTTCGTGCCGCGAGTCTTGAGTTCCTGGATGGCCGCCTCGACGTCTTGTACCGCCTTGTCGGTGAAGCCCGGCGTCATCACGTAGCCGCGGCCCTCGGCGATGGTATCGGGCGTGTAGCCGAGCTCGATGCCGGTCTTGATGTGGTCGAAGAAGCGCGGCGCCAGGGCGAGATAGCCTTGGCTGGCAAAGAAGTCGGTGACTTTCCGGATGTGCTGGTTGACGCCGAAAATCTCCTGAACCACCACGATGCCACTCCTCAGTGAATTATTGGGCGGGGTGCCTGCGGGTTTGGCGAGGTAAGCGCCAATTTCGCCAGCTGCCGACTTAAGCCGGATATCTTCGCCCATGAGAATAACTCCCTCTGTTCATTGTATTGGACATGGTAATTCAGCGGCGTTCAACCCATTGGATCAGCCACCGGATCAACCATGTATCTGCCAAAGCACTTCGAGGGCGACGAGGCCATTGGTCGGGAGATCATGCACGCCCATAGCTGGGCGCTGCTGACCACGACGGCCGAGGACGGCGCGCCGCTCACCACGCACCTCTCGTTGTTGTGGCAGGAGACGGGCGGGCCGCACGGCTCGCTGATCGGCCATGTGGCGCGGGCTAATCCGCACTGGAAGCTGTTCGCGCGCCCTGCGGAATCGCTGGCGCTGTTCTGGGGACCGCACGCCTACGTTTCGCCGACTTGGTACACGCCCGGCGCCAAGGTGCCGACCTGGAACTACGTGACGGTACACGCCTATGGCCGGCCGCAGATCATCGAGGACACCAAGGGTGCGCTCGACGTGTTGTCGACACTCGCCCGCGAATACGAAGCCGAGGGCCCCGACGGTTGGGGGCTCGACCGGCTGCCCGCTGGCAACGCCGAGGCACAGACGCGCGGCATCACGGTGTTCCGCATGCCGCTCTCGCGTATCGAAACCAAGATCAAGCTCAGTCAGAATCGCGAGATGGCCGACCGGCAACGCGTGATCGCAAAACTCGAGGAGTCCGATAGCCAGGACGCCCAGGGCACCGCGCGCTGGATGAAGCGTGTGCTGTCGTAGGCGGCGACCAGCTTCTTCTCAGGAGCCCGCCTCTTCTCAGGACGGCGTGTCGCCCAGCACCGTGCAGCGGCGGATGACGCGCGGCTCGTTCGCGAGATCGTAGGTTCCCGCTTTGTGCAGCAGGCAGCGGTTGTCCCAGACCATGAGGTCGCGTGGCCGCCAGTCGTGGAAATAGGTCCGGCAGACGGCGATGATCCGCTCGTTGAGGCCGTCGATGAAGGCCCGGCCCTCGTCGTAGCCCATGCCGACGATGCGCTCGGCGTGATCTCCGAGATACATCGCCTTGCGTCCGGTTTCGGGATGAGTCCGCACGACCGGTTGCTCGACCGGCGGCGCGGCCTTGCGCTGGGCATCGGTCATGGGCTCGTCGCCGTGCCGG
The DNA here is from genome assembly GCA_945860205.1 of Reyranella massiliensis 521. Taxonomy (GTDB): domain Bacteria; phylum Pseudomonadota; class Alphaproteobacteria; order Reyranellales; family Reyranellaceae; genus Reyranella; species Reyranella massiliensis_B. Next base: position 3,074 of record CAMARK010000128.1, on the reverse strand, counting down.
CGATTGCGCGAAAAATCGAGATTGTGGATGGCGTGCAGTTTCGCGAGGCGCTCTTGCTCGTCCGTCGGCATCGCCTCGAAGGCGGAATACATGTCGGCAAAGCCGGTGCCGCCGCCACAGCTCGGGATCACCTCGGCGTAGAGCATCGTGGCCTTGGTCGTGTGCCGTTGCCACGAGCCGTCGGTATGCCAAGCCAGCGTCCCACGGTCCGGATGCTTGCCGTTCGGCCTGCCGTCGGGGCCGACATTCGACAGGGTGTACAGCTCGGGATGGGCGCCGGCGTGATACTGGTTCATGACATGGACCTGCACCTGACCGAACCGGCGGGCGAAGGCCACCTGGTCACCGGGCGGCAGGTCCTGGTCGCGGAAGAGCAGAAGCTGGTGCGCCAGGAAGGCATCGTAGACCGCGGGAAAGGTCGCGTCGTCGATCGCCGACACCGCGATTCCCTCGATCTCGGCCCCGAGGCGGCCCTCGAAAGGGCGTAGCTGGAATGGCTGGGACGCTAAGCTCCGGGCGGCGGCAACGGTCGGCATGGCGATCCTTCCCCAAGGCATTGTTCCCTGAGAGAAGGCTAGCGCCGTGCCGCCGCCGGGGTCAAACGGGCGAGGCCCGTGTTTAGATGTCGTGCCTACTTGGCCTGCAGGAGGTCGGTGACCTTCAGCAGGATCAGCTCGTTGTCGTCGACCTTGCCCAGCGCGCGGCCCGACGAGAACGGCAAGTTGTTGTCGTTGCCCACGATGATGCGGTCGGCATCGACGAGGTCGACGTTCTCGATGGTGAAGAACGGGAAGGTGAGCTTGCCATCCTTGCCACCCTGGCGGGCAAGCTTCTGCGGGTCGTCGATGTCCATCAGGTCGATGTAGCCGACCTTCTTCACGAAGCCATCGGCATCGGCCTGGGCCATGTCGATCTTGTAGATGCGCTTGAACTTGGCCGGCACGTTGAAGCAATCTGGCTTGGGTGCGCCTTCGAGGCAGGCCTGGGCGCTGTCGCCCTCGGTGTCGTCACGCTCGATGATGAGGCCGCTGGTGGCGTCGATCAGGTTGAAATCGCCGATCGAATTGTTGGGCGCCTCGAGCGTGTATTTGAAGCTCTTGCCGGTGTACTCGCCCTTGGCGGTATCGAACTCGAGGATGCGCAGGAAGCGCTTGTCGTCCTTGGCTTCGGGCTCGCCCGAGGCGGTCAGCAGCGGGCCCTCGAGCAGGGGATAGAGGAACTTGCCGTCGGCCGAGGCCGCCATGCCCTCGAAGCCCTTGCTGCGCCGGACCTCGAACTTCACGGCACCGGGAACAGCCGGCATCGCCACCGCGGGATGGTCGGGCGAGCGCACGACCTTGCCGTCGACCTTGGTCTCGAACACCTGCAGGACCTTGCCGGCGCGGTCGGTCTTGATCAGGAAGGGTCCGAATTCGTCGCCGAACCACAGCGTGTCACCGACCGGCTGGATCGATTCGATGTCGAAGTCGCCGCCCGTCAGGTAACGCTTGGGTGTGTTCTCGTTGACGATACGGAACGGCACCTTGCGGTCGGGATCGCTCAGGAACACGGTCGAGACGCGCTCGACGGCGCCGCTCTTCCAGTCGGGCTTCACGACATGGAAGGTCAGCATGGCGTCGGGCGAGTTGGCCTTGGAGCCGAAGCCGTTGTCGCTCAGCGTCAGGAAAGTGCCGTCCTTCAAATTCTTGATACCGGACAGACCCTGGACCGGCTGGCCCTTCAGCGGAAAACTGACGCCGGTGGGGCGGGGTGCCGCCTTGTCCGAGAGCGCCGACGTGGCGGGAACAGTCTCGGGCGCGTCAACCCGCTGGCCGCTCGGGCCGGCGTAGCGGCCGGAAATCTGCAACTCCTGGGGGGCATCCGCCGGCGGTGGAACGAGGGTCATGGCCGGCAGGATGGCGTGACCTTCGAGAACGGCAGGGTATTTGGTCTGCGCTGCCACCTGCGTCGCGAGAGCAAGGACCGCGGTGGCGGCAAGGAATGGATAGGCGCGCATGATGGTCTCCCTCGGATGACTTGGCCAATGGGAGCTACAACGGGCGCGCTACGGTTTGCTGACGGGCCTTGTGGATGAGACTGAAACGAAAGTGACACAGAGTTGCAGTGTTGATATCGCGGGGTGGGAGTACCTCGGTCCCAAGCGTCAGGGGAGATTGGGATGGACAGCTACGACAATTCGGAAGACGTCGGTTCGAACACCAGCACTGAATCTTCGATCGGCGATTTGATCGAGCGGCGGCTTGGCCGGCGCGACGCCCTGCGCGGCCTGTTGGGGATCGGCGCCGCCGCTACGCTGACGCATGAACTGCTCGGCAGCACCGCGCTGGCCCAGGAGGCCGGCCCGTCGTCGCTCACCTTCAAGGAAGTCGTCCACGGACTCGACAAGACCCACCACATTCCCGAAGGCTACGAGGCGCAGGTCGTGATCCGCTGGGGCGATCCGGTCGTGGCCGGTGCGCCGGCCTTCGATCCCGCCAACCTGACGGCGGCCGCCCAGGAAAAGCAGTTCGGCTACAACTGCGACTTCATCGGCCTGCATCCCTTGCCGCCCGGCAGCACGGACAACAACCGCTTCCTCATGGTCGTCAACCACGAGTACACCGATCCTGGCCTGATGTTCGCGGGCCTGGGGTCGGGACGGAACGTCAATCTCAAGGCGTCCAAGCCGCAGGTCGAAGTCGAGATGGCCGCGCACGGCGGCGCGGTGATCGAGATCGGCCGCGAAGGCGGCCAGTGGAAGGTCGTACCCGACAGCAAATATGCCCGGCGAATCACCGCGACCACGGTGATGGAAATGTCCGGCCCGGCGGCTGGCCATGACAAGCTCAAGACCTTGGCCGATCCGACCGGCACCAGGGTGCTGGGCATGGTGAACAACTGTGCCGGCGGCAGCACGCCTTGGGGCACGTGGCTGACGGCGGAGGAGAATTTCAACGGCTACTTCGGTGGTGATGCCGAGAAGATGCCCGATTTCAAGGCCTACAAGCGCTACGGCATCTCGAAGGCCACCTGGTATGCCTGGTCCCAGTATTTCGATCGTTTCAACGTCGAGAAGGAGCCGAACGAACCCAACC
>CAMARK010000127.1 GCA_945860205.1 Reyranella massiliensis 521 | reverse complement strand
CGCTGCTGGCGGCCGCAGGGCCGCTTCCTGCGCGAATTCGCGCGCACCTGTTCCGTCTCCGCCGCCTGCCGTGCCGCGGGCCTCGCGCGGCGCACTGTCTATCGCTGGCGTGACGCCGATGCCGACTTTCGCGCTCGCTGGGAGAACGCCCGCGAGCGCGCCGTCGGGCGGCTGCGCGACGAGGCCATGGAGCGCGCCCTGGTCGGCACCCAGCGCCCGGTGTGGCACGACGGCCGGATCGTCGACCATGTCGCGGAGCCGGACAGCAGCGTGCTGTGGAAGCTGCTGCAGGCACTGCAAGCAGAGACCGACGGTCCGCGCGCCGCCGAGCTGCAGGCCAAGCGCGAGCGTGACGCTGAATTTCGACGCCGGCTCGATGAGGGCGAGAAGCGGGTAGAGGCCTACGAGGCCGAGCTGCGCGCCCAGATCGCGCGGAAGAAACAGGATTCCGACAATGCCGAGTGACCGGGTGAGATGGCACAGCCGATCAGGGGCCGGTTCATTCATGTGCTCAAGGATTTGAAAGCGATTTGTGGCACAGGCAGCGGCACACCGCGTGGCACAACGAGGTGTGCCACGAAATGGTCCACTTGACCGTCCCGACCGGGGGCCTAGGCTGGCGTCGTCCAAGGGGGGTCCCGACAAGGGGCTGAGATACCGACGGTCGCCACGACGTGGCGACAGCGCGGTGACCCTTTGAACCTGATCCGGGTCATGCCGGCGAAGGGACTGGATATACCTCCTTTGCACGACAACACCGGATCTCCGTCCGCCTTTCAGCCCAGGAGATCCTCGTCATGGACACCATCGTTTCGATACCGACGCCCAAGGTCACCATCGGGCCGCTGCCGTCCTCGCAGAAAATCTACGTCTCGCCCGATGCGGCGCCTGACCTCAGGGTCCCGCTGCGCGAGATCACGCTTTCAAGCGCCGCCGAACCGCCGGTCCGCGTCTATGACACGACCGGCCCCTACAGCGATTCGTCGGTGGTCATCGACGTGCGCAAGGGCCTCTCGCGCCAGCGTCGCGCCTGGGTCATCGAGCGGGGCGGCGTCGAGGAATACGACGGCCGGCCGATCGCGCCGATCGACAACGGCAATGTGAAGGTGGGCGCGCTGCAGCCGTTCCCCAACACGGCGCGGCCGTTGCGCGGTCTCGACGGCAAGCCGATCACCCAGTTCGAATTCGCCCGCGCTGGCATCATCACCAAGGAGATGATCTACGTCGCCGCGCGCGAAAATCTCGGCCGCAAGGAAATGCTCGAGACCGCAGAGGAGAGCCTGGCCGACGGCGAGAGTTTCGGGGCGGCGCTGCCGGCCTTCATCACGCCGGAGTTCGTGCGGAGCGAAATCGCGGCGGGGCGCGCCATCATCCCGGCCAACATCAACCACACGGAACTGGAGCCGATGATCATCGGCCGCAACTTCCTGGTGAAGATCAACGCCAACATCGGCAACTCGGCGGTTTCTTCTTCCATGGAAGAAGAAGTCGAGAAGATGGTGTGGGCGATCCGCTGGGGCGCCGACACGGTCATGGACCTGTCCACGGGCCGCAGCATCCACGACACGCGCGAATGGATCGTGCGCAACGCGCCGGTGCCGATCGGCACCGTGCCGATCTACCAGGCCCTGGAAAAGGTCGGCGGCGATCCGACCAAGCTCAGCTGGGAGGTCTTTCGCGATACGCTGGTCGAGCAGTGCGAGCAGGGCGTCGACTATTTTACCATCCACGCCGGCGTACGCCTGGCGCATGTGCCGCTGACGGCCAAGCGTGTCACCGGCATCGTCAGCCGCGGCGGCTCGATGATGGCGCAATGGTGCCTGACCGAGCATCGCGAGAGCTTCCTCTACGAGCACTTCGGCGACATCTGCGACCTGATGCGCAAGTACGACGTGTCGTTCTCGCTGGGCGATGGCCTGCGTCCGGGCTGCAACGCCGACGCCAATGACGCCGCGCAGTTTGCCGAGCTCACGACCCTGGGCGAACTCACCAAGGTCGCCTGGGACAAGGGCTGCCAGGTCATGATCGAGGGGCCGGGCCATGTGCCCATGCACAAGATCAAGGCCAACATGGACAAGCAGCTAAAGGAGTGCGGCGAGGCGCCGTTCTACACTCTGGGGCCGCTCGTGACCGACATCGCGCCGGGTTACGACCACATCACCTCGGGCATCGGCGCCGCCATGATCGGCTGGTTCGGCACGGCGATGCTTTGCTACGTCACGCCCAAGGAGCATTTGGGTCTGCCCGACCGCGACGACGTGAAGGTGGGTGTCATCACCTACAAGATCGCGGCCCACGCCGCCGATCTTGCCAAGGGACATCCCGCGGCACGGTTGCGCGACGATGCACTCAGCAAGGCGCGCTTCGACTTCCGCTGGATGGATCAGTTCAACCTCTCGCTCGATCCGGCGACGGCCGAGAAATTCCATGACGAGACGATGCCCAAGGAGGCGCACAAGACGGCGCACTTCTGCTCGATGTGCGGGCCGAAGTTCTGCTCCATGCGCATCACCCAGGACATCCGCGACTACGCCAAGAAGGGCATGGATGAGATGAGCGAGAAGTTCCGGGCCGGTGGCAATGCCCTTTACGTGCCCGAAAAGGCAGCCGACTGACGCCCGATTTCGGGCGCGCGGTCCGTTTGAGAGGGGCCTTTTCATCGTCTGGGGCGTTATGCTGGGGGCGTTAGGCTTGCCTTGCGTCCCTGCCGTCACAGGGGGAGGTTTGGACGGTTCCGTTCGTATTACAGACGAACTGTATTCCTCGGGGAGATTGGGTAGGCGATGAAGCGGCTGCGGACCCTGCTCGGGATCGGCCTGGGCCTCGTCGTTGTGGCGGGTGCCGGCTGGTTTATTTCGCAGGGCGGAACATCTAAGTTCGTGCCTCCGGCCGGTCGCTCACCGCCGGGCGCCGGCGTGCCGGTGGGCGTTGCCTCGGCCGTCAAAGGCGATATCCCCGTTGTGCTGCGGGCGCTGGGTACCGTCACGCCGCTCGCCACCGTCAACGTCAAGACACAGATCACCGGTCAGCTCACCGAGGTCCATCTCAAGGAAGGCCAGCTCGTGAAGCAGGGCGACCTGCTCGCCGTGGTCGACCCGCGCCCCTACGACGTCGCCCTGCAGCAGGCCGTCGGCACGATGCAGCGCGACGAGGCCCTGCTCAAGAACGCCCAGACCGATCTCGAACGCTACAGGAAGCTGGTCGCCCAGGACTCCCTCGCCCGCCAGCAACTCGACACCCAGCAGGCCCTGGTGCGCCAGTACGAGGCGGCGCTGGTCATCAACCAGGCGCTGGTCGATGCGGCCAAGCTCAATGTCACCTACACCAAGATCGTCGCTCCGCTGACCGGCCGCATCGGCCTGCGCATGGTCGACAAGGGCAACTACGTGACGATGGGCGATACAACGGGCATCGCCGTCATCATCCAGATCCAGCCGATTTCGGTAATCTTCACCATTCCCGAGGATTCCCTGCCGGCGGTGCGCCAGCGCCTCAAGGCCGGTGCCTCGCTCGAAGTGCGGGCGCTTGACCGCGCGCAGAAGGTCGAACTGGGTGTCGGCAAGCTCGACACCACCGACAACCTGATCGACGTGACCACCGGCACGGTGAAGCTGCGCGCCATCTTCGACAACAACGACGAGACCCTGTTCCCGAACCAGTTCGTGAATGTCCGCCTACTGGTCGACACCGTGAAGGACGCGACCATCGTTCCCGTCGCGGCCATCCAGCGCGGCCAGCCCGGCATCTTCGTCTACCTGGTCAAGGCCGACGACACCGTCGAGATCCGTGTCGTCGAACTCGGTGTCACCGATGGCGAGAGGGTCGCGGTGACGAAGGGCCTGCAGGTCGGTGACCAGGTCGTCATCGACGGCACCGACCGGCTGCGCGAAGGCGCCAAGATCCGCAAGCCTGCCGCCGGTCCGCGAGGCACGTCCGGTTCGCCCGTGGCGGCGGCGCCACCGGGCGGTGGCGCAGGACGGCCGGCGCGGTCGAACCAGTAGTCCGCCGCGACATGAATCCGTCGCGGCTTTTCATCGAACGGCCGGTTGGCACCTCGCTATTGATGGTGGCGATCATGCTGGTCGGCATGATCGCCTACAAATTCCTGCCCCTGTCGGCGCTGCCGCAGGTCGACTATCCGACGATCCGCGTGCAGACGCTCTATCCCGGCGCCAGCCCCGAAGTGATGACGTCATCCGTCACGTCTCCACTCGAGCGGCAATTCGGCCAGATGCCCGGCCTCAACCAGATGACGTCGACCAGCTCGGCTGGCGCCTCGATCATCACGCTGCAGTTCGACCTGACGCTTGGCCTCGACATCGCCGAACAGCAGGTGCAGGCGGCCATCAATGCCGCCGGCAACCTCCTGCCGGGCGATCTGCCGGCACCGCCGATCTACGCCAAGGTCAATCCCGCCGATGCGCCGGTGCTCACGCTTGCCGTTACCTCCAAGACCGAGGCCCTGACCAAGGTCCACGATCTCGTCGACACGCGCCTCGCCCAGAAGATTTCCCAGGTCGCCGGCGTCGGTCTGGTCAGCCTCGAAGGTGGCCAGAAGCCCGGTGTGCGGATTCGTGCCAACCCCACCGCGCTCGCCGCCTACGGGCTCAACATCGACGACCTGCGCACCACCATCACCAACGCCAACGTCAACACACCCAAGGGCAACTTCGATGGCCCGGCGCGAGCCTACACGATCAACGCCAACGACCAGATCACCGATCCCAGCATCTTCCGCGAGGTCATCGTCGCCTACCGCAACGGCGCTGCGGTCCGGCTGAAGGATGTCGCCACCGTCGAGGAGGGCCAGGAAAACAACCGTATCGCCGCCTGGGTGAACGGCACGCCGGCGGTGATCGTGAACGTCCAGCGCCAGCCCGGCGCCAACGTCATCGAAGTGGTCGATCGTATCAAGGTGCTGCTGCCGCAGCTGCGCGAATCCCTGCCGGTCGCGCTTGACGTGGCCATCGTCACCGATCGCACACTCACCATCCGGGCTTCGGTGCGCGACGTGCAGATCGAACTGACCTTCGCCGTGGTCCTGGTCGTCGCCGTGATCTTCGCCTTCCTGGGCGACGCGCGCGCCACGCTCATCCCGAGCCTGTCGGTGCCGCTGTCGCTGGTCGGCACGCTGGCGGTGATGTACCTGGCGGGCTTCAGCCTCAACAACCTGTCGATCATGGCGCTCACCATCGCGACCGGCTTCGTCGTCGACGACGCCATCGTCATGATCGAGAACATCGCCCGCTATATCGAGCGTGGCGAGGACCCCAAGGCGGCGGCGCTGAAAGGTTCGCGCCAGATCGCCTTCACCGTGGTCTCGCTCACCGTTTCGCTGATCGCCGTGCTCATTCCGCTGCTCTTCATGGCCGACGTGGTCGGCCGCCTGTTCAGCGAGTTCGCGGTCACGCTGTCGGTCACCATCCTAATTTCCGCCTTGGTGTCGCTCACCCTGGTGCCGATGATGTGCGCCCGTCTCCTGAAGCAGCGCCCCGCGGCGGCGACTGCCGCCCCGGCCCCTGCGGCGGACGTCGAAGTCCATGCCGAGGCGCAGGCACTGGGTGCGCGCTGGTTCACGCGTTTGATCGATCTCTACGACCGCTGGCTGATCGTGGTGTTTCGTCACCAGGCGCTGACGCTCCTGGTCGCCGTCGGCACGGTCGTGCTGACCGTCGCGCTCTACGTCGTGGTGCCCAAGGGCTTCTTCCCGGTGCAGGACAACGGCCTGATCCAGGCCGTAACGGAAGCACCGCAAAGCGTGTCCTTTGCCGCGATGAGCGAGCGCCAGCGTGCGTTGGTGGAGGCGGTCCTGGCCGATCCCGACGTCGAGAGCCTGACGTCGTTCGTCGGCGTCGACGGCACCAACCCGACGCTGAATTCGGGGCGGATGCTGATCAACCTCAAGCCGCGCAGTGTGCGCAGCGCGACGGCAACTGAGATCATCCGGCGCCTGCAGCGCAATACCGTGTCGGTGCGGGGCATCTCGCTCTACATGCAGCCGGCGCAGGACCTCACGATCGATTCGACGGTGAGCCGTACCCAGTACCAGTTCGTGCTCGAAAGTGCCCGGCCCGAGGACTTCGACATCTGGGTGCCGCGCCTCATGGAGCGGCTGCAGAAGCTGCCTGAAATCGTCGACGTCACCAGCGACCTGCAGAACAAGGGCCTGTCGATGTTCATCAAGATCGACCGCGATGCGGCGGCGCGCTTCGGCGTCACCACCGCCACGGTCGACAACGTTCTCTACGACGCGTTTGGCCAGCGTATCGTGTCGACGGTCTATACCCAGTCGAACCAATATCGGGTGATCTATGAAGTCGACCCCTCGATGGCCGGCTCGCTCGACTCGCTCGCCAACCTCTACTTGCCGGGCTCTGTGGGCGGCAAGCAGGTGCCGTTGTCGGCGATCGCCACCTTCGAGGAGCGCACCGCGCCGCTCAGGCTCGACCGCTACGGGCAATTCCCCGCCACGTCGATCTCGTTCAATCTGGCGCCGGGCGCCTCCCTCGGCCACGCGGTCGACGCGATCGTCGCCGCGCAGGCCGAGATCGGCATGCCCCGGTCGATCACCAGCCACTTCCAGGGCGCGGCGCTCGCCTTCCAGAAGTCGCTGAACAGCCAGCTTCTGCTGATCCTGGCCGCCATCGTCACGGTCTACATCGTGCTCGGCGTGCTTTACGAAAGCTACATCCACCCTATCACGATCCTGTCCACCCTGCCGTCGGCCGGCATCGGCGCGCTGCTGGCACTGCTGCTGGCGGGCTCGGACCTCAGCGTCGTTGCCATCATCGGCATCGTACTGCTGATCGGCATCGTCAAGAAGAACGCCATCATGATGATCGACTTCGCCCTCGACGCCGAGCGTCATCAGGGCAAGACGCCGCGCGAGGCCATCCACCAGGCCTGCCTGCTGCGCTTCCGTCCGATCCTGATGACGACCGTCGCGGCGATGGTCGGCGCGCTGCCGCTGATGCTGGGTTCGGGTACGGGCTCGGAGCTGCGCCAACCGCTCGGCCTCACCATCGTCGGCGGCCTGATCGTCAGCCAGATCCTGACTCTCTTCACGACGCCCGTGATCTACCTTGCCTTCGATCGGCTCGGCCGCCGGCTGCGCGGGATGCCGCTCGACACGCCGCGCCATCCGCTCGTCACTCCTGGCGTCGATGTCGCCGAGGGGCGCCTGCCGTGAACCTGTCGGCCCCCTTTATTGCCCGGCCCGTCGCCACGACTCTGCTGACGATCGGTTTGGCGCTGGCTGGCATGGTGGCCTTCACCGGCCTCGCGGTGTCGCCACTGCCCAAGGTGGAGTTTCCCACCATCCAGGTCACGGCCACGTTGCCCGGCGCCTCGCCCGAGACGGTCGCCACCAGCGTCACCACGCCGCTCGAGAGGCGACTGGGCGCGATCGCCGGCGTCAGCGAGATCACCTCGTCGAGCTCGGTCGGAAATTCGCGCATCACGCTGCAGTTCGATCTGTCGCGCAGCATCGACGGCGCGGCGCGGGACGTCCAGGCGGCCATCAATGCCGCGCGTGCCGACATGCCGGCCGATCTGCGCAGCAATCCGCAGTATCGCAAGGTCAACCCTGCCGATGCGCCAGTAGTGGTCCTGGCCCTCACATCCAACACATTGGGTCAGGGCAGGCTTTACGACGCCGCCTCCAACGTCCTCCAGCAGAAGCTGTCGCAGGTCACCGGCGTCGGCCAGGTGTCGCTGGGCGGCAGCTCGCTGCCGGCGGTGCGTGTCGAGATCAATCCCAGCGTGCTCACGCAATACCGCATCGGACTCGAGAGCGTCCGCGCCGCAATTGCCGCTGCCAACGCCAACGCCCCCAAGGGCGCACTCGAAGTCGGCGAGAGGCGGTACCAGATCTACGCCAACGACCAGGCGCGGACGGCCGAGGAGTACCGCTCTCTGATCATTGCCTGGCGCAACGGCTCGCCGGTGCGGCTGTCGGACGTGGCCGAGGTCATCGATTCGACGGAGAACATCCGCAACGAAGGCCAGGCCAACGGCAAGCGCTCGGTGCTGGTCATCGTCTACCTGCAACCGAACGCCAATATCATCGAGACCGTCGACCAGGTGAAGGCGTTGCTGCCCGAGCTTCAGGCGGCGATGCCCAATGACGTCGACCTCACAGTGGTCAGCGATCGCACCACGACGATCCGTGCCTCGCTGCGGGAGGTCGAGCAGGCACTGATCATCAGCGTGATTCTGGTGGTGCTGGTGACCTTCGCCTTCCTGCGCTCGGCTCGCGCCGGCTTCGTGGCGGCGGTCTCGGTGCCGGTGTCGCTGATCGGCACCTTCGGCGCCATGTATCTGATGGGCTACAGTCTCAACAACCTGTCGCTGATGGCCATGACCATCGCCGCGGGTTTTGTGGTCGACGACGCCATCATCGTGCTGGAGAACATCTCGCGTCATATCGAGGCGGGGATGTCGCGGGTCGACGCGGCCCTGCAGGGAGCCCGCGAGGTCGGCTTCACCGTCGTTTCCATGAGCCTGTCGCTGATCGCGGTATTCATTCCGATCCTGCTGATGAGCGGCATCGTCGGCCGCCTGTTCCGCGAGTTCGCCGTCACGCTCTCGGTCGCCATCCTCATCTCCATGGTGGTGTCACTGACGACGACGCCCATGATGTGTGCCTACGTGCTGCGTCGCCATGACGGCCGGACGGCGGGCCCGTTCTTCCGCGCCAACGAACGCGCTTTTGCCGCCTTGCAGTCGCTCTACGGCCGCAGCCTGGGGTTCGTGCTGCGCCACCCGCTGCTGACGATGCTGGTCTTTCTCGCCACCGTGCTGCTCAACATCCATCTCTACGTGACCATCCCCAAGGGCTTCTTTCCGCAGCAGGACACCGGCCGCATCGTCGGCGGCATCCGCGCCGACCAGAGCATCTCGTTCCAGGCGATGCGCCGGAAGTTTCGCCAGTTCATGGAGATCATCCGAGCCGATCCGGCGATCGAAAGCGTCGCGGGTTTCACTGGAGGATTCCAGACCAACTCCGGTTTCATTTTCGCCACCCTGAAGCCGCTCAGCGAACGCAAGGAATCGGCCGATCAGGTGATCGCCCGCCTGCGCCCGCGCCTGTCGCAGGTGCCCGGCGCCGTGCTCTTCCTGCAGGCGGTGCAGGACATAAGGGTCGGCGGCCGCCAGGCCAACGCCCAGTACCAGTTCACCCTGCAGGCGGATTCCCTGCCCGACCTCTACACGTGGGGGCCAAAGCTGACCGAGGCGTTGAAGGCGGACTCCTCGGTCGTTACCGACGTCGACTCCGACCAGCAGCAGCGCGGCCTGCAGGTCAATCTCACCATCGATCGCGATGCCGCGGCCCGGCTGGGCGTGTCGACGCGCAGCATCTCCGCCACGCTCTACGACGCCTTCGGCCAGCGCCAGGTCTCGACGATCTACAACACGCTCAACCAGTATCATGTCGTGATGGAGGTCTCGCCCGAGTACTGGGCAAGCCCGGAGGGGCTGAAGGACATCTACGTCAGCACGTCGGGCGGCGCGATCAGCGGCGCCCAGGCCACCGGCGCCATCACCTCGGCGGTGCCGGCGCAGGCCGGCGTCATCGACCCTGCCCAGGCGGTCCGCAACCAGCGCACCAACCAGATCGCCGTCAGCGGCCGTGGCTCGGCCTCGACCGGGGCGGCCGTCAGCACCACGCCGGAGAAGATGGTGCCGCTTTCCGCCGTCACCCGTTACGAATTCGGCACCACGCCGATCGCCGTCAATCACCAGAACCTGTTCGTCGCCAGCACGATCTCGTTCAATCTCGTGCCGGGCAAGACGCTGAGCGACGCCATTGGCTACGTGAACGGCGTGATGGCCGAAATCGGCGTGCCGGCCAGCATCCACGGCTCGTTCCAGGGCACGGCGCGGGCGTTCCAGCAATCGACGACCAACCAGCTCCTGCTCGTGCTGGCGGCGCTTGTCGCCGTCTACATCGTGCTCGGCATCCTCTACGAGAGCTACATCCACCCGCTCACCATCCTGTCGACCTTGCCGTCGGCCGGCATCGGGGCGCTGCTGGCGCTCAAGTTCGCAGGCGTGGAGTTCAGCATCATCGCCATGATCGGCGTGCTGTTGCTGATCGGCATCGTCAAGAAGAACGCCATCATGATGATCGACGTGGCACTGGAGCGCGAGCGCAACGAGGGGCTTGATCCGCGCGTCGCCATCTACGAGGCCTGCCTGCTGCGCTTCCGGCCCATCCTGATGACGACCATGGCGGCCATCCTGGGCGCGCTGCCGCTGGCGATGGGATACGGCGAAGGCGCCGAGCTGCGCCGGCCGCTCGGCATTTCGATCATCGGTGGCCTGATCGTCAGCCAGATCCTGACCCTCTATACGACCCCAGTGATCTACCTATATCTCGACCGCTTCCGCCGCCGCGACCGCGACCGTCCCAGCCGAATTGCCCGCGTCCTGGGTGGCGGCATGGGTGGCACTATGGGCGGCGGCGCCGGAGTCCCCGCATGAGGCGGATGGCGGCTCTGCTCTGCCTGGCGTCGCTGGCCGGTTGTCTGGTCGGTCCCGACTACGAGCGGCCGCCGCCTGCCAGCCCGCCCACGGCCGAATTCAAGGAAGGGGGAGTAGACTTCCGTCCAGCCATGCCTCGCGACGCAGTAGATCGTGGACCGTGGTGGCAGATCTACGGTGATCCGACGCTCGACCGCTTGGCCGCCCAGGTCGACATCTCCAACCAGACGCTCAAGGCCTCCGAAGCGGCCTACCGCCAGGCGCGCGCCTTCGTGCGCCAGGACCAATCGGGCCTCTATCCGACGATCACCGCCACGGGCAGCACCCAACAGACTGGAACTGGTGCGCTGCGCGGCGGCGGGGGCGGCGCGATCATCACGACGAACCAGGCCGGCAATGTCACCAGCAGCGCGAGCCAATACTCCGGCGGCGGCGCGCTCTCCTGGGAGATCGACGTCTGGGGCAGCATCCGGCGAACGATCGAGGCTGATTCGGCGGCGGCCCAGGCCAGCGCCGGCGATCTCGCTACAGCGCGGCTCTCGGCCCAGGCCGACGTCGCGATCAACTATTTCTCGCTGCGCGTCTCCGACCAGCGGACCAGGCTCTACCAGGAAACCGTCGCGGCCTATGCGCGGTCGCTGCAGATCGTGCAGAATCAGGTCGACGCCGGCATCGCCTCGCGGGTCGACCTCACCCAGGCACAGACCCTCTACCAGCAGGCCCGATCTCTTCTGGTGGCCGAGGGGATCCAGCGCGCCCTGTTCGAGCATGCGATCGCCGTGCTGATTGGCAAGACGCCGGCCGAATTCAACCTGGACCCGGGCACGCCGCCGCAGAACGTGCCGACGGTCGATGCCGGCATCCCCTCGGCGCTGCTGGAACGGCGGCCCGACATCGCCTCGGCCGAGCGCCTGATGGCCTCGGCCAATGCCCGGATCGGCGTGGCGCAGGCGGCCTACTATCCGAACATCTCGCTGGGTGGTGCCATCACCTTCCTGAGCGGTGGACTTGGCACCTTGTTCCAGCTCGGCTCGTCGGTGTGGTCGCTCGGTCCGCAGCTTGCCGCCACGCTGATCGACGGCGGCGCGCGTGCCGCCCAGGTCGAAGGGGCGCGGGCGGGGTACGACAACACCGTGGCGACCTACCGCCAGACCGTGCTGACCGCCTTCCAGCAGGTCGAGGATGCGCTCGTCCAGCAGCGCCTCCTGGTCCAGCAGGAGCAGGTCCAGCGCGCTGCCGTTGCCGCGGCGCGCGAGGCCGAGCGGCTGTCGCTCAATCAATACCGGATCGGCACCATCCCCTACACGACCGTGGTACAGACCCAGACGTCGGCGCTGCAGGCCGAGCAGACCTTGCTCAACATCCGGCTCAATCGCCTGATTGCCAGCGCCAACCTGGTGAAGGCGCTGGGCGGTGGCTGGCGCGAGACCGATCTGCCACCGCCGACGCCGATCGGCGGCCTCGATCAGACGCCCAAGCCCGCTACGCCGCAGAGTTCGTCGACGACGCCTGCGGCCCGGAGTGCGCCCGCCACCAAGGCGTGGTGGAAGCTCTGGTAGAGCGCTTCTGGCATTCTCTTTGGTGTCGCCCCAACAACGACCTCATCCTGAGGAGTGAGCGCAGCGAGCGTCTCGAAGGATGGGCAACA
>CAMARK010000126.1 GCA_945860205.1 Reyranella massiliensis 521 | reverse complement strand
AAGCCGGTCCATCTCGGTCCCACGGAATTCCGCCTGCTGCGCCACTTCATGGAACATCCCGGCCGCGTCTTCTCGCGCGAGCAGTTGCTCGACTCGGTGTGGGGCAAGGACGTCTACGTCGAGGCCCGCACCGTCGACGTCCACATCCGCCGCCTGCGCATGGCGCTGAACGGCGAGAGTCAGGCCGACCTCATTCGCACCGTCCGCGCCGCCGGCTACGCCCTCGACTCGACGCCGGGCTAGAAGAACTCATCTCAAGAAGGACCGCGGGCTTCCAAGCCCGCTCAGAATCATGAGCGGGCCAGAGGCCCGCGGTCCGGAAGAGCATGAGGGGTTTTCCACACCACCAGTCACGGTTTTGTAGCCTCGGCCCCCTAAACGAGAGGTGCCCATTCCCGGTCGGCAACCCCACGCCCCCGCTTCGGAATGGGCAGGTTCCCCCGGCGCGGTGACACCCCGACGCTGATTTACTTCCCCTCCTTCCCTCAGGAAGGAGGGGTTTCTTTTTCGAAGCGGCGGCGCACAACGAACGCAAGCACCAGGGCCGGCAGGCCGAGCAGCGCGGTGTAGACGAAGAAGATCGCGTAGCCGCCGAACTTGTAGGTGGAGGAGAAATCTGCCTGCAGCCTGTCGACGATCCAGCCCGAGGATCCGCCCATCAGCTTGCCGGGCAGGGTCATGATCGAGGTGAACAGCGCGTACTGCGTGGCCGTGTAGGCGGTGTTGGTCAGTCCCGACAGGAAGGCGATGAAGATCGAGCCCGACATGCCGCCGGCCAGATTGTCGATGCTGATGGCGATCGTGAGGATCAGCGTATCGGGCGTGCCGACCCAGGCAAGCCAGGCGAAGGTGAGGTTGGACGCCGCGATCAGGAAGACCGCCGGGGCGAGCAGCCGCGCGGCGCCGATCCGGTACACCAGCGCACCGCCCAGCAGCGCGCCCAGGATCGACATCACGAAGCCGTAGATCTTGGAGACGTTGGCGATCTGCGACAGCGAGAAGCCCATGTCGATGTAGAAGGGGTTCGCCATCACGCCCATGGCGATGTCGGACAGCCGGAACAGGCCGATGAACAGCAGCAGCACCACCGCCAGCCAGCCATAGCGTGCGAAGAAATCGACGAACGGGCAGACGATGGCGCCATAGATGAAGATCAGCGTCTGGCGGGCCCAGTCGGGCATTGCGCCAAGGCCGGCGGCAAAGGCTGCGACCTTGCCTTCGAGTTCGGCAGCACCCGTGGCGTTGCGGCGCTTGGGCTCGGAGATGATGAAGGTGGTGACAATGCCGACCAGGCCGAGGGCCGCCATCGTGCGGTAGGCGGTCGGCCAGGAGACGAACTCGGCGATGTAGAGCGCCCCGGCGCCGGCCGCGAGCACGGCGATGCGGTAGCCCAACTGGTAAGTGGCGGCCGTGGCGCCCTGCAGCGACTCGTCGGTCGCCTCGATGCGGAAGGCATCGAGCGCGATGTCCTGTGTCGCCGAGGAGAAGGCGACGACGAGCGCCAGCACGACCAGCCACCAGAGATCGGTGCGCGGGTCACAGAACGACATGCCGAGCAGGCCGAGCCCGATGCCCACCTGCGCCAGCAGCATCCAGGCGCGGCGTCGGCCCAGCCAGCGCGTGATCCAGGGCAGCGGTACGCGATCGACGATCGGCGACCACACGAACTTGAAGGAGTAGGTGATGCCGATCCAGCTCACGAAGCCGATGGCGGTGCGGCTGATGCCGAACTCGCGCAGCCACGCCGAGAGGGTCGAGAACACCAGCAGGAACGGCAGCCCGGCCGAGAAGCCCAGGAACAGCAGCGTGACGACGCGCGGGTGCGTGTACGTCGCCAGCGCTTCGCGCCAGCTCCGGGCGCTGGCATCGCTCATGGAGCTACCGGGAACCTCATGCTGAGGAGGCTGCGAAGCAGCCGTCTCGAAGCATGGGAACAAGCACCTCGTGTGTAGCCCATGCTTCGAGACGCACGCTGCGCGCGGTACAGGGCGGGGGTGACCCCGCCCGACTCAGCATGAGGGTTCTGTTGTTCGCGCGAGGTGACAGAGGCATTGCTCAAATCAGCGCCTTCAGGGCCTGCTCGGGCCGCGCGCCGACGTGGGAGATGATCTCGGCGGCGGCGACGCCGCCCAGCCGGGCACATTCGGCCAGCGGCTTGCCGTGCGTCAGGCCAAACAGGAAGCCGGCGGCGTAGAGATCGCCGGCGCCGGTGGTGTCGACCACCTTGGCGACGGCCGCGGCCGGCACGGCATGGGTCTCGCTGCCCTTGATGACGACCGAGCCTTTTTCGCTGCGGGTGAGGGCGGCAATTTTGCCTTCCTTGCGCGTGGCTTCTAGCGCCTCCTCGAACGTGTCGACCTGGTAGAGCGACTTGATCTCGGCCTCGTTGCCGAAAAGTATGTCGACCTTGTCACGGATCAGGGCGCGGAACTCGTCGCGGTAGCGGTGGACGCAGAACGAGTCGGACAGCGTGATCGAAACCTGCCGGCCGGCGGCATGGGCGGCGTCGAAGGCCTTCAGCACGGCCTGCTTGGCGGCCGGCGCATCCCACAGATAGCCCTCGACATAGGTCACCTGGGCGCTGGCCACGCGCTTCGCGTCGATGTCGTGCGGTCCGAGGCCGGTGCAGGCGCCGAGATAGGTGTTCATGGTGCGCTGTGCGTCGGGCGTCACCAGGATCAGGCAACGCGCGGTCGACGGTCCAGTGGTGGCGCTCTTGGTCTCGAACGACACGCCCATCGCGCGCAGGTCATGGCCGAACACGCCGCCGAGCTGGTCGTCGCGCACCTTGCCGATGTAGGCGCCCTTGCCGCCGAACGAGGCGACGCCGGCCATGGTGTTGCCGCACGAGCCGCCGGAGACTTCGACGCCGGGCCCCATGGCGGCGTAGAGCGCCTCGGCCCGCGCCTCGTCGACCAGCATCATGCTGCCCTTCACCAGGCCGTTCCGACCGAGGAAGGCCTCCTCGGAGCGCGAGATGACGTCGACGATGGCGTTGCCGATTCCCAGGACGTCGAAGGCGGCGGATGTCATGAAGTCTCCAGTGTCTTTACAGAGTTGAGTCGTTACAGCGTCAGCAGATGCATGCCCGGCCGGGTCTCTTCCAGCAAGGTCACGATCCCGGCGATGGTGAAGGGAACGTCGGTGCGCAGGCTGGTGCGATCGATGTCGAGCGAACGCAGGCCCATTTCGCACACGATGAAGCGGCAGCCAAGTTCCACGCAGGCCTGCAGCAGCGTTTCGAAATCGCCGACGCCGCGTTCGCGGTTGAGCACGTCGCGGCCCCAGTCTTCAAGTGCCGGCGGCGGACCGGTGAGGGTGCGGATGCCGCCCATGGTGAAGAACAGCACGGCGGGCTTGTTCACGGCGAGGGCGGCCGCCGCGAGCGCAAGCGCATAGTGGGCGCTCTCGTAGTCGTCCGAGCGCAGGATGACCGAAAGGCCGCCGTCCGGAGTCTTCATGGCTTGCTACACGTCGGGCAGTCGGGCCGTTTGGCAATCGTCATCTCGTCGAACGAGGCACTGAGCGCGTCGTACATCAACAGCGTGCCTGAGAGCGAGCGGCCGATGCCGAGGATTTCCTTCACCACCTCGGTGGCCTGCAGCGCGCCCAGCGTGCCCGCCAGCGCGCCCAGCACGCCCGCCTGGGCGCAGCTCGGCACGGCCTCCTCGGAGGGAGCGGCGGGAAAGATGCAGCGCAGGCAGGGATGCCCCGGCCCGTGCCAGGCCTTGTAGGTCGAGATCTGACCATCGAAACGAAGTATCGCGGCGGAAACCAGAATTTTTTTGAGGCGATAGCAGGTGTCGTTCAACAGATAGCGCGTGGCGAAGTTGTCGCTGCCGTCGGCCACGATGTCGTAGTCGGCGAGGATGCGTTCGGCATTATGGGCCGTCAGCCGCTCGTCGTGCGGCCGGACCTTCACTTCCGGATTGATGTCGGCCAGCGCGCGCTGGGCACTCTCCACTTTGGAGACGCCCACGTCCGAGGTGCGATGGATGACCTGGCGCTGCAGGTTGGAGAGGTCGACCGTGTCGTGGTCGATCACCCCCAGGGTGCCGATGCCGGCGGCGGCCAAATACTGCAGGAGGGGTGCACCGAGGCCGCCGGCGCCGACCACCAGCACCCGGGCGGCAATCAGCCGCGCCTGGCCCACGCCGCCGATCTCGGCCAGCACGATATGGCGCGCGTAACGGCGGATCTGCGGCTCGGTGAGGTCGGGCAGCGACGTCATGGTCCGCTTATAGCATGGGAGCCTGGGACCAATGCTGCTACAGCCAGCCCGATGACCACGACCCCAACTTCGACCGGTGGTCGCCCGACCCTGACGCCGGTCCTGCTGATCCTGCTTGCCCTGCTGTCGTCGTTCACGCCGCTGTCGATCGACATGTACCTGCCGGCGCTGCCGGTGATCGCCGTTGATCTAAAGGGCACCGCGGGCGACATCCAGCTCACGCTCTCGGCCTTCATGATCGCCTTCGGCCTCGGCCAGATCTTTTATGGCCCGGCCGGCGATCGCTTTGGCCGCCGCCCGGTCATCCTGATCGGCCTCGCGATCTACGTCGTCACCAGCATCGGCTGTGCCTTCGCGGTCGAGGCCGGTCACCTGGTCGGCCTGCGCTTCCTGCAGGGGCTGGCGGCCTGCGGCGGCGTGGTGCTGGCGCGCACCATGGTCCGCGACCTCGCCGAGAAGGACCAGGCGGCGCGCGCCATGTCGCTGATGATGGCCTGCACCTCGATCGCGCCCATGCTGGCGCCGCTGATCGGCGGGCAGATCCTGTGGTTCCTGGGCTGGCGGGCGATCTTCTGGGTGCTGGCCGCGATCGGCCTCGTGGCGCTGGTGCTGGCCTATATTCGCCTGCCCGAGACGCTGCGGCCGGAATATCGCCAGCCGTTGGTGCTGTCGTCGATCCTGAAGCGCTTCGGCGAGCTGTTCCGGCACAAGGCGTTCATGGGCTATGCCTTCACCGGCGCGTTCCAGTTCGCCGCGCTTTTCTCGTTCCTGTCGGGCTCGCCGTTCGTGTTCATCGAGCGCTATGGCGTGGCGCCGCGCGACTACGGGCTGATCTTCGGCAGCATGGTCGTGTTCATGACGGTGGGCAGCCTGCTCAACGCAAGGTTCGCGCCCGTATTCGGCGCCGGCAAGATTCTCCGCTACGCGGTGATCGTGCCGGCGATCGCCGGCACGACGGCGATGGTGCTGGGTTGGATCGAAGCGCGCCACGGCGTTATCGGCATGTGGCCGTTCCTGCTCTGCTTCGTGCCGCAGATCGCCACCATCAGCCTGATCGGCCCCAACTCCATGGCGCTGGCGCTGCAGCGCTATCCCCACATGGCGGGTACCGCCTCGTCGCTGATGGGCGTGTTGACGTTCGGCATCGGCGCCGCCTTCGGCGCGGTGGTGGGCCAGGCGCTGGACGGCACCATCGCGCCAATGACGACGGCCATGGGCCTCGCGGGGATCCTGTGCCTGGTGTCGAACCGCCTGCTGGTGTCGCGCAGCTAGAGTTGACAATTCAGCAGATTTTTGGCTATATTTCTGTCAGTCTGGTGCTTCCTATGAGTTTGGGGCGCCGGCCTTTTTCCTTTTCCGGCAAGACCTGTCCGTGCCCTCTGGAGTCCGCAAGAGGGGCCACGGGCTCGCGCATAGCGCTTGGTGCAGCCGCCCTGGGTCCTGACCCAGGGGTGAGAGCAATCCATCTACGCCCAAAGGGCTTCGTGCTGGCAGTGCCGGCACCAACAGGAAAAGGGCCACGCATCGAACCGTGGACAGACAATCGTGCGCCGGGTCGGGAGACGGATCCGGGCACACTTAAGGGCACAACACACGGACGTTTCAGGTGGGCCCGATGAGCCGGGAAAAAGCCCGCATCTATTGGCTCCCAAGCGGCTGGAAAGCCAAATTTCTGTCGGTGAAGTTGGGCCTTTTTAGCGCCTGAGATCGACCACCAGAAGATCGCCGCGCTCGTTGCCGACGGCGAGCCTAAATCCGTCGGGCGACCAGGCGAGGCAGGTGATGGCCGAGCCGTCGGCCATTTTTAGCACCACCGAGCGCCTGGTCTTGATGTCGCCGAGCTGCAGCTCGCCGGAATCGTAGCCGCCGGCCACGAATTCGGCGGCCGGGTGGGCCGCCACGACGCTGAGCAGGCCCGCACCCTCTTCGCCGAACTGCAGCGGCGGCTTGCCTTCCGGTCCCTTGCCGGAGAAGGGCCAGGCGGTGAACACCGGCTGCGAGGAGGTGTAGAGGAAGCGCGCATCGGCGGTCCACGACAGCGACTTCACCTTGGCGGGATAGCCCTGCATGCGCATGTCGGTGGCCTGCGCCATCCGCCAGACATGGATGTCGTTTTCCTGGGTGCCGGTGGCGATGAACTTGCCGTCGGTGCTCCAGCGCAGCGCCACGTGGCTGCCGCGCCAGGCGAAGCGGCGGGGCGGCGGGGGCGTCTGGCCCTGGGTGGTTTGGCCGAGGCTCCAGACCGTGACGCCGCCGTAGTGGGCGCAGCCGATGCGGCTGCCGTCCTTGCTGAAGTCAAGATCGGCGACCGTGCTCTGGTGCGGGCCGAACTCGCGGGCCTCGCCATCCTTGGTGACGACGATCGCGGCCTTGCCGACCGAGGCTGCGACCGCGCCGGTGGCGCGGTGGGCGGCGAGATGGTCGATCCATCGGCCCTTCTGGCTGAAAAGCTCGGTGGCCGTGCCGCCCGGGCCAAGGCGCAGCAGGCGGCCGTCGTCGCCGCCGCTCACGAAGCCGTCGCCCACCGGGTCGGTCACCAACGTCAGCACCGCGCCGCCATGGACTGGCTTCGATGCGTCAGAGGGCGCCGCCGCGATGTCGGCGGGCAGGGTGCGCACGCAGCCGTCGCCCAGCGCGAAGGCCACGGTCGCGCCATCGCGGCTGAAAGCGCAGGCGGCGACCGGTGCGTCGGCCGCGACGGTGCGGGCCGGCGGCAGGGTCTGGCGCCAGGCCGGGTTGGTGAGGTCGATCTTCACGGGCTTACTTCAGGCAGTCTTCGAAGCCGCGCTTCAGATTGTCGCCATCGAGGTTGCGGCCGATGAAGACGAGCTTGCTCGAACGTTTATCACCCTCTTTCCAGGGGGAGCCCCAGTCGCTGTCCATCATCATGTGGACGCCCTGGTAGACGTAGCGCTTGGGGGCGCCGTCGATGGCGAGGATTCCCTTGCTGCGGAAGATATCGCCGCCGCGCAACTGCAGCAGCGCGCCCATCCACTTCTGGAACTTGTCGGGATCGACCGGCTTGTCCGAGGTGATGGAGAGGCTCTTCACCTCTTCCTCGTGGTTGTGGTCGTGGCCATGCGTGAGGAAGTCGGGCTCGAACTCGAGGATGCGCGCGAGGTCGAACGCGCCCTTGTCGAGGATGGCGGCGAGGTCGATCTGGCTCTTCTGCGTCCGGTGGATGCGGGCGTAGGGATTGATCCCCTTGATCTTGCCCTCAACCTTGGCGAGGTCGCCCTCGCTCACGAGATCGGTCTTGTTGAGCAGGATCACGTCGGCGAACGCTACCTGCTCCTCGGCCTCGGAGCCCTGGTCGAGCTGGCCGAGGAAGTGCTTGGCGTCGACCACCGTGACGATGGCGTCGAGCCGGGTCTTGGCCTTCACATCGTCGTCGGTGAAGAAGGTCTGGGCGACCGGGCCGGGATCGGCCAGGCCGGTGGTCTCGACCAGGATGCCGTCGAACTTGTCCTTGCGCTTCATCAGGCCTTCGATGATGCGGATCAGATCGCCGCGCACGGTGCAGCAGATGCAGCCGTTGTTCATCTCGAAGACTTCCTCGTCGGCATTGACCACGAGGTCGTTGTCGATGCCGAGCTCGCCGAATTCGTTCACGATGACAGCGTATTTCTTGCCGTGCTGCTCGCTCAGGATTCGATTGAGCAGGGTGGTTTTGCCGGCGCCGAGATAGCCGGTGAGCACGGTGACGGGCACTTGCGCTTGAGCCATGGAAATCCTCGAGAATTGGCCCTTGAGATAGGGCTGCCGACCCTTGGAGTCTAGGGTGGTCGCTCTAGGGTCTTTCGCCGCGAATGAGCTTGGGCAGGTCGCCGACCATGCCCATGGCGTGGCGGACGAAGAAGCGGCGGAGCGCCGGCACGCGGTTGACCGCGGCAAGGCCCGCGTCGCGGACCAGGCGCAGCGGCTTGATGTCGTTGGAGAACAGTCGATTCAAGAGATCGGTGGCGGCGACCATGGCGAAATTGTCGGCCCGCCGCCATTGCGCGTAGCGTTCGAGCGTGTCGGCGGCGCCGATGTCCAGGCCGAGCCGCTTGGTGTCGACCAGCACCTCGACGAGGGCCGCAATGTCGCGCACGCCGAGATTATAGCCCTGGCCCGCGATGGGATGGATGCCATGGGCGGCATCGCCCACCAGCACGAGGCGCGTGTCGGTGTAGCGGTCGGCATGGACGAGGCCGAGCGGGTGCCACCAGCGCGGCCCCACAGGTTCGACACGGCCGAGATGATCGCCGAACCGCCGTGCAAATTCGGCATTGAAGCGCACAGCGTCGAGCTCGAGCAGGCGGCGCGCAAGATCGGCGCGCTCGGTCCAGACGATCGACGAGCGGTGTTCGCCGGCCGGCCCGTCCGTCATGGGCAGGATGGCAAAGGGGCCGCCGGGCAAGAATTTCTCCTGCGCCCCGCCGCGGTGCGGCCGTTCGTGCCGCGCGACCAGCACAATCGCGATCTGGTCGTACGACCAGGCGCGCGCGCCGATGCCGGCTTCCTCGCGCATCGAGCCGAAGCGGCCCTCGGCCGATGCCACCAGCCGCGCCCGAAGACGGCGGCCGCTCTTGAGGGTGAGTTCGGCGCGATGCGCATCGCGGTCGGTTTCAATCACCTCATCGGGTGCAACCAGCTCAACCTGCGGGCAGTCTGCCAACCGCCGCAGCAACGCGCTGCGCAGAAAGCGGTTCTCCACGATCCAGCCCATCGGCGCCGGATCGCGGGAGTCGGGCGCGGCCTCGCGATGATCGAAGTGGAGATGAAGCGGGCTCGCCCGGCCGTCGTGGCCGGCGTCGGAGATGCGGATGTCGCGGATCGGCTCGGCCTGGCCCGCGAGGTCGTCCCAGATGCCGAGCGCTGCGAACAGGCGCTGGCTGGTGTAGGCGATCGCCGTCGTGCGGCCGTCGAAGCCGGCCTCGGTGAGGGATTTCAGCGGCACGCGGTCGATCAGCGCCGTGGCAAGGCCGGCTTCGCCTGAAGCCAGCGCCAGCAGGCTGCCGTTGAGGCCGGCGCCTACGACCGCGAGATCGAAATGTCGGCTGTCCATGCGCCATAGATGGCAGCCGCCCGGTCACGCTGCAAGCCGGGCGGCCCGCCTCTGTGGCCGTCCCTGTGGCCGTCGTCGAAGGTCGTTCAGAAGGCCTTCGAGACGCCGAGGATGGTGCGTCCCTGGCAGTTCTGGGTGTTGAGGCATCCAGCGACGTCGACGTTGGTGTCGGTGTAGGCGGCGGAGATATCGAAGCCGTAGACCGAGACCACGGCGCCGAGCTGCCAGTCCCAGTAGTTGTTGGTGGGAATGCCGTAGTTGGCGAAGCGCTCGACGTACTGGTTGCCGACGTTTCCGAAGACCTTGAAGGCGATGTTCTCGTTGATCTTGATGAAGGGCAGCGGAACGGTGACCTGGGCCCACTTGTACCAGGCGATGCCGGAGTTTGCGTAGAAGTTGGGGCTATAGCGGACGGCGGCGCTGAGCTGGGCGACACCGAAGTCGTAACCGCCGACCAGGCCGAACTCGTTGAAGTCGTAGAACAGGTTGGAGGCCGCACCGAGGTAGTTGTAGCGGATATAGCCGAGGTCGAAGGTGAGCTTGTCCTCCATGGTCTTGAGCCTGAGGCCGGTCAGCAGGTCGATCTCGGCGATGGTGCCGGTGTTGGGGAAGTAGACGTTGCTGCCCCAGGCGCCGACGTAGGCGCTGAGCGGCACGGCTTCGCTGATGGTCGGGGTCTCGTAGCCGACGTTGACCTGGGCTGCCACCTGAAGCTGGGTTTGAGAGATGCCACGATACGAATAGTCGTTCAGGAAGGCGAAGCCGGCGGTGAAATTGCCGCCGAAGGGCGCCTTCCAAGTCTCCTTCTCGGCCGCAGACGGCGTCGCCGGATTCGGTGTGCCTTGGGCAAAGCTGATGCCCGATGCACAGATTGTGAACAGCGCAATCCCCAAAGTGGCAAATTGCTTAAGCAACACGACCACCCCCGATACATGAAAGCTTCATTTCGCCAAGAGGGCAGCAAGAGCTGTGCCAGCGGCCGCGATGATGTCTGGCGGCGCCTTGGCATGGAGTTTGCTGCCCTTCGATCAAGCTTTGGGGGCGGGCGTTGCGCCCGGTGGAGGACAGCCGAAATGAAAATGGTCATGGCAATATTCAAGCCGTTCAAACTCGACGAGGTCCGCGATGCGCTGACATCGCTCGGCATCCAGGGATTGACGGTGAGCGAGGTCAAGGGATTCGGCCGCCAGAAAGGTCAGACCGAGATCTATCGCGGCGCCGAGTACGCCGTGAGCTTCCTACCGAAGGTCAAGATCGAGGTCGTGATCGACGACACCATGGTCGAGCGCGCGGTCGAGACGATCCGCAAGGCGGCCGGCACCGGCAAGATCGGTGACGGCAAGATCTTCGTCCTGTCGATAGAGCAGGCGATCCGCATCCGTACCGGCGAGTCCGGGGCGGAAGCGCTGTGATCCCGCGCGCCAACTCAACCAACTCAAGACCCGAGGGGACAACGATGAAGTTCAAGACCAATTCGGTGCTTGCTGGCTTGGGGGCCGCGGGTGTCCTGCTGCTGCCGGCGCTCGCGCTGGCTCAAGCCGCCGCGACGCCCGCTCCGGCAGCAGCACCCAAGCTCGACACCGGCGACACCGCCTGGATGCTGACCTCGACGGCGCTCGTCCTGATGATGACCATTCCGGGCCTCGCGCTGTTCTACGGCGGCATGGTGCGCAAGAAGAACATTCTCGCCACGGTCATGCAGAGCTTTGCCATCACCTGCATGATCTCCGTGCTCTGGCTCATAGTGGGCTACAGCCTCGCCTTCACGTCGGGCAGCACCATCGTCGGCGGACTGAGCCGGGTCTTCCTGAGAGGGCTGACGCTCGACGGAGTTCATGAGCTCGCCAAGACCATCCCGGAATCGGTGTTCATCTGCTTCCAGCTCACCTTCGCCATCATCACGCCGGCGCTGATCGCCGGCGCCTTCGCCGAGCGCATGAAATTCTCGGCGATGATGTGGTTCATGGCGCTGTGGTCGCTGATCGTCTACGCGCCGATCGCCCATTGGGTGTGGGGCGGCGGCTTCCTCGGCGACTGGGGCGTCCTCGACTACGCCGGCGGCACCGTCGTGCACATCAATGCCGGCGTCGCCGGTCTGGTGTGCGCGCTCGTCATCGGCAAGCGCAAGGGTTTCGGTACCGAGAACATGGCGCCGCACAACCTTGTCTACTCGGTGATCGGCGCCTCGCTGCTGTGGGTCGGCTGGTTCGGCTTCAATGCCGGCTCGGCGGTCGGTGCCAGCGGCAACGCCGGCATGGCGATGGCGGTCACGCAGTTCGCCGCGGCGGCCGCGGCGCTCGCCTGGATGTTCGCGGAGTGGGTGACGCGGGGCAAGCCGTCGGTGCTCGGCATCATCTCGGGCGCGGTGGCCGGCCTCGTCGCCATCACCCCGGCTTCCGGCTTCGTCACGCCGATGGGGGCGCTGGTGATCGGCATCGTCGCCGGCCTGGTCTGCTTCTGGGGTGCGACGGGCCTCAAGAAGGCGATGGGCTACGACGACTCGCTCGACGCCTTCGGCGTCCACGGCATCGGCGGCTTCGTCGGCGCGATCCTGACCGGCGTCTTCGCCGTCGAGGTGATCGGCGGCGAGGGCAAGAAGGGCCTGATCGACGGCAATGCCGGCCAGGTCCTGACCCAGCTCTGGGGCACGCTGGTCGTCGTCGCCTGGTGCGCCATCGGTACCTTCATCATCCTCAAGGTCGTCGATGCCCTGATCGGCCTGCGCGTGACCAACGAAGAGGAAGTCGAAGGTCTCGACATCAATCTCCACGGCGAGACGGTCCACTAGGCCTCGCCGTCGATCCTGGGGAACCTGCCTCCTCCCGGGTTCCCTATCGACCGCCGCTTCCATGTCGCGGCGGCGACCCAAAGGCCCGGCGATTCGCTCGCCGGGCCTTATTTGTGTCTGAATTTGACGCCGCCGACGCCAGACGCCAGTCTATGCGGACAAGCCGAAAAGGCAGGAGGGAAGCGTATGAAGCTCGTGTCCGCCATCATCAAGCCGTTCAAGCTCGACGAGGTGCGCGATGCCTTGACCGGCGTCGGCG
>CAMARK010000125.1 GCA_945860205.1 Reyranella massiliensis 521 | reverse complement strand
GTCGCGCAGCGCCTCGTTCATCGCATCCTTCAGGGTCGAGGAGCCCGCCGTCACCGGCCGGACCTCGGCGCCCAGCATGTTCATCCGCACGACGTTCGGCGCCTGCCGGTCGACGTCGATGGCGCCCATGAACACGACACAGGGAATGTCGAACAGCGCGCAGGCCGTTGCCGTCGCCACGCCGTGCTGCCCGGCGCCGGTCTCGGCGATGACACGCGTCTTGCCCATGCGCTTGGCCATCAGGACCTGGCCCAGCACGTTGTTGATCTTGTGGCTGCCGGTGTGGTTCAGCTCGTCGCGCTTGAAGTAGATCTTGGCGCCGCCGAGCTTCTTGGTGAGCCGCTCCGCGTAGTAAAGCGGGCTCGGCCGGCCGGCATAGTGCTCCAGCAGGTAATCGAGCTCGTCCTGGAACGCCGGATCGGCCTTGGCGGCGTTATAGGCCTGCTCCAGCTGGAGGATCAGCGGCATCAGCGTTTCGGCGACGTAGCGCCCGCCGAAAATGCCGAAATGGCCGCGCTCGTCCGGGCCGGTGCGGAAACTGTTGGGTGTCGTTGTCATCGCTGTTCCTGTTGGGCCGGGCGGACTTAGCAGTCCCGGCCCCGGTCGGTCAAAGCGCCGGCCGGACGTGTGGCTAAAGATTTTTCTTCTTCGCCGCTTTCTTCTTGGCGGCCTTCTTGGCCTTGGGCGCGACCTTGCGCTTGGCTGCCGGCTTGGCGGCAGCGGCACGAGCTGTCGGCACGTCCTCTACCTCCACGATCACTTCGATCTCGACCGGAATGCCGCGCGGCAGCGAGCCCATGCCAACCGCCGAGCGCGCATGACGGCCACGCTCACCGAACACTTCGACGAAGAGATCGGAGCAGCCGTTGATCACTTCCGGCTGGCTTCCATACTCCGACGTCGCATTGACCATGCCGAGCACCTTGACGATGCGCTTCACACGGTCGAGGTCGCCCAGCTCTTCCTTGAGGACGGCGAGAATGCTGAGGCCGGTGTCGCGCGCGAAGCCGTAGCCCTGATCGATCGAGAAATCGCGGCCGAGCTTGCCCACGGGCAACGGCTTGCCCGGCAGGCCGGGGCCTTTGCCGGCGAGATAGAGCAGATTGCCCGTACGCACGGCATTCACGTAGCTGCCCACCGGGGTCGTGGGCTTGGCGAGCTCGATACCGAGTTCCTTCAATCGTTGCTCGACCTTCATACCCGTCCCCTTCTCAAATGCTCTCAGAGCGCCTTCACCCGGTCGAGGAAGGCACGAATCAGTGCGATCGATTTCACACCCCGGCTCGATTCGACGCCAGAAGAAACATCGACCGTCCTTGCTCCGGTGACACGCACCGCCTCGGCGACATTGTCGGGCGTGAGGCCACCGGCCAGGACCCAGGGCAGCGGCACGGTGATGCCGTGCAGGATCGTCCAGTCGAAGACCTTGGCGTTGCCGCCGGGCAGAATACCGCCAGCCGGCTCGAACATCAGCCGGTCGGCGACCGATGCATAGGCCGCGATGCCGCGCTCGACATCTGCGCGCGTGGCGACATTGATCACCTTCATCACGGCCTTGCCGGTCCGAGCCTTCAGCCCGGCCACGCGCTCGGGCGTTTCCGAGCCCTGAAGCTGCAACATGTCGATCGCGCCGGTCGCCAGCCGCTCGTCGAGCAGCGCATCGTCGGGATCGACGAACAGGCCCACGCGTCCGACGCTCCTCGGCACGCGCGCGCCCAGGGTGCGCAGCAGGTCGGTCGAAATGTGGCGTGGCGAGCGCGGATAGGTGACGAAACCGATCCAGCGGGCACCGCCCTGGACCGCGGCATCCAGCGTCTCAGGTGTCGAGAGGCCACAAATTTTTGCCTCGACGCTCATAGCTCGTTGACGCCGGCCTCACGCGCGATGGCTTCGGCGGCCGCGCGCGGGTCGTCCGCCTGGTAGATCGGCCGGCCGACGACCAGGTTGGTGGCGCCGAGATCGACCGCCTGGCGCGGCGTCATGGCCCGCTTCTGGTCGTTGGCGGCGCTGCCGACCGGACGGATGCCCGGCACCATCAACACAAAATCGGGGCCGCACTGCTTGCGGAGTGCTGCGATCTCATGCGGCGAGCAGATCACGCCATCGAGGCCGCTGCCATGGGCAAGGTCGGCCAGCCGCAGCACCTGGTCGGACGGATCGGCATTGACGCCGGTCGCCTCGAGGTCGGACCGATCGAGCGAGGTGAGCACCGTGACGCCCAGCAGCTTGGGCCGCGGCACGTTGAACTTGGCGGCCTGGGCGGCGGCCTCGTCCACGGCCGCCTTCATCATCTCGCGTCCGCCGCTGGCATGGATGGTGATGAAGGTAGGCGCCAGTTCGACCACCGCGCGGATGCCGCCGGCCACCGTGTTGGGAATATCGTGCAGCTTGAGATCGAGGAAAAAGCCCACCCCGGTGGCGCGGACCGGCGTCGGAAAGGCGTAGCGCACCCCCGGCGCGCCGTGCGCCAGGAAGAATTCCAGCCCCAGCTTGATGCCGCCGACGGCCGGTTTCGGCCCCCCGGCGATGCTCTGGATGAGCTTGGTGGCCTGGGCGAGATCGATGGTGTCGATGCCGCAATAAACGGGGTTCGAGCTGGTTCGCATGGCGGGCGCAACCTAGAGGCCGCGCCCCTTACCAGCAATCATGAATTGGCCAGCAATCAGGAAGTACGCACCCGCCGCACGGCATCCTGCCAGCCAGCATAGCGGCGGTCGCGCGAGGCGGCGCCCTCGGCGGGCCTAAAAGCCCGGTCGAGCGCCCAGGTCGCCGACAGCACTTCCAGCGAGGGCCAGAGCCCGGCATGCAGGCCGGCCAGGAAAGCCGCCCCCAGCGCCGTGGTTTCGGTCACCTTGGGGCGTTCGACGGGTGCGCCGACCGTGTCGGCCAGGCGCTGCATCAGGAGGTCGTTGGCCACCATGCCGCCGTCGACCCGCAGCTCGTCGATCTGGGCGCCATCGCCCCGCATCGCGTCGACGAGATCGCGGGTCTGATAGCAGACCGAATCGAGGGTGGCGGCGGCGATTTCGGCCGGGCCGGAATCGCGCGTGAGGCCGAGCAGCGCGCCGCGCGCATCCGGATCCCAATGCGGGGCCCCAAGACCGACGAAGGCTGGCACCAGATAGACGCCGTGGCCGTCCCGCGCCTTGGCCGCCAGGGCCTCGACGTCGCTCGACTTCTCGATCACGCCGAGGCCGTCGCGCAGCCATTGCACGGCAGCACCAGCGACGAAGATGCTGCCTTCCAGCGCATAAGTCCGGCGGCCATCGAGCTGATAGGCGATGGTGGTGAGCAGCCGATGACGCGAGTGCACGGCGATGCTGCCGGTGTTGAGCAGGGCGAAACAGCCGGTGCCGTAGGTCGTCTTGATCATGCCGGGCTTGATGCAGGCCTGGCCGACGGTCGCCGCCTGCTGGTCGCCGGCCATGCCGAGGACCGGCACCGGGGCGCCCAGGAAGTCGGCCGTGGTGACGCCGAGCTCGCCCGAGCAATCGACCACGCGCGGCAGCATCGACGCCGGCACGCCCAGCAGCTTCATCAGGTCGGGATCCCAGGCGCCCTTGCGAATATCGAGCAACAACGTGCGGCTGGCGTTGGTGGCGTCGCTCGCATGCACCTTGCCGCCGGTGAGCCGCCACAGCAGGAAGCATTCGATCGTCCCCGCCGCGAGCGCACCCTTCTCGGCCGCGGCACGGGCACCGGCAACGTGCTTCAGGATCCACTCGATCTTGGTGCCCGAGAAATAAGGGTCAAGCAGCAGGCCGGTCTTGTCGGTGACCGCCTTCTCGTGTCCCGCCTTCTTCAGCTCGGCGCAGCGCTCGGCGGTGCGCCGGTCCTGCCAGACGATGGCATTGTGGATCGGCTTGCCGGTCGCACGGTCCCACACCACCGTGGTCTCGCGCTGGTTGGTGATGCCGATACCGGCGAGGTCGGCGGGCTTCAGCTTGGCCTTTGCCAGGGCACCCCGGCAGACCTCGACCGTCGCCGACCAGATCTCCTCGGGGTCGTGCTCGACCCAGCCGGACTTTGGAAAGATCTGCGGCAGTTCGCGCTGCGCCGTCGCCACCGGCCGCCCCGTGGCATCGAAGACAATGGCGCGGGTGCTGGTCGTGCCTTGGTCGATGGCTAGAATGTGTTTGCCGGCCATCGCGTGCGCGCCGGTCAGTGGGCCCGGTCGATGGCGAAGTCGACCGCCTCGAGCAGGGCGGCCTTGAGCGGCGCGTCGGGAAACAGGCCGAGCGCGTCGCGCGCCATGGCGCCGTAGTGACGGGCGCGCTCCAGCGTATCGGCCACCGAATGGTGGCGCTCCATCAGCGCCTGGGCGCGCTCGAGGTCGCCATCGCGCTGGTCGAGCTTCTCGATGGTCCGCTTCCAGAACTCGCGATCGACGGCGCCGCCACGCAGGAAGGCCAGGATCACCGGGAGCGTGATCTTGCCCTCGCGGAAGTCGTCGCCCACCGTCTTGCCCAAGTCGGCTTGCCGACCAACATAGTCCAGCGCGTCGTCGACCAGCTGAAAGGCGATGCCGAGGTTCATGCCGAAGCTTTCCAGCGCCACACGCTCGGGCCCGTTGCGGCCGGCGATCATGGCGCCGACTTCGGCCGCCGCGGCGAACAGCTTGGCGGTCTTGGCCTTGATGACCTCGAGATAAGTCGCCTCGGGCGTGCTGGTATCGCGCTGGCTGACGAGCTGCAGCACCTCGCCCTCGGCGATTGTCGACGAAGCGCGCGACAGCACGCCCAGGATATCGAGCGAACCGACATCGACCATCAGTTCGAAGGAGCGCGTGAACAGGAAGTCGCCCACCAGGACCGAGGCCTTGTCACCCCATACCGAGTTGGCCGACGGCTTACCGCGTCTGAGCACGCTGACGTCGACCACGTCGTCGTGCAGGAGGGTAGCCGAATGGATGAATTCGACGCAGGTCGCGAGCTTGATGTGGCGGTCGTCGTCGGCGGCGTAGCCGCATAGCCTCGCCGAAGCGACGGTGAGCAGCGGCCGCATGCGCTTGCCGCCGGCGCCGACCAGATGGTTGGCAAGCTCGGGGATCAGCGCAACCGGCGAACGCATCCGGGCCAGGATCTCCCGGTCGATCCGCACCATGTCATCGGCGCAGAGCGACAGCAGCGGCTCCAGGCTGGGGGACTTGCGCTTGCCTTCGAGGGAGACGACCGTTGCCATGATGGGAGGATAGTTGCCCGATGAAGCCTGGTTGTTGCGACATGTTGTCGTGAGATGATGACTAGCATGGAAACGGCGCCGACCGAAGATGCCTTGCTGGGCGGCCGTATCAGGTTGTTGCAGCCATCGCGTGGCTACCGCGTCGCCGTGGATGCGGTGCTGCTGGCCGCCGCCATCGACGCGGCCCCTGAGGATCGCGTGCTCGACCTCGGCGCCGGCGTCGGCGCGGTCGGCCTCTGCCTAGCCGCCCGCGTGCCGGGCTGTGCCATCGTGGGTATCGAGCTGCAACCTGAACTGGCGGGCCTCGCTGTCCGCAATGCCGTCCTCAACGGCGCCGAGCACCGGATGCGGACGTTCGTTCACGACCTCGCCCAGCCCTTGCCGCCCGACGTCACAGGTTTCGATCACGTCGCCACCAACCCGCCCTATCTGGCGGCCGCGGTTGCCGATCCATCACCGAATGCGAGCAAGGCCCTGGCGACCGTCGAATCGAGCGCCGATCTTGCCCGTTGGCTTGGCGTTGCCGTGGCCGCCCTGAAGCCGGCCGGCGCCTTGACCGTCATCCACCGCAGCGACCGTTTGGAAGAGATCGTGGCCCATCTCGCTCGGCTGGGCTGGGGTGACGTCACGGTGAAGCTCCTGCCGCCTGCCGCGCGCATCCTGCTTCGTGCCCGCCGGTCGAACACACTGGCGCGCCGCACGTCATCGCCCCTCGTGCTCCATCGTCCGGAAGGCGGCTATACGCGCGACGCCGAGGCGATCCTGCGTCACGCCGCTCCGCTTGCCTTCTAGCGCGCGCACCGCGACAGTGCCGACCATGTTGAATTGGATCAAAGAACGCTTTCGCCGCAGCCCCACCGTGCCGGTGATCCGGCTGTCGGGCGTCATCGCCTCGTCAGGCGGCCTGCTCAGTGGCCGCAGCCTGTCCATCGACCAGGTGGCGCCGTTACTCAAGCGGGCCTTCGAGATGCGCGGCGCCAAGGCCGTGGCGCTGGCGATCAACTCGCCCGGCGGCTCACCGGTGCAATCGGCCTTGATCGCCCAGCGCATCCGCCTGCATGCGAGGGAAAAGAACCTGACGGTGATCGCCTTCGTCGAGGACGTAGCGGCCTCGGGAGGCTACTGGCTTGCCTGCGCCGCCGACGAGATCATCGTCGATCCCAGCTCGATCGTGGGCTCGATCGGCGTCATCAGTGCGGGCTTCGGTTTCCAGGATCTGATCGCCCGCCACGGCGTCGAGCGCCGCGTGCACACCTCGGGCGAGCGCAAGGCGATGCTCGATCCGTTCCGCCCCGAGAATCCCGAGGACGTCGAGCGACTGAAGCGCCTGCAGGCCGAGATCCACGAGGGCTTCAAGGACTGGGTGCGCCAGCGCCGCGGCAGGCTGCTGAAGGCCGACGAGGCGACCCTGTTCAATGGCGAGTTCTGGACCGGCAAGCGCGGCCTGGAGCTGGGGCTGGTGGACAGCCTGGGCGAGCTGCGCTCCACGCTGCAGGCGCGCTACGGCGACAAGGTGCGCCTGCCGGTGATCGGCCCGCGCCGCCGCCTGCTGTCCCGCTTCGGCCTGGCCACGGGACTGGACGAGATCGGACCCGCGACGATTGCCGCCGTCGAAGAGCGCCTGCATCGGCAGCGCTTCGGACTCTAGGAGCCTTTGAGGAACCCTTGCGATGAATTTGCGTACGCCCGTTCAGCCTGACGATCTCGCCGCCGTCCAGACCTGGTTCGACACGCTGTCGAAGCATTGCCGCGCCATCGACTATGAGGGCGCGCGGCCGATCTTCGCCGACGACATGATCGCCTTCGGCACCTTCACCGACTTCATGATCGGCCGCGATCTCGCCGAGCAGAAGCAATGGCGCAACGTCTGGGGCACCATCCGCAACTTCCGCTTCGACCTCGACAAGATCGAGGCCATCGTCTCGGCCGACCGGCTGACGGCGATCGGCATGGGCGTGTGGCAGTCGGACGGCTTCCATCCCAACGGCGATCCGTTCGACCGTCCGGGCCGGACCACGGTGGGTCTTGGCCGCAAGAAAGTGGGTGACCCGTTCGTGGCCACCCACACGCATATGTCGTTGTTCCGCGGCACGCCGGACCGCAGCTTCGGCAAGTTCGGCTAACGCGCGAACTTTAGCCTGGCGTCGCGAGTTTCAGGCCGACGATGCCGGCCACGATCAGCCCGATCGAGGCCAGGCGCATCGGTTCCATCGACTCGCCGAACAGGATGATGCCCAGGATGGCGGTGCCGACGGCGCCGATGCCGGTCCAGACGGCATAGCCAGTGCCGACGGGCAGGGTTTTGAGCGCTATGCCCAGCAGCACGAGGCTGACGATCATCGCGCCGGCTGTAAGTACCGACGGAACGAGCCGCGAGAAACCTTCGGTATATTTCAGGCCGACAGCCCAGCCGATCTCGCAAATACCGGCAACAAAAAGAATGAGCCACGCCATGGTGGACCCTCCGCTTCAAAGGCCGGGCCGTCCCGACCGATACCCACTGCGCGGCGGGGTCGTCCCCACAGGGTCGCCGCCCTAGGTAGGACCGCAGGTGCCGAAATCAACCCTGCTTTTGGATGGCCCGGGCCGTTCGCGAAGACCATCGCCAGGCCGGCACGTTGCGCGCGACCGGGATGCCGCCGACCCAACGTTCGTGCGGGCCTGTCGCTTGCCAGTCGAGTTTGCCGACAAGCAGCGCCTTGCCCGTCGGCGTGAGACGCAACACGCGCCTGTGCCACGACAACCGGCGCGTGGCGGTGCTGACCGCGATCGGCGGACGCGGCGCTTCGAGGAGGTCACGCAGCACCGACCAGAAGAAGAGATCGCCCATGAAGGGCTGCGGGTCGCGCCTGGTCTGCGCCTCGGCAAAGACCTCCGCCGCCGACCGCGGCCCCTTGGCGAGAGTTGTAAGCGCGTTGCGCTCGGTCAGCGACAGGCCGTCGCTCGTCCACGGCAGCTCCTGCAGCTGCCGCTGCAACGCGGCCTTCAGGAACGGCAGCGCACGAAGATCGCTCCTGCACAATGCGTCGAGCGGTGCGGGCGTGGGCGCGCGCAGGGCCGTCCATGCCTTGGCGCCGAGCGCGAGCTGCCGTCGGCTGATGCGCTTGCGCCGCGGCCAGAGCGTGGCGAGCTGGATGGCGGAAAGCTGGCCGAGGCCGATGAACCGTTTTATGCCGCGAAACCGGTCGATCGAGATCAGTTCGATCCGGGGCAATTTCTTGCGTGGCGCGAAGCTCGCCAGCACGCGCACGAGGGCCGCCTGATCGTAGAGATCATGCTCGCCCCACAGGACGATCCGCCCATAGTCGGCGGGTGCTCGGGCGAGCCGCCAGTAGGCGTCGCCGAGATCGGCGCGGATCTTCTGCCGCGACAGGCCGGTGCGTTCGGCAATCAGCGCGGCGCGGCCTGCGATCCAGGCGTTCGACTCGGGCGGCGGGCCCAGCCAGGCCGGATCGGCGAAAGAGAGATAGTCGCCCTCGATCCCGGCTTCGACCAGCCTGTCGCGGATATCGTCGCCACAGCGGACATGAAGGGTGCGCAGCGTGCCCCTCATGACGGATCCACCGCACCCTTGCGTTCGACGATCATACGGTACTGATCGGGCTGGCGGTGGATAGCGAAATTGAAGGTCGTACGCTTGTAACTCTGGCCGGCGTCGAGATCGCAGCGATGCACGATCAGCTCGTCGCCGTCGCCAGCCGCGCGCGCCACGACCTTGCCGGAAGGCGCCACGATCATGCTGTCGGCGAGCGAGGGCACGCCCTCTTCGGTACCACCCTTGGCGACGCCGACCACCCAGCTGCCGTTCTGGTAGGCGCCGGCCTGCATGGAAAGCTGGTTGTGGAACCAGCTGTGCTCGTCATGGTCGGGCGATGGCGCGTTGTGCAGCGGCGTGTTGTAGCCCAGCAGCACCATCTCGACGTTCTGAAGGCCCATGACGCGATAGGTCTCGGGCCAGCGGCGGTCGTTGCAGATACACATGCCCATGTTCCCGCCGAACGCCTTCACCACCGGGAACCCGAGATTGCCGACCTCGAAGTAGCGCTTTTCCAGATGCTGGAACGGGCGCTGCGGCTCGTGCTCGGCATGACCCGGCAAATGAATCTTGCGGTACTTGCTCACGACGCGGCCGTCGCGCTCCACGATGATCGACGTATTGAAATGGTGGACCTTGCCATTTTCATGGGCGAGCTCCGCATAGCCGAACGAGAAGCCAAGGCCGAGCGCCTTGGCCTCGTTGAACAGTGGCGCCGTCTCGTTCGACGGCATTTCCTTCTCGAAAAAGGAATCGACTTCCGCCTGGTCGGCCATCCACCAGCGCGGGAAGAATGTCGTCAGCGTGAGCTCGGGGAACACGACCAGCTCGCAGCCCATGCGCCTGGCCTCGCGCAGATGAGCGATCATGCGCTCGACCACATTGCGGCGCGTGTGGCTGCGCTGGATGGGTCCCATCTGCGCGGCACCGACAGTCAGAAATCTACTCATTGTCACCTTCCGGCGACGAGTATGCGCCGGCCGCTATTTGTTGGGGAAGTGCTCGACATGCATCTCGGCGGTGCGCCCAGAGTACACGACACGGCGTCCGAGCAACGAGACGAGATAGCCGGAACAACCTGCCGCCACGATCTTTTCGCAAAAGGCCTTGTAGGTATGCGTGCCGGTCCGCGACTGCCGGACCGCCGCCTCGACACCTCCCGCATCGAAGGCGGCCGCGATCGCGACCTCCGGATCGCGCGCCTGCACCTCAATGCTCTCCTGCCCAAAATTCAGGCTGCCCTCTTCCGATCCTCGGGTGCAGGCCTCGACAA
The DNA here is from genome assembly GCA_945860205.1 of Reyranella massiliensis 521. Lineage (GTDB taxonomy): Bacteria > Pseudomonadota > Alphaproteobacteria > Reyranellales > Reyranellaceae > Reyranella > Reyranella massiliensis_B. The sequence goes on along the minus strand of CAMARK010000125.1, from coordinate 2,428 downwards.
CGGCTCGCACGTTCACATATCGAGGTCAGGCGCGCGATTCTTCAAGGTCCAGCGCGCTTCACATCGTTAGTGAATTCGGCCGAGCAAAAAGTGCCGCCCTGGAAGAGATCGCCCACGGGATCGGGCCCGGTCTTGGCCTGCTCCAACTCGGCTTGCGCACGGTGATCCTCGGCCTTGCCGGTCGGGCGATAGCCGAGTTGGCGTGCGCGCGAATTGTCCCACCAGCTCGCCTCGTTGTCCGACGCGCCATAGAGAATGTCGAAGCGGATATCGGGATGCTCGAGGCCGATGCGGAAGAGCTGAACGATGTCCTCCGGTGAAATCCAGATCGAGAGCCGCCGCACGTCGAGCGGGCGCGGACCAACATTGCCGATGCGCAGGCAGGTTACGGCCATGCCGTGCTTGTCGGCATAGAGCGCGCCCAGCGCCTCGCCAAAAGCCTTGCTGACGCCGTAGCGGCTGTCGGGCCGGACCGTGACGTCGGTGCGGATCTTGCGCTTGCGCGGATAGAAGCCGACGGCGTGGTTGGACGAGGCGAAGATCACGCGCTTCACGCCGGCCTCGCGCGCCGCCTCGAAGACATTGTAGCAGCCGATGATGTTGGCCTGCAGGATCTGGTCCCACGTGCCTTCCACCGAATGGCCGCCAAGATGGATGATGCTATGGGCGCCCTTCACCGCGGCCACCACTTCCTCGGGCTTGGTGAGGTCGGCGGCCACAAAGGTTTCGCCGGGTTGCAGGTCCTTGGGTTTCACCCGATCGCTCAGAACCAGACCGGGATAGAGCTTGGCCAGCAGCGGGCGCGTCATGGTGCCGATGCCGCCCGAGGCGCCTGTGAAAACGATGCGGCGCGATTTGTCGTCAGCGTCGGTCATGTGGGTATCCTTCGATTCGATTTCATTCCTCGGCCAGCTCCAGCATCAGGTTGAGCAGGATCTGTGCCCCAGCCGCTAGGTCGGCAGCCTCAGTGTGTTCCTTCACATTATGGCTGAGGCCCTGGACCGACGGCACGAAGATCATGGCCGTCGGGCAGAGCCGCTGCATCATCTGCGCATCGTGGCCCGCGCCCGAGGGCATGCGGCGCGTGCTGAGCGACAGCGCCTTGGCGTGATGTTCGACACGATCGACGAGCTTCGTATCGAAGATCACCGGCTCGAAGCGGGCCAGCACATCGGCCTCGACCTCGACCCGCTCCGCCGCCGCGACCTCGGCGATGTGGGCGGCGACACGAGCCTCGGCCTCCTTGAGCTTCGCCTCGTCGGTGTTGCGCAGGTCGACCGCGAACACCGCGCGGTTGGGCACGACGTTGATCAGGTTGGGCCGCAGCGACAGCGCGCCCACGGTGGCGACCTGGTTGCCGCCCATCTCCCAGGCCAGCTTGCGGGCGAAGAGATTGACCGACGCGGCGAGATAGCCCGCGTCGCGGCGCAGCCGCATCGGCGTCGTGCCGGCATGATTGGAGACGCCTGTTGCCGTGTATTCGATCCACGAGATGCCCTGTACGCTCTCGACGACGCCGATCTGCACCTTCTCCTCGTCGAGGATCGGGCCCTGCTCGATATGGAGCTCGACGAAGGCGTGCGGCTTGAGCGCGCCCGGCTTGTGCGGCCCGAGATAGCCGATACGGCGCAGCTCATCGCCGACCGAGACGCCCTCCTTGTCGACCGCCGCATACGCTTCATTGAGGCCAATGCCGCCGGCATAGACCAGGCTGCCCATCATGTCGGGCTGGAAACGCGCACCCTCCTCGTTGGTGAAGAAGGCGACGGCGATCGGCCGGCGGGTGACAAGCTTGGCCTCGTTCAGCGCCCGCACGACTTCAAGCCCCGCCAGGACACCGTAGTTGCCGTCGTAGCGGCCACCGGTGCGGACGGTGTCGATGTGGCTGCCGGTCATGACCGGGGTCAGGGCCTCGCGGCCGGCACGGAGCCCGATCACGTTGCCGATGGCGTCGACCCGGACATCGAGGCCCTCGGCCTTCATCCAGCCCACGACCAGGTCGCGGCCGGCCTTGTCCTCGTCCGTCAGCGCCAGGCGCGCACAGCCGCCGCCCTCGATGGCGCCGATCCCGGCCAGCTCGTCCAGGGCGCCGAGCAGGCGCCGGTCATTCAAACGCAGCATGATTTCCCCAATAACGCCAAGACCTTACCATATGAGAAAATTATCACGCCGCCTTGATCGGGATTGCCTTGCAAGCGCCATGGGCTGGGGTCACTTAATTAGCTCCGATGCCGCGTTTCCTTGCCCCCCTTGCCCTCCTGCTCGCGTTGCTTCTCGCGGGCCCGGCTTTCGCCCAGTCGTCCGTCGTCCAGACCGACAATGTGCGGGCCGAGCTCGTGGCCGACGTGGCGACGGTGAAGGCTGGCGAGCCGTTCTGGGTCGGGCTGCGCCAGACCATCCGGCCGAAGTGGCACACCTACTGGAAGAA
>CAMARK010000124.1 GCA_945860205.1 Reyranella massiliensis 521 | reverse complement strand
GACGCCATCGAGATGCTGCGGCGTGGCTGGCGCGTTATCGCAGTCGACGCCGAACCCGAGGCCTTGCGACAGCTGCAGGTGCGTGCGCTGCCGCCCGACAGCGACGTGGCGCCCGTCATCGCCAGGCTGGAAGAAGTTCCCATCCCCATCGGCGTACATCTGATCAATTCAAGCTTCGCCATGCCTCTCTGCGAGCCCGCAGCTTTTCACGGCCTTTGGGAGCGCATCCGGGAAGGACTTCCGGCTGGCGGTCGCTTCAGCGGCCAGTGGTACGGTCCACGCGACAGTTGGGTCGATCGGCCCGGCATCACCTTCCTGCGCCGCGAGGAGGCGCTTTCGATGCTGGAAGGCCTCGACCTCGAATTGTTCGAGGAAGAAGAATCCGATGGCGTCACGCCGCGCGGCACGGCCAAGCATTGGCACATCTTCCATATCGTTGCGCGGAAGCCCTAGGAGCAGCCCAAGTGGACAAGGGGACGGCAGGTGTCCGACACTCCGGCGCCGTCACCTCAGGAGGGAAAAATGGCCTCCCCGCAAACCTCAGACACTTCGCGCAACACCCAAGTCACGGCGGAAATCGCCCGCCGCGCCGCCACGCTCGCCTGGCGCGACCTGCCGGATGACCTGATCGAGCGCACCAAGCAGTGCCTGCTCGACTGGTTCGCCGTGACGGTGGCCGGCGCGCGGGAGGAATTGACCGACATCCTGGTAGCCGAAGCGCTGGAGGATGGCGCCAAGGGGCCGGCAACGCTGGTGGGCCGCTCCGAAAAGGTACTGCCGTCCGTGGCCGCCCTGATCAACGGCGCCGCCAGCCATGCGCTGGACTACGACGACGTCAACTTCTCCATGGGCGGCCATCCGACCGTGACCGTCGTCCCTGCCCTGCTCGCCTTGGGCGAACAGACAAAAGCCTCCGGCCGGCTGTTCATCGAGAGTTTCGTTGCCGGCTACGAGACCTCGGGCCGCGTCGGCCGTCTTGTCGCCCCCAGCCACTACCAGAAGGGCTTCCACGTCACCGGCACGGTCGGCTCCTTCTCGGCGACTGCCGCCGCCGGGCGCATGCTGGGACTAGATGACAGGCAACTAGCCATCGCCTTCGGCATCGCCGCCACCCAGGCCGCTGGCCTGAAGTCCAACTTCGGCACCATGTGCAAGCCGCTCCATGCCGGCACGGCCTCCGAGCACGGTCTGCGCGCCGCCCGCTTGGCGGCCAGGGGCTTCACCGCCCGTGGCGATTCTCTGGAATGCGACCAGGGCTTCGCCTCCTCGCAGAGCGACCATATGAATGCCGCTGCCGCCCTCGGCGAGCCGCCGGCCGGCTGGCACCTGCGCAACAATCTCTTCAAGTACCATGCCGCCTGCTACCTGACGCACGCGCCCATCGAATGCGCCAAGGAAATCCGGCTGAAGAACAATTTCCCCCCGGAGCGGGTGAAGAAGATCTTGCTGCGCATCGATTCTGGCTCGGACAAGGTTTGCAACATCCCGCATCCGACGACCGGCCTCGAAGCCAAGTTCTCGCTCCGCCAAACCATCGCCATGGCGCTGACCGGCGTCGATACCGCGAACCTGGAATCCTTCAATGACGCGATCACGCAGGATCCGCGCATCCAGGTGTTGCGCGAAAAAGTCGATATCGACTTCAAGCCCAACTGGGAACATTCGCTGGCCGAGATGGCGATCCAGCTCGACGACGGCACCACCATCGAGGCCTCGCACGATTCGGGTATCCCGTGGGCCGACGTCGCCAAGCAACGCGAGGCGATCGAGGCCAAGTACGACAGCCTGGTCGTGCCGATCCTGGGCGCTGCGGGCGCCAAGCGCCTGCACGATGCAATCGAACGCATCGACAGCCTCGCCGACGTCGGCGAACTCGCCCGCGCCTCGGCCAAAACCTAAGCTTGCTGGAACTGACGGAGACAGAATGTCGGAGGATTTCAGGGCGCGTGCCCGGCTGGTGCCGAAGGGCAACCGCTACGAGGATTTCGAGGTCAGGCGCGTCTTCAGCCATCATTGGGGCCGCACCATCACCGAGTCGGAGAGCACGCTCTTCTCGACGCTGACGCTGCATTTCAACCCGCACTATTTCAACGCGGCCTATGCCCGTATGCACGGCCATCCCGGCATCGTCGCCAACCCGCTGCTGGTGTTCACGACCGTGTTCGGCCTTACCGTCGAAGATCTGAGTGAGGGCGGCGGTCCCTTCCTGGGTGTCAACGAACTCACCTATCACCAGCCCGTCTATCCCGGCGATTCGCTGCGCGCGGAATCGCAAGTGCTCGACCGGCGCGTTTCGGACTCGCACAAGGGGTTCGGCATCGTCACCTGGCACACCAAGGGCTTCAATCAGCGCGAAGAACTCGCCATCGACTTCAAACGCACTAATCTCGTCCGTCTCAGGAATCCGTAAATATGCCTTTCCTCACCGAAGAACGCCGCATGATCCAGGAGCAGGCGCGCGAGTTCACGCTGAACGAGGTCCTGCCGGTCGCCAACAAGCTCGACCCCGAGAAAGGCGAGATCCCGATGGATCTCCGCGACAAGATGGCGGAGCTCGGCTATTTCGGAATCCTCATTCCGGAGAAGTACGGCGGCCTCGGCCTCGGCTGCTCGGAGTACTGCATCGTCACGGAAGAACTGTCGCGCGGCTGGATGAGCGTCGCCTCGATCATCGCCCGCGGCAACCTGCTGATCGGCTCGCAGGAGATGAGCGAGGAGCAGCGCGGCCGCTACCTCCCCCGAATGGCCAAGGGCGAGTTCCTAGGCGCCTTTTCGATGTCCGAGCCCAACGCCGGCTCCGACATCTCCAACATCTCCTGCCGCGCCAAGAAAGACGGTTCCGGCTACCTGATCAGCGGCAACAAGTATTGGTGCACCTTCGCCGACGGTGCCGATTTCATGATCATCATTGCGCGCACATCCGACGCGCCGGCCGGCAAGCGCCACCTCGGCCTTTCCATGTTCTTCGTCGAGAAGAAGCGCGGCGAGTTGCCAAAGGGCTGCAGCGGTGCACCAATTCCCAAGATCGGCTACTTCGGCTGGAAGACCTGGGAACTGGCCTTCGATAACTTCCGCATCGATGCCGCTGACCTGATCGGCAAGGAAGGCGAAGCCTTCTATTACGCCACCTCGGGCCTGGAGACCGCCCGCGCCCACACCGCCGCCCGCGCCATCGGCCTCGCCCAGGGCGCGCTCGACGATTCGATCCAGTATGCCAACGACCGCAAGCAATTCGGCCGTTCGATCTCGGACTTCCAGGCGATCCGCTTCAAGATCGCCGACATGGCGACGCAGATCGAGGCGGCACGCCAACTCATGTATTTCGTCTGCGAGCAGATCGACACCGGCCAGCGCTGCGACAAGGAAGCTTCCATGGTGAAGCTCTTCGCCTCCGAGATGGCCGAGCGCGTCACCAGCGAGGGCCTCCAGATCCATGGCGGTGCCGGCTACACCACGCTGCATGCGGTGGAGCGCCATTGGCGTGATGCCCGCCTCACGAAGATATTCGAGGGCACCTCGGAGATCCAGAAACGCATCATCTCCGATCGCCTGCTCGGCCGGGGGAAGAACTGATGAAAGTCTCCGCCCTCACCGGAAAGCATAATTATTTCGAGGACTTCAAGGTCGGTGACGTCCTGAAACACGCCCGCGGCAAGACCGTGGAGCCGATGGAGCAGGTCTGGATCACCAATGTGACGATGAACACGGCCGAGGCGCATTTCAACGAGCACCTGACCAAGTCGACGCCTTACGGCCAGCGGCTGGGCTTCGGCGGCGTCACCATCTCGATGTGCATCGGGCTTGCCGCCGAAGACACCGCCGAGAATGCGCTGATGGAACTCGGCATGGACAAGATCCGCCTAAAAGGCCCGCTCCATCACGGCGACACGCTCTATTGCTATACCGAGGTGCTGGACAAGACGGACGCCAAGCAACCCGACGCCGGCGTCGTGCGCTTCAAGCACTACGGTGTGAACCAGGACGACAAGCACATCTTCGAGGGCGAACGCACCGTCCTGATCAAGCGGCGCAGCCACTGGGGAGACAAGTGAGCGCGGAGAGCCCGCTCGGCGCTCTCGACGGAGTCCGCATCGTCGATCTCACCCAGATGCTGGCCGGCCCCTTCTGCACGATGCTTCTGGCCGACCAGGGCGCTGAGATCATCAAGGTCGAGCCGCTCGACGGCGACCACACCCGCATCATCGGCCCCTACCACGCCGATGATCGGCTAAGGGCCTTCGGCGGTTACTTCGCCTCGGTCAACCGCAACAAGATGTCGATCGCCATCGACCTCAAGCGGCGCGAGGGCCGCGATCTCGTGATGCTGCTTTGCAAGAACGCCGACGCCGTGGTCGAGAACTATCGCGGCGGCGTTATGGACCGGCTCGGTCTCGGCTACGAGGCGTTGCACGAGCAGCATCCCAAGCTGGTCTACGCCACCATCCGCGGTTTCGGCGACTGGCGAACCGGCCGCAGTCCGTACACCGACTGGCCGGCCTACGACGTGGTGTCCCAGGCGTTCGGCGGCATCATGGCAATCACCGGGCCGGACAAGGACACACCGATGAAAGTCGGCCCCGGTATCGGCGACCTGATGCCCGCCACCATGTGCGCCTTCGGAATCGTCAGCGCCATCTTCCGCGCCCACAAGACCGGCAAGGGCCAGTTCGTCGATGTCGGCATGGTCGACGCCATCCTGTCGCTCTGCGAGCGCATCGTGCACCAGCATGCCTATACCGGCGGCGTGCCGACGCCCGAGGGCAACCATCATCCCCTGCTCTGCCCATTCGGCATGTTCCCGACAATGGACGGCTTCATCACCATCGCCGCCCATGCCGATGCCCATTGGCCGATCCTCTGCCGGCTGATCGGCAAGCCGGAGCTGGGCACCGACCCGCGCCTCACCACCGTGCAGGACCGGCGGGCGCACCAGGACGAGATCATCACCACCGTGTCGGCCTTCACCAGCCAGCGCACCAAGAAGGAACTGCTCGCCCATTTCGGCGGCCAGGTCCCGTTCGCCCCGGTCAACGACGTGCGCGATATCTTCTCCGATCCGCACTTCGCCGCCCGCGACATGATCGTCCCCGTGCCCCACCCCGGCCTCGACCACGAGACCCGGGTCGCGGGCGTCGCGATCAAGATGACCGAGACCCCTGGCCGCGTGCGCCATCGCGCCCCCTTGCTGGGCGAGCATACCGACCGCTATCTGACTGAACTCGGCCTTAGTGGCGCAGAAATTGCGCATCTCAGGGCCGAGAAAATCGTTGCCTGAGGAGATTTGACATGACTGACCGCCCTCCCCGCCGCCCGCGCCGTGTCCAGCTTTCCACTCCGGGCTCCAGCGAGAAGATGATCCAGAAGGCGTCCGAGTCGAAGGCCGACCACGTCTTCCTCGATCTCGAGGATGCCGTGGCTCCTAGCCAGAAGCGCGACGCCCGCAAGAAGATCATCGAGGGCCTGAAGACGCTCAACTGGAAGGGCAAGACGCGCTGCGTGCGCATCAACGATCTCACCACCGAGTATGCCTACGAAGACATCATCGAGGTCGTCGAGGGCGCGGGCGAGCATCTCGACACCATCATGATGACCAAGGTCATGACCCCGGCCGACGTGCTGTTCGCCGACAAGCTTCTTTTCCAGATGGAGAAGAAGCTGAAGCTCAAGCGCCGCATCGGCCTTGAGGCCCTGATCGAGGAAGTCGAGGGCATGCAGAACGTCGATGCTATCGCCAAGAGCACGCCTCGTCTCGAGTGCCTGGTGTTCGGTATGGGTGACTTCTCGGCCTCAATGGGCGTCACCAACAAGAATGTCGGCGAGAACGACGGCTACCCGGGCGACATCTGGCACTATGCCCGCTTCCGCCTGATCATGGCCTGCCGTGCCGCCGGCATCGACCCGGTCGACGGTCCGTTCGCCGACTTCAAGAACCCCGACGTCTATCGCGAGGAGTGCAAGCGCTCGATGATCCTGGGTTGCGTCGGCAAATGGGCGATCCATCCCTCGCAGATCGACATCGCGCTCGAAGTGTACTCGCCCAAGCCCGAGGACATCGCCCGCGCCCGCATGCTCGAGAAGGCCTATGCCGAAGCCGAGGCCAAGGGCCTGGGCGCCATCAACGTCGACGGCATCATGGTCGACGTGGCCTCGATCCGCATCCTGCGTAACACGGTCCTGAACAAGGCCGATCTTTACGGTCTCTAGAAAACAAACCTGGCGCGGCCTTCACACATGGATAGCCCGCGCCTGGATCTGAGATCGGCACTCGTGCCCATCGCGGCCATGCTGGGCTCGCAGGTGCTGATCTCGCTGGCCGTGCTGTCGCTCAGCGTGCTGATGCCGGCGGTGGCCCGCGATCTCGGGATCGCCCCCAAGCTGGTCGGCATCTTCACAGCAATCATCTATGTCGTGGCCTCGGCCGTGGCGCTGGGTAGCGCCAAGTGGATTTCGCGGCTGGGCGCCGTGCGGGTCTGCCAGATCGCCATGATCGCCGCGGCCGCTGGTCTTGCCCTAAATGCCGCGGCCACCGTTCTCGCCACGGTCGTGGCCGTCGCTCTGATCGGCATGGCGCAAGGCCCGATCAATCCTGCATCGGCGCATATCCTGACACAGCGCGTGCCGCGTGCCTGGTTCAGCCTCGTGTTCTCGGTGAAGCAGACCGGCGTGCCCCTAGGCTTTGCCGCGGCCGGCATCCTGTTGCCGTTGCTGCTGCCCGTGATCGGCTGGCGCGGCGCCTCGCTGGTCGCCGCCGGCATGCTCGTCGCGGGCGCGGTTGTCCTGGAGTTGCTGCGCGCCCGCCTCGATGCATCGGTGGCGCCTTCGGGGCCGTCGTCGGGCATCTGGTCGTCGGTACGTTACGTGCTCGCTCATCCCCAGATGCGCGTGCTGGGCTGGTCGGCCCTACTCTACGTCGTGGCCCAGCACACGTTCACGTTCTTCCTCGTCACCTATCTCTATGAGCATTGCCGGCTCAGCATCGCCGAGGCCGGCTTCCTGCTCTTCCTGGCGCAGATCGGCGGCACGGCGCAGCGCCTCGTGCTTGGCGCCCTTGGCGATCGCTTCCCACGCATGATGCTGCTGGGCTGGACCGGTGTCGGCATCGCCATCGGATCCATCGCGACCGGCCTTATCACGTCGGACACGCCCTACTGGTTGATCGGACTGATCGTCTTCGCCTACGGCACGGTGGTCATAAGCTGGAACGGCGTGTCGATCGCCGAGTTCGCGCATCTTGCGCCCCCCGGCCAGGTCGCACCTGTCGCCGCCGTCCAGACCGCACTCGCCTTCTCCGGCGCCGTCATCGGCCCGCCTCTGTTCGGCCTCATCGCGGCACTGGCCAGCTACCGCACCTCCTTCTTCCTGGTCGCCGCCTGCGTTCTGACAGCGGCGGTCTGGCAGATCGCCACGGCGCGGCGCCTGCGCGCGGCACTGTCCGGCCGGTAACGAAGTTACCCATCCCGCTCTGGCTGGCCGCGCGCGCCTGTCCTATGTCAGGGTGAGCAACCGAGGAGAGCCCCATGATCAAGGGTCTGCATCACAACGCCTATCGCTGCCGCGACTCCGAGGAGACGCGCCGCTTCTACGAGGATTTCCTGGGCCTGCCGCTGGTCCACACGCTGCAGATCGACCAGACCAAGACCGGGCGGTCGACCGGCGTGTTGCACACTTTCTTCCAACTCGACGACGGTTCGTGCCTGGCCTTCTTCGAGGCTCCCGACATGCCGTTCGACTTCAAGCAGCAGCACGATTTCGACCTGCACATCGCGCTCGAGGTCGAGCCCGACGCAATCGACAAGATGATGGCCAAGGGCAAGGCCGAGGGCCGCGAGGTGCGCGGCGTCTCCGACCACCACTTCGTCCGGTCGACCTATTTCCGCGACCCCAACGGCTACGTGATCGAACTCACGGCCAAGGTGCCCGGCCACGAGAGCGACCTCGATCCAAAGAAGAACCACGCTCGCGAGAAGCTCGACAAGTGGCAGAGCACCAAACCTGCGGCGGCGCGGGCGGCCTAGCCCAGGCGACGCCGGTAGAGCGCGATCAGCCGCTCCCAGTGCCGTTCGGCGGCGGGCTTGTCGTAGCACCAGCGTTGCGGGAACGCGAAGCCGTGATGGACGCCGGAATGCACCTCGAGTTCGCCCGCGGCACCTGACTTGTCGAACAGCGCCTTGAGTTCCTTCACCATCTCCGGCGGCGCCAGTTCGTCGTGCTCGGCGCAGGAGATATAGAGTTCTCCCTTGGCTTTGCCGAGCGTGAGATGCGGGCTCCCGACCGCGTCGCTCACCAGCCACGTGCCATAGAAGGACGCCGCGGCCAGCACGCGGTCGGGGTAGCGCGCCGCCGCCGCCAGGGCATAGGGACCGCTCATGCAGTAGCCATGGGCACCTACCGGGCCTTTTTTCGCCGCCGCCTGATTGTCGGCAAAGGCGATCATGGCGGCAACGTCATCCATCACCGGCGGGATGGTCATCTTGGTGCGCACGGCGCGCATCCGTTGATGCTCCTCGCTGCCGTGCTTGAGAACGTCGGGACCGTATTTCGTATCGCGGCCGGCGCGATAATAGAGATTCGGCAGCATCACGTAGTAACCCGACGTCGCGAGGCGGCGCGCCATGTCGTGCAGTTCCTCGCGGATGCCCGGCGCATCCATCAGCAGCAGCACCGGTGGATAAGGACCGACGCGCTCGGGATGACAGATGAACGTCTCCATCGCGCCGTCCTTGGTCGCGAGATCGAGGGTCTGTTCGAGCATTTCGGCGAATCCTCCTATTTGCAGCATGCCAGCACCTTGCTAGGCTTCACACAACAAGAAAGCCAAGGGAGCGAAACGATGAAGCGTCTTATGTTCTGCAGCGCGGCGCTCGCCGTCGCGGCGTGGTCGGCATCTGCGCCGGCTCAGCAAATGACCGACGGCGTGGTGAAGCTCGGCGTCCTCACCGACATGTCGAGTCTCTACTCCGACATCAACGGTCCTGGCGCCGTCATCGCCGTGCAGATGGCGATCGAGGATTTCGGCGGCACCATCGGCGGCAAGAAGATCGAGATGGTCCAGGCCGACGTCCAGAACAAGGCCGACGTGGCCGCCACAATCGCCGGCCGCTGGTTCGACACCGAGCAGGTCGACGTGATCCTGGGCGCCGGCGCTTCGTCCTCTTCGATTGCCACCTCGCGCGTGGCCGCCGACAAGAAGAGGATCTATCTCGCGACGGATCCGGCTTCGTCGGATATCACGGGCAAGCTCTGCAACGCCTACACTGTTCACTGGGTCTACGACACTTTCGCGCTGGCCAACGGTACCGGCTCAGCGGTCGTCAAGGCAGGCGGCGACAGCTGGTTCTTCCTCACCGCCGACTATGCCTTCGGCTATGCCCTGCAGCGTGACGTCGCTGCCGTCGTGACCAAGGCCGGCGGCAAGGTGGTGGGTGAGGTCAAGCATCCGATCAACACCAACGACTTCTCGTCATTCCTGCTGCAGGCCCAGGCATCGAAGGCCAAGGTCATCGGGCTCGCCAATGCCGGTGGCGATACCATCAACTCGATCAAGCAGGCTGCCGAGTTCGGCATCGTCAAGGGCGGCCAGAAGCTTGCTGGCCTGCTGGTATTCGTGTCCGACGTGCATTCGCTCGGGCTGGAGCGCGCCCAGGGGCTGAACCTCACGGAAGCCTTCTACTGGGACCTCAACGACAAGACCCGTGCCTTCGCCAAGCGCTTCGCGGCCAAGCACAACGGCAAGATGCCGACCAGCATCCAGGCCGGCTTCTACTCGGCCGCCCTGCAGTATCTGAACGCCGTCAAGGCCGCCAACACCGACAACAGCGATGCGGTGATGGCCAAGCTCAAGGAGATCAAGTGGGACGACCCGGTCTTCGGGCTGAGCTACATCCGTGCCGACGGTCGCAAGATGCACGACATGTATCTTTTCGAGGTCAAGAAGCCGTCGGAGTCCAAGGGTCCGTGGGACTACTACAAGGTGGTCGCCAAGATGTCCGCCGAGGAGGCGTTCCGTCCGATGGACCAGGGTGAATGCCCGCTGGTCAAGAAGAACTAGGGAGGATCCCGTCATGGCCGATCAATCCAACATCTACGTGGGCATTGCCGGCTATTTCGGAAAACCAGATCATCCCGGCCGCGTCGGCGTCTTCCGACGCGGCACAAAAGGCGGCGACTGGCAGCATGTGCTGGGCACCGTCCAGACCTTCACGGTCTTCGTCCATCCAGGCGATCCGACAACCGTGTTCGCCGGCACCAACGATGGCGTTTGGCGCAGCACCGATTCTGGCGCGACCTTCCGGCGGACCCATTTCCCCGATGCCAAGAAGGAAGTCTGGTCCTTCCTGGTCGATTCGCGCGATCCCAGGCGCATCTTTGCCGGCGCCTCGCCGATCGACGTCTACCGCAGCGACGATGGCGGCGAGAGCTGGCGCAAGCTGCCCAATCCCGGCATGGCGACCCACTGCAAGGGACCTTTCGCTTCGCGGGTGATGCGGCTGGCCCAGCATCCGAAGCGGCCCGACGAGATCTTCGCCGCGCTCGAGATCAACGGAGTGATGCGCAGCACCGACCTGGGCGAGACCTGGTCCGACTGCAGCGCCGGCCTGATCAAGCTCGCCGAGCAGCCCCATCTCCAGAGCAAGATCGTGAGCGACACCACGGCCGAGGGCATGCTCGACAGCCATGCCGTCACCATCAATCCCGCCGACCCCGATGCCGTGATCGCGGCGCTGCGCATGGGACTGTTCCGCAGTGCCGACCAGGGCCGCACCTGGCAGGACATGCAGGTCGGCCGCTTCTCGCCCACCACCTACGGGCGCGACGTCAAGGCCTCGACCGTCGAACCCAACACGCTCTACTCGGCGCTGAGCGTCGCAGCCTCCAGTCACGATGGCGGGCTCTACCGCAGCGAAGACGGTGGGCAGAGTTGGAAGCGCTTCGACAAGGTGCAGGTCCATGGCACCATCATGTCGATCGGCTTGCACCCGCGTGACGCCGCGCAGGTCTACATGGGCGCGCGCTATGATGGCGAAGTGTTCGGAACGCAGGACGCCGGCAAGACGTGGCAGGCCATGCCGTTGCCCGGCGAAGTCCAGCACATCTATTCGGTGACCTGCGGCTAAACAGGCCGAATCACAAACGCAAAAAAGGCGGCCCGGAGGCCGCCTTTTCTCTGAAGAGATGACCGGCCCTGAGACCGGCCATCAATCCTATCTGCCTTCTACAACATCTTCTTCGCGGGGAGCGCAACCCGTGAATCCGTCAGCGCCTTCTCGAGGACCGGGATGCCGCGGTCATACCGACCGGCAGTGCAATCGGCCATAGCCTCCGGGACAGGGCCCTGAGCCGGCGAAGCGGTGCTGGTTTTCCGCCACGAAGCCATCAAGTCCTGGCAGTAAGCGGCTTTGTCGAAGGCAGCCATCTGCACCATGACCACGATCTCGACGCGGCGGTTCTGCGGCTCGCGCACTTGGTCGCCCGTCTGGACGAGCAGGCCTGCTTCGCCACGACCGACGGTGGTGATCGCCGTTGCCGGCACGCCTTCCTTGACGAGGGCGTCCTTGACGGTGTTCGCACGACGCAGCGACAGCGCCATGTTGTAGGCTTCCGGGCCCGACGTGTCGGTGTGGCCGGTTGCGGTGACGCGGGCGGCGCCGCGAGTCTTAAAGGCAGTGGCCGCCTGCTGGATCGTGTTCAGCGCCTGGGACGACAGGTTCGAGCGGTCCCAATCGAAGAACACCATAAACGTCGGCGGTGCGGGCGGCGGCGGCGGTGCGGCTGCCGGCGGCGGCGGCTCGTCGCAAGCGCCCAGCAGCAATACTGCCGCGATAACGGCAAACAGTGACTTCAACATTGATATCATCCCCCATGAAGAAACGAGTAGCAGGGACCATGATGGAACACTCCGCTCAAAACGTAAAGTCCACGTTTCGGAGTAGCGGATCCTCAAGGGCCGGTGGTTCGATTGGCGTCCCCAGCGGACGCCGCACTGTGTCTAAAAAGGCTTATTGCATCGGACTTTTTGAGGGGGTGTCGATCCCAGCCCCACATCCAGCCCCACGAAAAGGGCCTGAGGGTGACCCCAGAGCGGTCGCCCCCCCCTATCGACGCAATGTCCGCAAAGTCGGGCCGGATCGCAACACGTCGCCGCCACTGGGCGCGTCCCGGCCGCCGTCTTAGTTACTTGACGAAAGTAGGTCGGCGATTTGGTAGCCAATCCGGGAGGACGCGGACACTGGCGGGCGGCACGGCCAGAACCCGGTGAGCCCCTGATCGCGCGCTCGTCTTGTTGGCCAGCCGCTCCACCAGCCACTGGGCGATGCCGCGCCGCGTCCAGTATTTGCACGGACTGGGTGGCGGCGGCACCTCGGCTGGCGATGCATCGCCTTCAGCCATATAGATGCGCAGGCCCTTCAGGCTGGCGGTGGGTGTTTCCGCGCCCGAGTAGTC